>DATAHB010000115.1:0-23155 GCA_036263375.1 Rhabdochlamydiaceae bacterium | reverse complement strand
CCGGGTTTTTGGTGCGCTTCAAAAACCAATTTTTCATGTTCCTTGGGTATAAGTTTTTATTTCTATTGCCGCTCTCTTTGTTCGGGCTTGAGATCGAGCCGTGGTTTTGTAATACCTGGGAATTTACCTTCACTCCGAGCTATACCTATGGCCGCTTCAATTCCGTTCAAAATGGCGATCCCCAGCTCAAAAAACCGTTCAATGAAAACTTACTCACGTTTGACCTCGAAGTTTCTCCCTCGCCCAACTGGGATATCGATGCCGATGTCGAATTTGCCGCCACCTCTTCTCAGTCGATGGCCCTCAGAAGCGGAGCCTTCCAGGGAAGGTACCTTTGGCTCGATGATGTGATGGGAGATCCTGTCTCGCTTACCACGGGGCTGAGCGTCAGGGGCGTTGCCAGCCGGGGTTTAAAGGATATCAGCTGCCCCTACCACTTTCATGCCAATTTCGAAGTCAATACCTCCGTCGGTAGAGAATGGGATCATGGATTTGATTGGCATATGCGTCTCTATGGTTTTGGAGCCCTAGGGATGGCGAACCGAGGCTATCCATGGGTCAGAGCACTCATGATGTTCGAAGGCCAGCTCCATAGCGCCCACCGGTTAGGCCTATTTGCGGAGACGTATGTCGGATTTGGCAATCAGCCAGAAGTTCATACAAACCATTTCAATGGGTATGCCGATATCCGGCACCGGAACATCGATGCCGGCATCAAATACACCTATGTCTTTGAGATCTGGGGACAACTTTCTTTTGCTTATACCCGCCGCCTCTATGCCCGGTCATTCCCACAAAATGTGAACTTCTTCACCGTCAGCTATATGCTGCCGTTCTCATTGTTTTAATCGATTTTTTTCAGTTCGTTACAGAAAGCAGCTATCGAAACGATTGTTATCATAATAGAGCTCTTTAAAAGAGATCTAATAGGCATTTTGACATTAATAATGAAAATGGATAGCCTCGGGACTCGACATTTTGACCACATAGAGGAGAATTTAAACTGATGAGATTTTTTATTGTTATTTTTTTGATGGTGAGTTGCAGTGTTATATCTGCAGAGGCTTCCTCTAAGAAAAAGACAGTTTGTTTAAATATGATTGTCAAAAATGAGAGTCGGGTCATTGAAAAATGTTTGTCTTCGGTCAAGCCGCTCATTGATTATTGGGTGATCGTTGATACAGGCTCTAGCGATAATACCAAAGAAATTATCCAAGAGACAATGAAAGGGATTCCAGGAGAGCTGCATGAGAGGCCTTGGATAAATTTTGCTCACAACCGCAATGAAGCGCTGGCGCTGGCAAAGAATAAGGGCGATTATGTCTTACTCATCGATGCAGATGAAGTGTTGCAGTATTCAAAGAATTTTTATTTTCCTCCTTTAGAAAAAGATTTTTACTTTATCCTAGTGCGCCAAGTGGGAGCGGCAGATGCAAAACGAAACGGCCTGATCAACAATCACCTGAATTGGAAATGGGAAGGCGTACTTCATGAAGTGATTACATGTCCGGAAGCAAAAAGTTGGGAAGTTCTACAGGGTATTCGTAACCTCTGCAATACCCATGCTCCTAATACTTCTGGCCGCTCGAAAGAGTCGGAACCTTTAAAATATCTTCGTGATGCAAAAGTTCTTGAAAAAGCTCTCAAAGATGAGCCCAATAATAGTCGTTATGCCTACTATTTAGGGATTAGCTATGTTGCTGCAGGCAAATATGAACTGGCGAAAAAAAGCTTTGAAAAAAGAATTGCATTGCCAAGTCCAGATATTCAAGAGACCTATGCTGCATTCTACAATCTGGGGCTTGTGCAGGAAAAACTAAATGAACTTGATGCAGCTTTGGAGACGTTGTTTAAGGCCCATGCACTACGTCCTGCAAGAGCTGAACCCCTTTTTCAAGCTGCTAAAATTTATCGTAAGAAAAACAATGTTTTACTGGGATATCTGCTTGCAAAATATGCGCTGTCTATTCCTTATCCTGTAGAAGATGCCTGTGTCGAATATGTCGTGTATGACCATACTTTGCTCATCGAATTTGCCAATTGCGCCTTGCTTTTAGGAAAATTTCAAGAAGGGTTTGATGCTTGTAGTAAGTTGCTGGCCAATCCTAGCCTACCGACAGAATATAAAGCCTCCGTGCAGGCCAACTATGAACTGGCAGCCAGTCAGCTTAAGCTTCCTTTTGTTCAACCGTTAGAGGTTTCTAAATAATCCCAGAAATCGACGAAGCCTTATTAACCCGCGCCTCAAATAGGTGACAAAAGTGCTTAGCGAGGCAAAGCCGCAGCAAGCATCTTTGCCACCTATTTGAGGCGCGGGTTAATAATTCGCAGACAGGCTCTAAGGGATGGAAATCTGCAGAATAAAACCATAGAGGAAAAAGGGTTCTTCGCTTAGCATGGTTGCATGAAAAACTTCAAAAAATGGTTTTTGTTCATTGCCTTGTTTGGCCTTTTCTTCTTCCCCAAGCTACAGGCCAGCCCCAAGGTCTACGACTGTTTTAACTTTTTTAATGAATTTGAGCTGCTCGAAGTGAGGCTCCATGAGCTGAATGATTACGTTGATAAATTTGTCCTCGTCGAATGCAGTGAGACCCATAACGGCAAGCCTAAAAAGTTGTATTTTGAAGAAAGTAAGGAGAGGTTTGCGAAGTTCAAGGACAAAATCATCCATGTGAAGGTGACGGAACCTTTCGCAGCAAAAAAAGTCTTTGCTCGAGAGCGGCACCAGCGGTCGCAGATCTTGCGAGGTCTTGCAGGCGCAAAGCCCGACGATATCATTTTTATTTCCGATTTAGATGAGATTATCCGTGGTAGCAAGGTTGCAGAAATTGTCGAGCTGATCTCTTCTAAGAAAGCCGACGCTGCGATCCTGACGCAGACGATGTACTACGGCTATTTGAACAGGCAGCAGTTCGATAAGTGGCCGGGGCCTGTTTGTTCGACGTATAGGGTTGTGAAGAGGATTTCGCCTGCTTCGACGCGAAGATTAAGGAATCAACGGCCTAGGATGGTCAAAAAAGCCAAACTAACAAAGATCGAAGTCGTCCCCGATGCCGGATGGCATTTTACCTCCATGGGCGGCGTCGATCGTTTTATCCAGAAGCTTGAGTCATGTGCGCATGTCGAGCTCGACACGCCTGAAAATAAACAAAAACAGAAAATTTTAGCGGATATTCAGGCGCTTTCGTTAAAAGTGATTGATGAGAGTTTCCCCCGGTATATTCAGGAGAATCAGGAGAAGTTTAAGAAATTGGGGTTTATCGAAATTTGAGATCAGGATCAAAGATCCTGACCTCAAAGGGACCAGCGATTAACCATGTCTCAGATGACGGCACATTTTGTACAGTTCACGTGAGATTTGGTTCAATTTACGTGCGAGTTTCATTTTTTTTTGTTTAAAAGCCTTAGAAGGCCAATGTTTAACCATAACATCCTCTCTTTTTATATCATGATTGCATACCATGACATATTCAATATAGCAAATTAATATTAATTTAATATAAATGTTGATTAGATTGTAATTAATTGGCGGCTAATTACTTAGTGCGAATGGCGACTGTTGCCACGTAATTTTTACAGTGGCTGATCGAAATCAGGACTTCCGGATGGTTGAAATGGGAGTTAAGGACATCGGAGAAAAAAACCTCCGGCTTGCCTTTATCGTTATTGATGATTTCGATGTCGTGGTATGCGGCCATCTCCCCAAACCCTACTCCAAGGGCCTTGACGATGGCCTCTTTGGCAGAGAAACGGGCTGCGTAGTGGGGAATCGGGTCATTGAACTTCTTGCAATAGGCCTGTTCCCGCTTTGTAAATAGTTTTTTGATGAACCGATCGCCTTGTGTTTCGATCGCTTCCTTGACCCTATCGATCTCAATGATGTCGTTGCCAACACCTAGTATCATTGGTCCTCGTCAGCAGGTTCTTCGTCTTGATCATCGTCCTGATATGCATGGCCGCCTTCTTCATCGGCGACGTTGCAGAAGATCATGCGGCCTGATGTGGTGTGTTTGACGGAGAGAACCCTGGCTTCGATGGTATCGCCGATATAATCGCCGCCGCCGTTGACGACAACCATGGTGCCATCTTCGAGATAGCCGACGCCCTGGCGCGGTTCTTTCCCGTACCTTTGGATCTTGATTTTGATGAGCTCCCCGCCTTCCATGAGAGGTTTGAGGGCGTTGGAGAGGGCGTGGATGTTGACCACAGTGATTCCTTCGATAGTGGCCATTTGGACGCGGGAGATGTCGGCACTGAGGATGTTGGCATCAAGAAGACGGGCAAGGCGGACGATTTTTCCCATCAGGTCTTTGACTTCAGGGAAGTCGGTATCGTTAAAACGGAGCTCTAAGCTGGGGACTGACTCGAGTTTCTTAATCACTTCCAGGCACTTTTTTGCACGTCCTTTAGTCAGCTCTTCTCCCATTTCAGCTTGGGCGTAGAGCTCTTTGATGACAAAGCGGGGCAAGATGAGCTGGTGGTCTAATATTCCAGTCGCAGCCAGATCGATAATCCGTGGATCGGCAAGGACTGAAACGTCGACCACAAGATCCTTTTTTTTCTGGGCCGCTTGTGTCAATCGGACAAAAGGGATGCTAATGTAAAGCTCATCGCTCGAGCGGAGCGTCATGATGGTCCCCAGGTAGACGCCGAAGAGAAAGATGGCAATTTTGATAATTTCAAGCGTTGTTGGATTGAGAGTAACGGAAATGGCGCTGATGTCGAGGATTGCTGAGAAGATCAGGAGGAGCGCTTCTCCCATCAGATAACCGATAAAGATCCCGATGGTGGCAATGTTAAACGCGCGGAGGTTAAATCGACGGAACAAGATATCGCAGCCGATCAAGATGGCTCCAAAGACCAGACCAAGCACGACTCCTAGTAAGGTCCCCACGATGTTGTGCTGGCCCATCGGGCTTGAATGGACATAGATCGTCATAAAGATGACGCTGAGGATCACAAAAAATGTCCTGAGAAAGGTCAGTGAAATATTCATGCAATAATTCCCTTATTTTAAGGCAGTCTACCTTTAGGGTATTTTTTGGACAAGGGTCTTTCAAAATTATTTTGTTCGGTGATTAATTTTTTAATCTAATTATTAAAATCTATTTGAGTTCTTTTTTATTTCTTTTCAATTCTAAAATGGTTGGCATTGAAGATGCTGAAATTGAAAATTGGAGGAAACATGAAAAAGCTACTGACTCTTGGACTGCTTGCCACAGCGTTTGTTTTTGCTGATGAAGGATCTGAAGTTGTATCAATGCTGAAAGCTCCTGAAATGGAAAAAGAGGCTGCTCCTGTTGAAGCTTCTTATGGCTATGTGAGCCTGGGTGTTGGGCCTTTGCCAATCCCCATGCCGCTTTTCGGACTCGGTTGGAGATACCAAAATGGGCATCATGGATTTGATGGTTCGCTCCAATTCATTTCGTTTGGCAAATCATTGACCATCGCAAAAGAAAACTTCGATTATCTCTACTATTTCACACCGAATTTAGCTTCCCAATTCTATGTCGGTGGTGGAGTTGCATTCACTGAATCGTGGAGCTGTGGCCGCATGCATGTGTTGCTTTCTCCGCAAGTGGTCGTGGGAAAACAGTATACCAATGACACGGGTGGAGTCCGCTACTTCCAAGTACAGATCGATCCTGTGTTTTTGGATTTGAAAAGTTCGTACAAGAGTGGGCGTACCCGCGTGGGAGCTTTCCCTGCAGTTGTTCTCTCTTACGGTCTCTGCTTTTGATCTTATTAACCCGTGTCTCAAATAGATGACAAAGATGCTTCTGCGGCTTTGTCAAACTCCAATCTCAACATGCAGCCGTGTTCAAGAACACTGTCTCGCATGTTGAGAATTGATTTGGATTTGCCTCGCTAAGCCCTTTTGTCACCTATTTGAGGCGCGGGTGTTTTTTTGCCAAGTGTCTTTCAAAATCATTCTGCTCGTTGATTAATTTTTTTAGTTTAATTATAAAACTCATTTGAGTTCTTTTTTATTTCTTTCCGATTCTAAAATGAGCGGCATTCCACTAGTTGGAATTGAAAAAATTGGAGGAAATGTGAAAAAGCTACTGACCCTTGGACTGCTCGCGACAGCGTTTGTTTTGGCTGACGAAGGATCTGAAATTGTATCGCTTATGAAAAAAGCTCCTGAAATGGAAAAAGAGGCTGCTCCTGTTGAAGCTTCTTATGGCTATGTGAGTCTGGGTGTTGGGCCTTTGCCCGAACTAATGCCGATTTTCGGAATTGGCGGAAGGTATCAAAGAGGGCATCACGGATTTGATGGTTCGATCCAATTCGGTACGTTGGGTAGGTCTTTCACGGTCGCAAAAGAAAACCTCAACTACCTTTACTATTTCAACCCGAACCTTAACTCCCAATTTTATGTCGGAGGTGGAATAGCATTCACTGAAATGTGGAGTTGTGGCCATATGGACGTGTTGCTTTCTCCACAAGCAGTCGTGGGAAAACAGTACACCAACAAAAATGGCGGAGTCCGTTACCTCCAAGTGCAGATTGACCCTGTGTTTTTGAGTCTGAAACGGGCTTTCAAGGATGGACATCTGCGCGGGAGTGCCGTCCCTGCCGTTGTCCTCTCTTACGGTCTCTGCTTCTGATCTTTGGATTTTAATCGGCCATTTGCTAGAGTTAAACGATGGAATTAACAAAACGAGCTTGGTTGATTATTTCAGGGATTAAATGGTTTGCAATCGGAGCCATGCTTTTAACGAGAGGGCTCCGATTGATCACTGCGGCTGCCGATCAGGCGGCTATTGAAGCGCCTTTCATCAAGTTTTTGCAATCGTTTGCCAGCAGCCGGCATCAAGCCGCGCTGCTGATTGTTTGCTTAGGGCTTTTTGTTGGTTTTATTAAAGGACGGACGGTTTTAGCGAAAACGGTGAATCGGATTGCCAGTCGAATCAATCTCCATCCAGAGAGGCTGACTCTGAAGCAAGCATACGATCAGAGATACTGGATTGTGATCGTGTTGATGATGGTGCTCGGAATGTCGTTTAGAGCGCTGTCGGTTCCATTTGATATCCGCGGAGGAGTCGATGTCGCCATCGGTTCGGCTTTGATCAATGGGGCGATGCTCTATTTTAGACACACCCTTGCACCCCGCAAAACTTGATGGCCTATTTATACTGGGATCCGTCGAAAGCCATCATTCCTTGGGACATTCCGTTTTTAAATCGCCCCCTTTTATGGTACGGTTTTTTATTTGCTGCCGGTTTTTTACTGGCCTATAGTTTGCTTCTTGTCCTACTCCGGCATGAGAGATCCAAAGAAATTCAGACGCATGCGAAACAAATCGCAGATAATCTCACACTTTACGGTATCATTGGCACGATTATCGGCGCGCGGCTTTTCGATGTCCTTTTTTATGAAAACTGGCATGTGATTTTGAGAGATCCTTTGTCTGTTTTTCGAGTGTGGGAAGGTGGCCTTGCCAGCCATGGGGGAGTTCTCGGGATTTTGGTTGCTCTGGTGTTTTTTCAGAAGAGGCACCGGTTTTGTTCCTGGTTCCATCTCTTGGATTTATTGGTGTTGCCAGCAGCAGTGGCTGCTGTCTTTATTCGCGTTGGAAACTTCATCAATCAGGAAATTGTCGGCCGGCCGTCAAGTGTGCCATGGGCGGTGATCTTTGGGCACCCTGCTGATGGCAGCCCTGTAGTACCTAGACATCCTGTCCAGCTTTACGAGGCAGTTTACTATTTGTCGGTGTTTATCATCTTGTGGTTCTTGAGGAAGCGCTGGAATTATTGGAAAGAGGGACAACTTGCGGGTCTTTTTTTATTACTCATCTTTAGTTTTCGGTTTTTGGTCGAGTTTTTTAAAGTCGAGCAAAGCTGGTGGCTCTATGGTTCACCGGTGACAATGGGTCAGCTGCTCAGCGTCCCTTTCGTGATTTTGGGGCTATACTTGTTTTTTAGAAAGTGAACTTCGATCAAAAGGAAGCATCGGAAGCTGTTTCTTGCACAGCTCTTCGAGCTGTTCAGGGGAGAGGTTTTTGTGCCACTCAAAGAACCTTTCAGCGGTTGACTGGGTGGGCGGGGCAGAAGTGTACCATTCAAATTTCTGTAAAATCTCGGCGCGGACTTCGACTTGCAGAACGAAATCGGCAAGGAAGGGATATTTTTCAATATACTCTTCTACAGAATTTTTTTGACGGAGATGATTGAGGATCTGGTTGTTTTCGATTCTGAGAGAGCGATAGACGAGATCGCCTTGAAGGGTCCAAAGATTGATCTTATGTTCCACTTCAATCCAGTTGGCAGAAAGGGCGAGGGCACGGGCTTTTTTAAAGAATTCTTGCGAGGCTTCAGCGGCTTTTTCTATTCCTTGTTCAGGATTGTCGATCAAGAGGTTGATCATTTCTTTTTCAAGGGGAGGGTTGTCTTTGAGAGAGTAGAGTTTTTCGCGGACTTCTAGTTGAAGCTCTTCCTGAGAAAGATTGGGATTGCTCCCGGAAATTTCGAGCATGAACTTGATGATCAGTTTGTCCCAGGTGTCGAACTCGTCGTAAGGGTTGGCAGCTTGCGGGACTTGGCTTGGCGGGATGAGATGCCGTTTGACAGCCCAGATTGTTTTCGTGATATGTTGTAGCATTGGACGGATGCCGTCATAAGCAGCAAGGCATTCGCTGATTTTTAAGGCAAGCTGCTGGGCGAGCAAATACGGATGGAGCGAGAAGCTTTTTTTTATTCCTAGGAACTGTTTGAGGTTTTCTCGGATCAAGTAACCGAGGTTGAGTTTCCCTTCTTGAGTTAGGGCTTCTTTTTGAGAATCGAAGGCTTGAGAAAAGTAGGAGAATTTTTCCCACACTTTTTTTAGAGCGGAGACTCCGAGCCTATAGTGGGGAAATTTCTTTTTAAACTCCGGAGTGATTTTCTCTATGAGTTTTTCTTGGACATAGATCGACCATTTCTTTGTCGTCCCGGCATTCTTGAACTCTTCTTTGATTTTGCGTGTCAGAAAGAGGTTCAGCTCAGAATACGGATCATGGAGGTCGGGCGATTCATCGATTGGATGGGGAGAAGGGGGGATGATGACAGACGGGAGATCGATGGTGTGCGTCTCTTGAGGATGGAGGCCCGTTTTTTTTTCTTCCATAAATTCTCCTATTAGCCAACCCGTCTTTTTTCTTCAATCGTTTTTAAATAATTTTTTTACTTTTTTAAAATCGGGTTTGTTAAGAGACTTGGATCATGAAATATTTCTTGGTTTTTGTTGTGTTGATGCAGACCTTGTTTTCTAATGATCAGGAGGGATGCTTGTCTGGATGCCGCGTTGTCTTAACTGAACAAGAATGGAAAAACAGACTTGGGCCGCAGCAGTTTCAAGTTTTAAGAAAAGAGGGGACCGAGCCGCCTTTCAATAATGCCTACTTTGATCATAAGGCAGACGGTATCTATGTCTGCGCAGGCTGCGGGCTTGAGCTTTTCAGCTCTGAAAGCAAATACGATTCCGGAACAGGCTGGCCGAGCTTTACCCAGCTAATCAGTCTTGAGAATGTTCATTTCAAGGAAGACTACAAACTTGTCAAGGGTCGGACAGCCGTTGAATGCAGCCGGTGCGATGGGCACCTAGGGCATGTTTTCCCGGATGGCCCACAACCGACTGGCCTTCGGTACTGCATGAACTCTGCGGCATTGAAATTTGTGCCTAAGTGATTCAAAACAAAAGTATAATTCATTCGTAGGTATAAGGTTATTAGTTGGTTATGATGTGCGTGGACAATTTTATAAGTCGACTTATAAAATTGTCCACAGGGGGGCAAAAAGATGTTTGTTAGCGGGGTTCCTAACATCGCCTTCCGCCTCTTGAATAAATACTTCGTCTTGATCTGCCCCTGAAGGGGCAGTATTGCAACGAACAGATCGTTCAAAATCAAGAATTGGGATAGGTTCAAGGTTCGATAAGAAAGACTCGGCCATATTTTTCAGGGATGTCATCGCCTTCGGGAAAGATATACGGAACAGGCTTCCATTCTTGCGTTGTTTTGTAGAAAATCCCTTTGTCGACGAATTCTTCCTGCTCTTCATTCGGAATGAAGTTTTTATGATAGAGGATAAAGAGGTGGAGCCCATTGTTAGAAAGCGTAGCCAGTTTTTTCAGCATCTGACGCGTTTCTTGCCTCGCTAAAGGAGAGGCCCGGAAATCATCTCCGTCCATGACATCGTGGTAGAGAGAGACTTCAGGATTTTTGAGATGGACAGTGTCGTATTTTTTCCGACCGTATTTGGAGAGCGATTTTTTTGCATCGATATGTTGATAATCGCCGGGGATGGAGTTGATGATGATAGAAGCGTATCCCTTTTGTTTGGCATAGGTCTTTAATTTATTAGTAGCAAAAGAGGCATAGTCTTCATAGAGATCATTGACATGGAAGACGCCAACGGGGCCATAGCGGGCGACAAGTTCATCTAAAGTGGCAAATAGAATGCGGTATTGATCTTCCGGTTTGTAAGCGCCGCTCCCTTTTTCATTGAGTTCATCAATATAATTTTTAAGGGCAGAGACGTGTTTGATGCGCATCAGGACGGTTTTTTTCTGCGAGCATTGCGTGTGCCCATCGGCGCCATAATTGCCGGCGCCGAGTTCTAAATGGGTCCAGCCATCGAATTTTTTTGTGGAAGTCCAGAAAAAGAAAAACGGAATTAAAGCAACAATAATCCAAAATCTTCGCAGGAATTTCGGCGTACGTTGTTTCAGAAGACGTTTCAATTTTTTCGTTTCAGCCTTGAACATGAGATGGATCCTTGCTATGATGCCGTAAAAAGGCAATTTATGTGGAGGCTGAACATATGAACCATACCATGATCGCAGGGCACTTAGGTGCTGATCCCGAAGTTCGATTTACATCTTCAGGGCAAAAAGTCACAACACTCCGCGTCGCTGCAAGAGCACGCCGCAGTGGAAAAGATGAAACGATCTGGTGGAGAGTGACTATCTGGGGAGAGCAATTTGACAAGATGATTCCTTATTTTAAAAAAGGGAGCTCGATCATTGTGATGGGAGAACTCAACAAGCCCGAAATCTTCACCGACCGTGATGGAAAACCCCAAGTCTCGATGAGCCTGACAGCTTACAGCATCTCATTTAGTCCTTTTGGACGCCCTGATAGCGGCGGATCTTCCGAAGGCGGTCACGCGTCGCATGCGGAGGGTTCCTTTGCTGAAGCGGCAGCACAAAGTCATGCCACTGCGCATGGTCAAGGAAAAGCGCCCGCATTCTCTGACGACGAGGTGCCTTTCTGATGCAACTTTCTTCGGCACCCGCCTTTTCCCAAAGACCTTCTTCAGATGTGCTCGTTTTGCCTTTTTGGCATGAAGATAAGAAAGCAGTGGATGCATGTCCGATGAAGGAATTCCATTCTTTTTATGCCCATGTGGAAGATTTCAAAGGAAAAGAGGGCGAGGTCCTTTTTCTGTACAAAAAACAAGGCAAAGAGAGCCGGATCTTGCTGCTGGGACTCGGGAAAAAATCTGATTGCAACTCAGAGACTTTACGAAGGGCATATGCAGCTGCGTTAAAAGCCTGCCGTCAGAAAAAACTTAAGACTATTTCTGCTGCGCTTCCTGCGGCCGATGGGCCTGCCGCCTATCCTGCGACTGAAGGGCTTCTTCTAGCTAATTATGCCTTCGATATGAAGTTTTCTAAAGAAGAGGCAATGCCTTTAGTCCAAAAGATCTGTCTGATCGGGATCGATAAAGAGAGCCTCAAAGGGTGCAGGAGTGCCCAAACGGTTGTTTCGGCGGTGAATTTTACGCGGGATTTGATCAACGGGAATGCCGATGACATCAGCCCGCAATTTCTTTCGCAGAAAGCAAAAGAGCTGCAAAAAGAATCAAAGGCAATCAAGACGACGATCTTGGATAAAAAAGCGATTGAAAAACTTGGAATGGGCCTGCTTCTGGCTGTCAATCGCGGGGCTGCCTCAGATCCGGCCTTTATTCTTGTTGAATACAAAGGAAACCCCGGATCTTCCGATGTCACGGCACTCGTCGGCAAAGGAATTACTTATGACACGGGCGGACTCAATATCAAGACCGCCAATATGGAGACGATGAAGGACGATATGTCTGGAGGTGCTGTCGTGCTGGGCACGATTAAAGCAGCAGCGGCCTTGGGATTGAAGGTCAATCTTGTGGGAGCCATTGCGTCAACTGAGAACGCTATCGGCCCTAAAAGCTATAAACCCGGCGATGTTTATCACAGTTATAGCGGTAAGACGGTAGAAATCACGAATACAGACGCCGAAGGTAGATTAGTGCTGGCCGATGCTGTCAGTTATGTGGAAGACCGATTTAAACCATCGAGAATTATCGACATCGCGACGCTCACCGGAGGCATTGTCGTTTCTTTAGGAGAAGAAGCTGCAGGTCTTTTTTCTAACGATGATGAGCTGGCACAAGGATTGCTCAGGGCGGGGAAGCACACCCACGAAAGACTTTGGCAATTTCCGCTTTTCACTGACTATAAAGAAGGGCTCAAGTCTCAGATTGCTGACATGCGGAATGCTCCGCCGGCGAGAAAAGCGTCTTCTATCTTGGGAGCTTTATTCATCCAAGAGTATATCAACAAAACTCCCTGGGCCCATTTGGATATCGCTGGCACAGCCTTTATTTCGGGGCCTAAGCATTATCACACCACGAACGCCACAGGCTTTGGTGTCCGCCTTCTGATTGACTATTTATTGCAACATGAGAAAAACTTTTAAAGTTTCTCCCCGCGAAAAAGGCCAGAGACTGCTTGCTTTTTTGCGGGAGAAATGTCCTAATGCACCCTCCGTCAAAGCTTTGAAGCGAAGTATCGAGGGTAAACTCTGCCGCATCAATGGCAAGATCGAGACGTTTTCTACGCACATTCTCAAGACGGGCGATACGGTTGAAATCGAGATCGATCTAGAGGGGCCTGTCCGATTTAAACCGCTGCTACTCTGGGAGGATGATGTTCTGGCGGCTTACGATAAGCCAGCAGGGGTTGTTTGCGAGCCGAAAGTCTTTCCGGGTAGGCTGATCCATCGATTGGATAAAGAGACCTCCGGCGCTCTGCTGGTGGCCAAAAATGGAAAAGTCCTCGAGCAAATGATTGAACTGTTCCGAGAAAAAAAAGTCCGCAAAGAATACCTTGCCATCGTCGATGGTCTTGTCAGAGATAAAACAAAGACGATCATCTCCAAATTGGCACAGGTACACCATTTTCAAGGGCAAACGGTGTATGGGTCGAAATCCAGCGGCCGGGAGGCAATCACAGAGTGGGAGCTGATCGGAGTCGGAACAAAGTGTTCTTTGTTATTATGCAAGCCGATCACTGGGCGGACCCATCAACTCCGTGTCCATCTCAAAGAGGCCGGCCATCCGATTGTGGGAGATTATCAATATGCGAGGGTGTTTCAATGCCCTTGCAAAGCCAAACGGCATTTATTACATGCCTATAAGATCCGTTTTCCACACCCCATAACGCAAAGGGAAGTCGAGGTGATTGCTCCGGTTCCACTCGATTTTATTGAAGCGCTAGAGGTCGTTGGTATGGCCCATCTGCTCGAACTTTAAAAAAATTCTTTTCTTATCCGAAAGTGTTTTAGTTTGGTATAATCGTCGAAAAATATGAGTTTTTTAATCGTTAAAACGTCATCAATCGGCGATGTCATTCAGACGTTTCCTGTGCTGGAGTATTTAAAACAAAAGTTTCCCACGGCTACGATCGATTGGGTCATCGAAAAAGAGTATTTGAGCCTCGTTCAGTCCCATCCGTTAGTCAGACATGCAATTCCATTTAGCTCACGCACATGGAGAAAGGCGCTGCTTCCTTTAAGCACATGGAAGGAAATGAAAGGCTTTACCTCATTTCTTCGAAAGGAGCAGTACGATGTTTTATTCGATCTTCAGGGCAATACCAAATCCGGCTTGATCACGGGGCTTGCCAAGGCCAAAACTAAAGTCGGACTGGGCCGAAAATCGGTGGCAGAATTTCCGAATCTTTTGGCGACCAAACAAAAAATAGAGGTCGATGCCTCCCTTCAGGTTCAACTGAGATATCTTCAAGTTATCCAAAAATTTTATTCTGATAACACGACATTTATTCCTCAGGGGGTTGATTTAAAACTGCTGCCTGAGGAAGAAGGCCGGTTGGAAGCTTTGAAGATCGCTCATAGGCCGAAGATCATGATTGCTTGCGGCTCTAGGTGGCCAAACAAAAAGCTGGCTGAAAATACTCTAGAGGAACTGCTTGGAAAAATCGCCCAGCAAGAAGATCCGTACTTTTATTTCATCGGTGGCAGTTCTCAAGAAAAAAAAGAGGCCGATCATCTCCACGATCGATTTCCTAAGAGTCAAGCTGTCGGAGGGCTGTCGTTTGCTCTTTGGCAAGCGCTGATGAGAGAAATGGATCTTGTGCTTGCTGTCGATTCCGCAGCGCTGGCCTTGTGCGGCATGACAAAGACCCCGTCTCTCAGCTTCTTCGGACCCTCACTCGCTTCGGTCTATAAACCGCTCGGAGATCACCATACCGCCTGGCAAGGGAGCTGTCCTTACGGGCAGAAGTTCACCCCACGGTGTCCGCTTCTCAGGACGTGCAAAACAGGCGCTTGTTTAAAGTCGGTGACCTCAGAGCAACTCTTAGAGAAAATTATTAAAATAGTTTGGACGGTATCTTAATAAAGACGCCTTTGTCTAGGAACGTTGTAAAGGTATAAGGCGTCGATATCTGCTGATAATTTCTTGGGTCGTAAAAAGTCGCTTCCACGACGACACTGTTATCCGAACTGAACGTATAATTGATACATTCATACATTGGAGTGCCCGTACGATTGCTAAAATGGAAAAGAGACGCATAGATACGTTCGGGGAATGCTGCATCTGGCGGGAGTAACAGCAGATCGTTAGGAGTGAAATATCCCAATGATGTGCCAGGTTTTCCAGTAAATTGCTGAACGTCAAGCAAGATGGTAACTTGTTTTCCTTCATGGAGCGCTGAGCGCAATTTTTGGTAAGAGGCGTTCGAAGCCGCCCCAAAGACATTCAAGAATGTGGCTATCATGAGTGCTAAGCTAAATAAAAAGACCTTTCTCATAAAAACTCCTGGTTAAGGACCGTTAATAGTCTCTAAGAGGAGATTCTAAGGCAAAGGCGCTAAAAAATTAACAGATAAAATGTGACGAATGGTTGTTTTGGTTTCGGCAAAGATTTCTTGGTCATCAACCATGCGTTCAATTTCCTCAACAGAAAACCAGCGGACGCCATGGGGGAGAGTGCTTTGAAGAGATTTGGGAAGAGGGCGGGCCATGTAGATCATATCGATGTGTTGGTGAGCGGGCTTATCGCCAAAAGCGGGAATGTTTTCAAGGAGGCAAAGATAGGGTCTTTCGATGCTGGAGGCATTCCAAAAATTGAGCCAGAGGTTCTCTTGACAGATCAGTTCGATTTCAAGGCCTGTCTCTTCCAAGGCTTCTCGTTTGGCGCACTCGGGAGGTGTTTCATTGAGCTCGACATGTCCTCCAGGAGGGAGCCATTTTTTGAGCTTAGGATGCATGAGCAGCAGGACTTTTCCTTGATCGACAATGTAGGCGGTGGCTGTGAAGTGTTTTTCAATTTCCATGAAGCTATCCGAGTCAGATAGGTTCATATCACAGAAGGCTCTTAATTTACAGGGCTTTCCAACCTCTCAAAGAGAGATCATCGATAGCGCTTTGAGAAAGAGGTTTTGTTTTAACCTTAGGTGCCACGAGGAAAACATCCAACTTACCTCTTTGCTTAGGCTGCATCATTGCAGGCTTATTTAAGTAGGCTTCCATGGAGCGCTCTACGATTGCTGCAAGATTTTTCTCATTACTGATGAAGGTAAAAAGATTTTTACCATAAGATTGGAGTCCGGTGCTTGTGAGACCTTGGACCAGCGGCGAGGAGTAGAGGAAGGCGAATCCGGCATCTGCAACGCCTGGCTTCTTTTTAATCTTCATCATTTTCAAAGTGGCCGCCCATTGATGGAGTGGGGCTAATGCGTTATCTAGCTCGTGCTTAGCTGGCTTGTATGCATTGATCTCTTGTTGGGCCGCTTCATTAGCTCGGTGTTGGTAAATAGCAACGAATGTTTGGAAAGAGCTTGTCCGAGTACGGCTTTTTAGCTTTGCTAGGCGGGCTTGATAGTGTTTGGCCATCTCTTCGACATTTAAAAAGGAAGGTTTTAGCGCTCGTAGATCATTGAAAATTCTCTCGATTTCTTCGGTGTGATCCAGAGGCATTGCCATGTAACCAAAAAGCTCATCGAGTTTTGTTTTGACTTGGTGTTGTTTCTTTTGTATCTCTTTTTGCGCCAGGGAGTCGGAAAGGCGGAGGACATGGTCAAGAGCGTTTTGGAAATGAGGCATCACTTGCGCTTTTGTCGCCCTATCAACCGTGTCTGTCAATTCTTTGCTGAGTTTTTGAACAGATTCGGTAAAACGGGCACAAGCTTCTAAACCAGCTGTACTGAAAGTTAGATCTGGATTTTTGTGAAGCTGTCTCAACTCTTTTTCGAGTTTTTCAGCTTCTTTTTTGAGTGTATTGAGGGCAATGTTGGCATAGGTTGGATATTTATTATCTGTTCTTTGCGAACTCTCAACGGCTTCCAAGATTTTACCTCCGAGAAGGCCCAATTCTTTATGCAGATCTTGCTCAACGTGAGCTTTTTCTGCATCAGTCACCTGGATCGAGGTTGCTGCGAAACTATTCAGGTTCGTATTTTTCAGCGAGGTTAAGAGAATAGTATTGATGCAGTCATCTTGGGCAAGCAGGTTTAAAACGAGCTCTGTAACGCCAATTTTGATAAGGTCCTTCAGATTGCTCATGCCGGACAGGTCCAAGTTGTGTTGGAGGTAAGACGTCAGTTCTTTCATGACTTTTTCATCTGATTGCTGATCTGTAGCAATCATCCCGTGCGGTAATAACAGTTTAGCCGCAGAATACAGGGTTGACATCGCCGGTTTGGTTTCGGCCGGCGTTTGCGTTTCTTCCGCAGTCGCCAATATTTTAAAGAGTTTATCGAGAGTGTTTGTCAGTTTTCCTCTGACTTCAGCAGGAACCTCTTTGGCGGGCGCATAGCTTGGACCTTCTGTTCTTGGCAGCAAGGCGTTTAATCGAAGTTGTTGCAGCAGATTTCGAAGAGACTGTTTTAATTGAAACCAGGAGTGTTGTTTCCCGATACTAAGAGCATCCTTTGTTGCACTAGATAAAGTTGGGCAAAGATCAATAACGATCTTTTTGACGACTGAATGGATCAATTCATTAATAGCCCATTGGAGAGGAGCGACGATTTTACCCGCAATCCAGCACAGTGTTGCTAATACGATAAAGCCCATGCGTACGATGTTTTTAGAGCGATAGGCTTGATCTAAGCAATAAGCACGTGCTCTACGTGTCAAAGGTTGATATTGTCGATCCAGAAATTGATTTAAAAAGGCTTCAATACATTTATCGAGAAGCTCATCAGAGGTTTTAGGGGATGGATTACCGCTGCCGGGTTTATCGATCGCAGTTAAATGTTCGAGTAAAGGGGTAATGAAGAGCACTGTGAGTTCTTCGAGTTGCTTCTCAGGAGGAAGTTTGGCAAAGTGGATAAGCGCTCTTTTCAGGTTGTCAATTAAGTTGCCGATGAGTTTTGCGATTGAGTCAGATATAAACCAGCAGCGCAACTTAGCATGAGTTCTGGCAAAGAGAGTCTTTCCGCAGTTGTCGATGACGCGATAGAGGAGAACTTTGAACACCTCTTCCGATGTTTTGCCCTCAAGGTGAGCTTTATTTGAAACCTCAATCAAAAAGTTGACAATATCGGTGTTTTTCCCGGCCGGAGGTGTTATGCCTAGCTCATCGCAATTGATCTCTAATTTGTCGAAATCGAATTTTTCAAATGAGTACAGGTCTAATGTCACATTGAGGATAATCTTTCCGAGTACAAGTTTGATTGCATTCGACTTCAGAAGATCGATTTGGTTTTCAATCCCTTCAAGAGTTGCCTCCCGGGTAAGTTGTGGGACCATTGCTGTTGTTAGACCGGGCAGTCTCTCTAACTCTTCGCGCTCTTTGACTTTAGATGAAATATAGCCCGAGTGATCTTTGAAGTAAGGGATGAGGATTTTTTCAAGTTGATCCATTTCGTCACTCTTGCTTTGATCGAAAACAGCAGTGACATTTCTTAATTCGCTGCATAATTGGAGGATAAATTTTTTGTCTGAGGCCTTCAAGCGATAGAGTTCGGAAAATTCTTCTAATCGGTCTGCGAGTTCATTGCGGTTGACTTGACTGACCGGCATTGGGAAAGTAGGGAATATTTTTTCAAGACGCTTCCATTGCAGGTTCTTTGTTTGGTCGAAAATCACAGCGGGGTTTTGAAGGTCAGCACAGAAATCGAGGATAAATTGGTGGTCTTCAGCTTCAACAGGGTGGAGTTTGATGTGGGCTTCCAGACTTGCCGCTAATTCATATCGGTTGAACTGGCTTGGAGGCAGAATTCCTGTCATGTCACTGACGATCTTGCCTGCAACGCTTTGGATGCGAAAAAAGAGCTCGCCAGACTTTTGCACAGATTGAGCGACTGCCATATCTTTTCCTGCAGTGAGGCCCTTGACCGCTAAATTCCCGAGACCTGTGGCGGTTGCTTTGGTTAGGTTCCACCCCCCTCTGGCGGCGGCTGAGGCCACGGCACCCACCACGCGTGTAGTGCCGCTAATCAGGACTCCAGGGGCAGCAACAGCCGCTTGGACTGCAGCAGAGGCGCCACGTCCAATGGCAGAAGGGGCACTCCAGAGGGCATTTCCTAGCCTATTAAATATGCTCATAATTAGACTCTTTTTATTTGTAATTTAATATTATAATTATAATGCAATTTCTTATTTTATATCTATTAAAGCATTTTTTTTAATTGATGGTGTAAAATATCGTGAAATAATAAAGATTATAATATAAGCGATTAATAATCAAGGTGTTGGCGTGGCGCTAGTGCTCCTTAGGGCCTAGTTTTATTGCCCTACCCCTAGGGATCTGGGCGGGGCGGCGGGGTCTTCGGAGCGCTGCTTGATGCTGTCAATTATTTTTTTGAATTCTTTGGGGGATCTGCGGGGGAGCTCAAGGTAGGCTTTGATGATGAAACTAAAGATCCCTTTGATATGGTGATTTTTCCCTAAGAAAAAGACGAAGTCGTCAATTTTGCTTAAAATGAGGGAGGGTAGGGCTTCAGTTCCTAAGGAAGTTATAAAGTTTTGGAAAGGGTTGATTTTTGCCTTGTCAGAAACGCAGATAAAATAGGTTAAATTGCCAGTCCAAGTCAGAAGGGTAGCAGTTAGCTTGAAGCTAGATTGGGCTTTTAGGGTGATCTCTGCAGATAAGGCATCTGCTTTTTGTGTGTTATCTGCGATAGCGGTCTCCAAGGCCTTTTTCAGGGTGGTAATTGTCCCATTTATCAAGGCTTGGTTATCGCGCTTCAGGGTTTCGGTTCTCCATGTTTCAAAATTCTTTCGGAGCGTTGAAATCAACGATTGGACGCGCTCTGGATAATTCTTAGTAATGATTCTTTGCAAGGTTAGCTGCAAAGGGGAGTAAGATAAAGAGGTGCTACGGGTAGAAATTGCACTATCTAAAGGAGCCATCAGCTGCTTTAAATCTTCATTAAGATTCTCGATTTGCTCTCTCTTATTTGCAAGGCCGAAAAGCTCATCGATATTCGAGCAAATAGGTTGACTGAGAGCATAAAATCGATCTGAAGTGGTTTTGATGCGCGATTGGGTCGAGAGAGTCGTCTCTTTAGTTGCTTTAATGGCCTTCTCACGGCGTCTTCGAATGTTATCGTTTAAATAAAGGTCTCGCTTTTGTTTTAATGTTTTCAGGGACATGAGGGAAAGATTTTGCAGAGATGCAAAATAGTCTCCAAAAGATTTAGCGTCATCTTTAAGTCCGTCGATAAATAGATCGGCTTCGTTTTGGATATGTTTTAAAGGATCTAATTTATTATCAAGGATGATCTGTATTCCGTTGTTGACCGCATCTTTGAGTTCGACATAGAAGTCTTTTTCGAGACGGGCTAAGCCCTTCTCGGTATCGCTGGTATTAGAACGAAGCCATTGGTGATGGATGCCCTTCAACAGTTCTAAAAATGCTGCAGAAAACGTGTGGTCTTCTAGGAAAATTTGAAGGCTATGGATAATCTCCTCGGTTGCTTTTTGTATACCGGGGGCAAAAGCAGTTGCCATCACTCCCTTTTTTATTTGTTCAGGAGCGTTTGCAGGAGACAATTGGGCGCTGAGCTCATTGACATTCGACCCTTGGATATACAGTAGTTCTAAAAAGTCCGCGACAAGTTTATTGATCGAATTTTGAACGCTTTTTTCGACGAAGCCTCTTTGATGCAGATCAGAAGCTCTACGGTGATCTTCCGTCTCTGCACCCGGGGGTGAGCGATTGATTTTTTGGAGTTTCTCATACAGGGCCTTGTAAATGGAATTCAGGGCAAGTTTGCCAAAATCCAAAGAAGCGCCGTCTTTATCGGAGAATTTGGCGTGAATTTGCGAGGCTGCGATCCACGTTAAGGCTTTTCGGATGATTGCATTCAAACACCATCTCCAAGGTATGATAAGGATATTGATTGCCCGGCAGATGTAGGATAGTGACATGAACCACAATGAGAAAAAGGGGGATTTGGAATCTTGGGCTCTCTGTTCGAAATGGGCTGCTCCGGTTTTTGACCAATTCAGAGACGGTGCATACCGATCAAGCAACGAACCAACTAGCCGATGAATAAGATCTTTAGAAGTTAAATCGGTGCCATGCTTATCTTTAATTTTGATATTGTTGATAGCACTGCTGACGGCTTCCTCTACGGTACCACTCAGATTTTTGGTCTCCGCGATGGTTCTATACTGAGACTGCAGCCATCCAATGAATCCACGGCCGGACTCGATGCCCATTTTCACAACTAAATCTAGCCGCTGTTCTGGGCTAAGGCCGATCAAATATAAAACAACATCACGACTCTGATCTAGAATGTGCTCCACTATGAATAGAACAGTTGGAGCCAGAGCCCAACAAGTCATTTTCTGCCACATTTTTTGGAAATAATTTAAATTGGAGTTATCGATCTCAGTGTAAATCAGGTCTTGGAAAAGCTCATTAGGGCTTTTAATTGAATCTAAAGTGTTACTGGATCTTTTGATCAGATTTTCAATATTTCCACGATTTTCGACTTTTTTCTGAATGGCGCCTTCCGGTAAGAAAAAAAGTGCTAAAAGGTTTCTAAATCCCAATGATTTTAGTTGTTCGAATTCATGAATGATAAAGGGCACAAGGTTTGGATGAACCGGTGTTGCTATAGCAGGAGGTATTCTAACGTAGTTTTTCTGTGTTTTATCAGGCGCATCGATGATGGGAGCAGTTGGAGTAGGAGTTGAACTCATCGCTTTCCCGACGATTTGAGCGGCGAGTTTATTTTGATGTGAGATTTTCTGGTATTGACAATAGGTTTCGAGAAGTTCGCAGAGGGGCTGGAGAAAACGGCCTTCTCCTACCATCGATTGATTTTCCTTCAAGGCCGTTAATAGAGTGATGAATTGTACGTGCTGTTGCATGTTTAGTCTTTCAGGAAAATACCAGGCACTTGGACTGTAGCAGTCGGCCAGGTGTTTTTGATGATCGGTAAGAAAGGTCTCCAGGGCGTTGATCGTTCTTTGTTTTAAGGGAGCATCGATAGGGATACTTGCATTGATCTTTTGATGCATTTCGAACAAGCAATCTCGGAGTTTTTTTAGGGGAGTTTCAGGTGCAGAAGATCCCGTTAGACTAATGCCTTTTTGGGCAACTTGTTGGATGATAATAGCTGTTGCTTTATCGATGCCCATATTTAGGGCGGCTTTTGTTGTGAGTCCTGGAAGTGAGGCTGTCCACCAAAAAACGCGCGCCGTTTTATCGAGAATGGATCTTGCCAAACTGAGCTGAGCCTGGCTCTCTAAAGTAGAGGTTTTCGTTTGAGGAGTTACGGGGTTGCTAACTAAAGGCGAAGCTGAATCATCAATAGGCTGAGGAGGAATCGTTGAGAAGTGGGTTGGAGGCGGAGGACTAAGTGGGAAGTTGTCAGAAGAAGAAATCGTAGAGGCAGAACTGGTTGGAAGTGGGGGTTTTTTAGGCGATGTAACTTGCTGATTAGCTAATCCAATAGTAGAAGTGTCGTAAGGTTGAACTTTGTTTGCCATGAACCTATCCCTTAATGCGAAAATTTTGATTTTTGATGGTTTTTTTCGCAGATTTTAAAGCCGCTTCGCGGGACATACTTGGATAAGTAGGCCAAGAAGCGGCTTTAGAAGATGCGGAAAAAGACGCAAAAAGCGAACTTTTCGCATTAAGGGATAGGTTCATAGATGCTCTGCAAGATTTCGATGGATAATTGTAAGCTAACTGCGTCTATTAGAGCCATTCCGAATTGTTCGATAGAATGGATTTGACTCCGCATGGCGAGAGTGATATGTTCGTTCTTTATGAAAAAAAACTTCTTCATTACATGTTCATTACTGACGCTTTCTTTGTTTGCGGATGAAGATAATTGGAGTTTGAACGACGGCTTTGCGATTTGGGGCGATGTTGCTTTTTATCGTAGAAATGAGGGGAATAATCACCGTTTAATCATTGATGAAGGAAGCGGAAAGAAAGGTGCGTGCGGCAGCTGTACATTTGATAGCTGCAAATCCAAACATCTGGTGAGTTCATTCCATTATCAGCCTGGTTTTCAGGTGGGCATGGTCTACATGACCCGGCATTCGCTACTGGAAGCAAAATATCTATTCGTCCAAGAGTGGTCGGCTTCTTGCCACCGCAATGACCCGGGGCTGCTTTATTTTTCTGCGAGCAATCCGTATTATGCGGAGGATTTTTTCGCAGCCGATAAAGCGTGGGCGCACTACAAGTCGCAGTTTCAAAATGCCGAGGCGAATTATTTCTACTACATAACGCCTCGCAGAGGCGATTACTTTTCCGGCGGCTGGCTTGCTGGCATTCGTTATATGAGCCTGACGGAACATCTGGCGATCACATTTCGAAAAGGATCAAACGAGAGTCCCTATCGAGTTCATACGTGGAATCATATCCCTGCCCTCCAAGTGGGTGGGACATTGGGATGGAATCCTTCCAAAGTGTTAAGCTGG
>DATAHB010000114.1:0-6105 GCA_036263375.1 Rhabdochlamydiaceae bacterium | reverse complement strand
GATGTCGGTTGATCTCTATGTCGGAGGAGTCGAACATGCCGTTCTTCACCTGCTTTACGCCCGTTTCTGGCACAAAGTCCTTTATGATTCTGGGCTGGTTTCGACACCCGAGCCTTTCCAAAAACTCCGTAACCAAGGGCTTTTGACTTCGCGCTCATATCAGCTGCCCTCGGGAGTTTATGTTTCTTCCGAAGAAGTCATAGAGAAAAACGGAAAATACATCCAAATGGGCACGGATATCGAACTGAAAAGCCAAATCGAAAAAATGTCTAAATCCAAGCTCAACGGAATTACTCCCGATGAGATGATCGAAGAGTTTGGGGCAGACAGCCTAAGACTCTATGAGATGTTCATGGGACCGTTTGATCAAGAGAAACTCTGGAACACCGATGCAGTCCAAGGCTGCCATCGGTTCCTCTGCAGATTCTACAATCTCGTGACATCAGATAAAATTACCGATGAAACCACTGAAGAAGCGCTCAAACTCGGCCATAGAGTGGTATTCCATGTCGAAAAAGACATCCAAAACATGGCGTTCAATACCGCCATTGCAAAAATGATGGAGTTCATGAACGACTTCTCTCCGCTGCCGAAATATCCGAAAACTGTTTTAAAAATGATCACGCAGGCGCTCTATCCGTTTGCGCCGCATATTGCCGAAGAAGCGTGGGAGCTGCTCGGAGAAACAGACAGTCTGACCTATGCCTCTTATCCCATCATTGATCCGGCCTATTTGATCGATTCCACCACGCTCTATGTTATCCAAATTAATGGCAAGGTCCGTGGC
Source organism: Rhabdochlamydiaceae bacterium (assembly GCA_036263375.1). Lineage (GTDB taxonomy): Bacteria > Chlamydiota > Chlamydiia > Chlamydiales > Rhabdochlamydiaceae > PALSA-1444. The sequence continues at coordinate 5,318 of DATAHB010000114.1, read as the reverse complement.
AAATGGGAACTTCCCAAGGATAAAACCCAAGAAGAGATCATGGCCTTTGTCAAATTGCAGCCGCAACTTGCCAAGCATCTCGAAGGAACCATTGAAAAGATCATCTTCGTCCCGAATAAACTTCTCAGTTTGGTGATTAATGCTTAGACTCCTTTACGATTTTGCATTACTTCTCTATACCATCATCAATTTGCCCAAGTTTGCATGGGAAGCGATCCAGTATCGCAAGCATCGGAAGTCATTCTTAGAAAAGCTGGGTTTTAACCTGCCAGTGTTTAAACTTCCATCTGATGGCTCGCGGATTTGGGTCCATTCGATTTCGATGGGTGAAACCAAAGCCGTTGCCCCTTTAGTGCAACAAATCCGCCAGGAAATGCCGAACGCTTCCATCGTGATCTCCACCACCACAGAGACCGGTCTTGCCGAAGCCAAAAGAAGCATGCCCGAACTCGATCACTATTTTTATCTACCATTCGATTTTTCCTGGACCATCCGAAGATTGACCAACCGGATCAAACCTGATCTGTTAATCCTTGTGGAAAGCGATTTTTGGTACAACCTCGTCAGCTATAACAAAAAAGTCGTTCTTGTGAATGGAAAAATCTCTGAAACTTCACAATCACGTTTTAAGCTCTTTTCGTTTTTCACCAAAAAACTTTTTTCAGAGTTCGACCTTTTCTGTCTCCAAAGCCAGCGGTTTGCTTCTCGTTTTGAGACTTTAGGTGTCTCTCCCTCCAAGATCGTCGTGACGGGCAATCTGAAGTTCGACCAGCCTTTTCCACATCTTGACATTGACCGTTGGCGATCGGATCTTGGAATACGTTCTTCAGACAAAGTCATCACCCTCGGTTCCACCCACGATCCAGAAGAAGAGCAGCTACTCACAACCATTGAGCCGCTCTTTGACCAATTTCAAAATCTAAAAATCCTGCTTGTCCCGCGCCATCCTGAAAGATTTTCCGCCGTTGCCGCTTTGCTCGACAAAAAGAAAATTCACTATGCGAAATTTTCCGATCATTCACCTAAGCAGGGCAATGAGAGAATTCTCCTGATCGATGCCATGGGGGTCTTAAGCGCTTGCTACCGGCTCTCGGACATTGCGATTGTCGGAGGAAGCTATGTCAGCCATGTGGGAGGTCATAATATTTTTGAACCCGCCGCTCTCGGCATCCCGGTCCTATTCGGGCCCCATATGGAGACTCAAAAAGATCTCGTCGACATCGTTGTCCACGGGGGCGCTGGCAAGCAAGTCCCTCTTTCTAGCCTCGCCTCCACTCTCGAACACATGCTTAAAACTCCCCCTCTTGAGATGAAAAAAGCCGGTCTTAAGCTCGCAGAAGAGGTCCACGGAGCCACAGACAGGACCTGGAAATCTCTTCAAACGATATTTTAATGTTTTTAAATGACCAATTGCGATAAACTGTGGCGAAGTTTATCGCGGGGTGGAGCAGTGGTTAGCTCGTTGGGCTCATAACCCAAAGGCCGGAGGTTCGAATCCTTCCCCCGCTATTTTTTATGCTTGCTTCATGCAGGTCCCTTTTGCGGCGTCCACTCTACGGCGGTATAGCTCAGTTGGTTAGAGCGGAGGAATCATAATCCTTGTGTCGTTGGTTCGAATCCGACTACCGCTATTTAAGTTAGATAATTATTCTTTTTCAGCCAGCTTATGACGCTTCCATCTCCACGTTCTGCGCGAACATAAGCTGCTTGAGTGACAGCTTCGATATCAAAGCCATAGCCTTGTGCCTTCACAGACTCCAGCACACCAGGAATCCCTTTATAGATGCATTGTGTAATCACATCTCTAAAAAGTTCCCAATAGCCGTGTTGGGCAAGAATGTTCATTAATCGACTATCAAAAATTTCAAAATCTTGCAACGGGCTATCGGCCTCATTGATATGTTGATGAAAACAGGAATACAAGATTTTCTCTTTCCCTTGTGCAGCAGCGGCCATAAGCAATCCTTCATACCAACTGCAACCTTTTTCCTTAAGCCAATCAACAATATCCCAATGGCCGGCGGAAGCCGCGGCTTGGATTGTGTAGACGTTGACAGGACATCCTTGTTTGACTAGTTTTTTGAGCAGATCACCTTTACCGCTTTTAGCTACTACTATGGATACATTGAAATCGCTGGTCTCTAAAAGAAACTCAATCATCCATTCAATGATGTGAATATGTTCATGAAATACGGCTACTTGATATAACTCTTTGCTCTTATAAGGACAGTTTTTTTGGAAAAGCCATTTAAGAACCTCAAGGTTACCTCCATGAACAGCTGCAATAGGGACTAGTTCATGCTGCCATTCGAAACCCTGCTCCTCAACCCAATTCAGAGTTTCAAAATTTCCACTCCAAGCAGCTCCAATTGCTAAGGCATATTTCCTATAAGCATCTATGTCGTAGTTTCCATGTTTACATGGAAAAAAAATCCAAAAATTCTCAGATGAACGTGCTATTGGCACTTTTTTTTGCCTAATTTCATTAAGAAGATCAACCCTGCCTTGCTTTGCAGCACAGAAATAAAGTAAAGATTCCTCGCAAAATAGACCTTTTCCGATCAATCGTTTGACCAGGTCCCAATGCCCATAGGCTGCTGCACGTGCGCAAACTTCATTCGACATAGGCCATTTTGCCTGATGCATTAATTCAAGTTCTTCCAAGCGGTTGTGCTGTGCTGCGTAAACAGAGGATTGCATGCTTCCTTTAAGCTTTTGGTCGATTAGCCATCGCACAAGATGCCATTGTTTATCTCTAGCTGCAAAATCAGCAACTTTTTCATCAAAATTGAACTCAATTTCAGAAAAAATAAATTTTAATATATCAAGTTTACCTTTCATACTTGCTCTATAAATCAATTGGGAATCGACTTCAGCGCCCAAACTGAGCAAAAATTTAAAAATCTCTAAATCACCCACATCTATTGCGGTAGTAAGCCCATAATCCTCTAAATCCTCGGCATTAAATTTGCCTAGCAGGTCTTTACAAGCCGTCAGATTCTTTGATTTGATTACTAATTCAATAAGGTCTGTGTTATCAAGTTCATTCGCTTCTCCCAGTCTCAGTTGCAATTTTTGATAAAGTTTAACGTGTCCATGACGGACAGCAGCGTCGGCATGCTTTTGAAGCGGGACTGCTCCTTTTACATATATCCATTCCAGAATCTCGCCTTGATTCCCTTCTGCTGCTCTAATAGCTGTTTCAGCAAACCCCAAACAACCTTGGTCCCAAGCCCACTGCAAAACGTCTAAATGGCCGTTCTTGGCAGCTGCACCTGATGCTCGAGAAGTCCACCTGCAGTTTTGATCAATTCCCCATTGAACGAGGCATAAATACCCTAGTTCAGCAGCTTTTTTACAGAATTTGAATTTAGGCAAGAGCGGATGAATGATCTGTTTGAAATTCCTGCAGGTCAATGCAAGTGTCACTGAAGATGCAGCATCGAGAAAACTTGCCCCAATGAATTGAACGATCTCTACTGGAAGGTCATAAATCCCCGTTTGATCTGGAAATCTAAACGGTTGAGACTGCGCAGAAGAACCGGGTGATGGATTTGTTCTCAAAGACATATATTCTCCAAATAAAAGTAAATATATTATGTTTATAGCCAATTAATTAGATATTAAAAAAAATTTTGGAAATTTAATAACTATGGTGATCTAGAACCACTTTGCCTTTGAAGACGCGGTAGATATAGGGAAAGTAAAAAAATGAGAGCGGAGCTCCCGTTAAGGTTACGCCCACCATGATCCAGAGAGAAAGTTCTGAGACCGAGCTGTTCATAAAGGTCAGGGAGTTTTCAGACCCAAGCGTCGAGTAAGCGATATAGGGGAACGTCCCGATTACAAAGAGTACCAAAAGAAACAAGATCGATAGGCAGGAATATAAAAAGGCCATCTTGTCTTTCTTTTGACGGATCATTCGAAAGATCATCAAAATAGCCCCCAAGCTCAGCAGAGGAAAAATCCAGATCTCAGGGTAATCGATAAAGGGCCTGACCATGCGCGGTTGGGAAAAAAATGTCGCTAAAGTTCCTGCAATCCACGTGAGGATAAAGAAAGCCACGCACCGATGCGCCCACCTGCGGACTTTATTGTGAAAAGCTCCTTCAGTTTTGATGAGCAGATAAATCGAGCCATGCATCATAAAGCAGGCGATGCCTAAAAGTGCAATGAGGAGGGGATATGGGCCAAAGAGGTCCATGATCCCTCCTGCAAGCACACCGTGCTCATCTAGAGGCAGGCCCTGTATCAAATTACCAAGAAATAAGCCAACGACAAACGCCAAAATGAAACTTGCTGAAAAGAAACCAATATCCCAGAACTGGGTCCATTTTTTTTGGTTGCCTTTGCTACGAAATTCAATCGAAGCCGCCCGAAGCATAAAACCAAAAATCAGCAGCATAAATGGGGTATAGAGGTTTGGGGTTAACGTCGAAAAAGCACGTGGGAATGCAGCAAAAAGCACACCGCCTCCGATCACAATCCACGTTGAATTGCCATCCCAAACAGGGCCGATGGCGTTGATCATCAGCCGCCGCTCCTCATCGCCTTTTGAAAACAGATGAAGACAACCGACTCCGAGATCAAAACCGTCGAGAACCGTATACGCGACAATGGAAAACATAAAGACGGCATACATAATGAACTGAGCTAGATAAAAAGTGTCCATTTTGAGACTCTCTAGTTGCTCCTATAAATATCGCGGTAGGGAAGTTGCTCTTGATCGGAAGCGGGGCCTGCTTTGATCTTTCGATTGAGCAAAACCAAGAACAAGACAAAGAACATCGTATACATGACGACAAACATGATCAACGAACCGATCACTTGTCCTGCCGAAATCACAGGAGAAAAAGCCTCCGATGTTTTTAAAAGTTTGTAGACTGTCCAAGGCTGCCTTCCGATGCACGAGCTATACCAGCCGGCGATATTGGCAATTTGTGGAAAAAGAACCGAAATGATCATAAACTTTAAGAAAATCGGCTTGATGTCCCACCGTTTTTTCCACCAGTAGTAGCCGCCGATAAAAGCAGCCACTGTCATTCCCACCCACATGACGATCATCAAATGGTACATTTGGAAAACTACAGGAACCTTAGCCCACTGGTCTTTAGGAAATTGATCCAGTCCTGGGACTGGAATCGATGCATCGCGGTAGGTCATCCAGCTAAGCATACCGGGAACAGAAAGGCCGTAAACTTTTTCTTTTGTACTATCAACCCACCCTAAAGCATAGGCAGGGGTGTACGGCTCCGTTTTATAGACGCCTTCAAATGCAGCGAATTTTTCTGGATTGTAGGTCGCCACTTTACGGGCTA
>DATAHB010000113.1:0-3401 GCA_036263375.1 Rhabdochlamydiaceae bacterium | reverse complement strand
CATGCCCCCTGCGCCCCTGGCCAACCGATCAATGAAGAGTGGCCCGTCGATCCCAAATGGGACTATCCTCTCTCGAAAGTCCATACCGAAAAAGCAATCCATGAGCTCCGAGGCAATATGCCGACGGTGATTATGCGGATTGCTGGCGTCTATGATGACAAATGCCATTCCATCCCGATCAGTCATCAAATCCAAAGGATCTATGAAAAACAACTTGAGAGCCGCTTTTTTCCCGGTGATATCCATCACGGAGCTGCTTTCCTACACATGGACGATCTTATCGATGCGATTGAAATTGCAGTCCGTATGCGAAAGACACTCCCTCCGGACCTCGTCGTCCTGATCGGGGAGCCGACAACGCTCAGCTACGACGACCTCCAAAATGAGATCAGCCACTTGCTGTTCAATCAGAGCTTCAAGACATTCAGGATCCCAAAAATCGTCGCCAAAATCGGCGCTTTTGTCCAGTGCCATCTCCCCTTCATCCCATCTCCGTTCATCAAGCCGTGGATGATTGATCTTGCCGACGACCATTACGAGCTCGACATCTACAAAGCCAAAAAAATGTTAGGCTGGCAGCCCAAAAACAACTTAAAGTCCTCGCTTGCCAAAATAATCGACGGTCTTAAAAAAGACCCCGTCCAGTGGTACAAAGACAACCAACTTGGTACGCCTAAAAAATAGGTGTATTAGACCACTTCTTTGTGTTAGCTTTGAGTTATGCCGACAATTGTAGTTCCCTATACAGATGGATCTACCACCCTAGAAGGCTTTGCAGCTAATACGATTCCGGAAAAAAGGCCCATTGTCATTTTGTGCCATGCATGGAGCGGACGCGACTCCTTTATCTGTGAAAAAGCCGAAATGATGGCCCGTTGGGGCTATGTTGGATTTGCCCTCGATATGTATGGAAAAGGTGTCATCGGAAAATCGAAAGAAGAAAACGCCTCTCTGAAAAAACCTTTCCTTGACGACCGCTCACTCCTACAACGACGGCTTCTCAAAGGCTACGAAGCAGCTAGGGCGCACCCTTATGGCGATCCCTCAAAAATCGGTGTGGTGGGATTTGGATTTGGTGGACTTTGTGCCTTAGATCTTGCCCGAGAAGTCGATTTAAGAGGCGCTGTCAGTGTCTACGGTCACTATGAGGCCCCGCCGAAGAAAAAACCGATCAAAGCTAAGATCTTGCTCCTCCAAGGCTATGGTGATCCGATTGTCAAACAAGAGCAGCTCCGTGAATTTGCCGATGAGCTCACAAATGAAAAAGTCGATTGGCAGGCCCATGTCTACGGGAATACAATGCATGCCTTTATGAATCCAGCTGTGAATATGCCGGAAGCTGGCCTGCTCTACAACCCCGTTTCTGCACAACGAGCCTGGCATGCCATTCAAGGCTTCTTAGAAGAGATTTTCAGCTTTTGAGATTTTTTCCGAGGGCAATATCATGAGGGCTTGGAGGCTCGCCAGTTGGATCCTCAAAAGGCATCTCACGATACCCATTTCTGCGATAAAAGCTGACAACATCGGGCCTTGCTTCCGTATACAGAGATTTGATTCCTTGTTTTTTTAGCCACGCTTCGCAAAGCTGTAAAAACTGACTCCCCAATCCCGATTTTCTATGTTCTTCATCAATAACAATGATTCTTAAGACGGCTCTTTTCCCCGGCCAAAATTGAATGTGGGCATATCCGATGATTTCAACGCCTTCATAGAAAACCAGATGAGCGTGCTCCGGATGATCAAATGTCCATGTGTACGGATCTGCAATCGCAAGCGGATCAAAAAATGCTTTATTTCTTAACCGCTTGGCTGCCTCCCATTCGATATAATGAACGCATTTCAGCATCCGAAAGCGATTAAAGTTGGCCGCTCGTAGGATTTTTTTAATGAACGCGTCTTTCCCCAGATTATAGCCTGTAAATGGAGAGCTATTCTTCTCATGAGAAGACTTTTCCTTCAGAAGGTTCTTTTTAAGCTCGGCATATTCATCACGCGCAGCGGGATGCGCGCGCAGATAATCTCTAAAAAGAAGATTCAGCTCGATTTCCGGGTGGTCTTCTTTGTAGACATGAAGATTCGTTGCGACCCCTTCCGAGCGACTAAAATAAAACCGCATCGGAATGTTATACTCGCCTTTATACGTGAAACCGAGGCTTTCAAGAGGTTGAACAGTCTCTTCTGGATTTTTTACCACCACGATCATATCAATCACCGGCTTTGCGACAAGACCAGGCACGGAAGTAGAACCGATGTGATGAATCGCAATGCAGTTGGATCTCAGAACTTCTTGCATTTTTGAAGCTTCTACCTCGAAAATTCCGGGCCAATCTGGATTGTAGTCCGTCACCACAATCTTTTTTGCTTCTCTTTTTTCATTCATATAATATTGACAATACAAACTCGGAACAGAGTAACAAAAAAACACAATTAAAATCAGCGCGGATTTAATAATCAAATTCCGAGTCATCCCAATCGCAGAACCGCTTATTTTGATGGAGCGCTTCAATCGCATGTATTTCAGCATGGGAAAGCTCAAAATCTAGGATGTTGAAATTCTCCCCAAGGTGCTTTTCAGAAGCTGCTTTGGGTATCACAGGGATCTCTTTTTGAAAGAACCACCGCAGAACCACCTGTCCTGGACTCTTGTCATGGGCTGCGCCGATTTTCTTCAAGACTAGATCCTTGAGGATTGCTCCCTTGCCAAAGGGGCGATACGCAATCAGCTGAATCCCTTCTGTTTTGCAATACTCCCAAAGCTCTTTTTGATAGAGATACGGATGGAATTCGACTTGGTTGGCCATCGGTTTATGACCATCGTTGAGGAGATTTTCTAGATGATGGATCGTGAAATTGCTCACGCCGGCTTTTTTGATTTTCCCTTTCTTGACGAGAAGCTCCATCGCTTTAAAGACCTCCGTCATCGGGGTTTTTCTGTCCGGCGAGTGGATCAAAAAAAGGTCAACATACTCTGTCCCCAGCTGTTTGAGAGCCAGATTGCAGACCTCTTCAACAGAAGCCGGGATCTTTTTGAGATCGATCATCTCCAGCTCGAACTTCGATGTGATAAAGAGCTGTCTGCGCTCGAATCCTTTAATGGCTTTTTTGATCGCTTCTTGATTTTCATAGCCCATCGCCGTATCGATATGACGATAGCCAATTTCAAGAGCCCTTTTGACCGCCTCGGTACATTCATGCCCTCGCAAGTTCCACGTGCCAAGTCCAATCAGCGGAAGTTTCACGGTATGAACCTATCCCAATAAATTTCTCAATGAGCCTTTTGGCAATTTTCGCTTTAAATCGATTAATTTGGCAAGGGCCATATTAGAAATATGACCCTTGCCAAATTACTCGATTTAAAGCTGAAAAGTGCAAAAAGATCATGATGAAATTTATTGGGATAG
>DATAHB010000112.1:0-17613 GCA_036263375.1 Rhabdochlamydiaceae bacterium | reverse complement strand
CGAATGGTCCCAAGAACCTATCCCAATAAGGTTCAATCTTGGGGTATTTTGACGCCTATTACCAAATTCTAAAGTAGCCATTGACATCTCTTTTTTAATCTTCTCTCCGTCCTTCTCCTTCTCCAAAATGAAAGTCCAATTGATCAGCTTTTGTGCATAGGTTGGGTTTTTGTCAGCCTTTTGAATCATGGAGATCAAGTTGGAGCGAAATTCGCTACCATAGACATCACTGATATGGGCATTAGCAATCGCCAGTAAATGGTAGTACGGTCTTACATTGGATGGTTTTGGATTTTTATCGCCGTGGATTCTACCCCTTACAAATTTTGTTGCTTCTTGAATCCGTTGATGCATTGTCCCGCAGTAAAAGGAATGAGTCAGATCAATCACCTGAAGCAATAAGGCACCGATTTTCCATAATATCGAAGAATCAGAGACTTGAAAAAAAAAGATGCAACAAACCAAGTTTACGACTTGTAATAGACGCTCATAGGGAGCATAAAGTCTGCTGGCTTCCAAACGAGGATGAGGATGGCCGCGATAAAGTCCAGGCACGTATATTCCAAGAGAAACAGCACCTAAGGCGCATGGCGCTGCAAGAAATCCGATGGGATGTTTGGCTATTCTGAGAGGAGAGAGGTAAGAAAGGGAGTTATACGCCTGAATTGAGACAATTGCAGTGTTAAAAAACTGCCACAGGTGAGAGTCTGTTTGACTCCAACCCCAGCTGTTTTTGATGTGAATGAGAAGAGCAATACAAGCCCGCCTTTCGATTGGCATTAAATGGGTCATTTTATCCACCGCGTTGTTTTCAATGGACCAGGGTATCGACAATTGATTTAAGCATCATCAAAAAAACCAAGCGCTCTCTTCAGGTTTAAATGTTTTTTTTGATAGAATTCTCTGTCATACCCAGGAGTTTTCATGGCCTCGCTTCTCTATTCTTTCGGGCAAGTTATCCAGGCGGTCGCTCCGTCCATTTTTGCCACCACCGTCTCGCCCCCCGTCGCTGCAGGCCTGGCCACAGCCGCGATTGCCAACGATGTTGGGCATCGCTACATTCCGAGCTTTCCCTGTCTTCGGACCCTTTCATCTACTCTTGTCAATATTGGATCAATTGTAATTGGGACAGGCGTTGGTTTTTTAGCAACATCTGCAATGAGTACAGTGGCTCTTCCATTTGCAGCCGTTAGAATCGTTCATGTTATGGGTTTCGCATTTATAGCACCGAGAGCACCCACAATTATTAGTTATGCGTGGTCTTGGATTCCTCCTTGGAAAACCACGAATAAAGATTAGGGAGCGTACTCCCAAGAATGATAGGCCTGCTGATGGCAGTCGATCCTTGAACTTTATGGCACCTATTTGTAACCTCTTTCGAAACATGACTTGCGTCATTCACCAACGGAACAAAGGCGACAAAAATGAACAAGCTTTTTCTTACTCTATTATTTTTCTTTGCCTCTCTCAAATTAGAGGCTCTTCACTATCCTCTATTTGAAGGAGCTAGCTTAGAAAACCACAAAAATTCGACAACGATTTCTACTCAATTCCTAGATAAACTGACTGAGGATCTGGTGCAAAGCATTTGCATGATCATGCCTGAGAAAAGTACCGACTGGAGTAGTTGGGCTAAAAACTTGTGGAACTCAGTGGAAAACAATGAGGGAACAGCCTTTTTTATTACTCCGGATGGACATTTCATTACGAATAAAGCTACCCTTCAATCTCAATCGAGCGTCCTTGCCTTTCTCCCTCAAAAAGGGATCTTGGTAAAGGCCCAACTCATTGCCGAACATCCAACTGCAAATATCGCTCTTTTAAAAATTGATAAACCTGACGATATCACCCTATCTTATCTCACCCTTACTTCGGACAAAGAGGCCGTTGGAAGCTGGATATTTTCCCTTCTAGGACGCGGAGTTATTGATAATAAAACCCTACTCTCTTTCCCTTCTATCGGGAAAATCATGGGATATTTTAAGGGTTACGCTGTTTCAAGTATCGCTTGCGGGGAAGGAAATGCGGGATCTCCTGTCTTGAACATGGAAGGAAAAGTTATTGGCATTTTGTCTGGAGGCTTAATTTTTAAAGATCTAGAAGGCAGGTCTGGAATGTCAGGCATGCTTCCAATCCATCAACTAAAGAACTGGATTGAAGAAGCTCTTCGCACTAGCGGCTACGTCGAGCCCTTAAAGGAAAAGAAATCCGAACATGAGTCTTGATGCGACTGGAGCTACAAATTTCTACTACTACGGCAAGCCCTCTGATCAAATCGCAGTCAAAACATATCCATCCGGACAGAAAATATGGACTCAGCTCCCTGCGGACATTGCCAAAATCCGCATTGGCGGGATTCTTGCTTTCACGACTACTTTTTTCCTTGCCGTCCTGAAAACTCCTGCTATTAGCGAATGGCGCTGGCTCGTAGTGATTGTTGGAATGACACTGGCAGCCTGGGTTACTTTTAAACATCTCCTGACAAATGACCCTCTTGTCGAAACCTTCTACAAAATTGCAGGTGGCAAGGAAAATTACGAGAAGCTGCCCGAATTCCAATTACATAAAAACAAAAAAACTTACGAAAATTTCGATATCGCATGGGCGAGCTTGAAACATCCTCTCTACCGTTTTTCGACATCCGATGGTAGAAAAGGTCTGGTGGTAAAGGGAGTGAGTCGTTCGAAAGAACATGCTCTTGTCAGGAGAGAAGGGACTGGCCCCGCACACAATCAAGCTATGATGATTTTCGTTGAAAAGCTTGGTCCTTGCGATGTTCGCATCAAATATATATCAGACCGGATCCTCTCTATTCTTAATGCTTTCAGTTGCAGAGCCTGGAATAACTCTTTCTCAGCGCTTCTTCCATCCGGCGAAGCCTCTAATGAAAATGGCAGTTATAGGACAATAAAGGGTCTCTACGCTTATATACCCACAGACTGGGCGAACGCGTTCATCACGCAATCAGGCAGCGTGAATCAACTGCAAGCAGAGGCTCCCCACGTAGAACAAGTATAAGCTTTCAAAAATACGAACCCATACTTTCAGCAACAAATGAAACTACAAGTGATCAAAAATACTCCAAAAATCGATCAAACTTTTATTGTTTAAAAATAACCTATAAGTCACTAATAATCAATGTGAATTGTGCCAAGCCCTGAGGGTTATATGGCGAGAAGCGTTGTATATCTCTTATATACAGCCAGTTATAACATTTAAAAAAAATTATTTAAAATAAACAGCCATTAATATATAATTAACACGAAATTAATAATTTTGAGGATAATATGACTAAAAATGTAAACACTTTCTTGAATGGCGGCATTAGTTGGACGATGTTTCACAACGCGGCAACCCCTAATCAACCTCTCATGAGCGTCGAATACAAAGGGTTTTTTCCTTCGATCAGTGACTTCATCAGGAGCTTGTTCGGAAAGTCTGTCACTTCAGAGCCTTCAACAGAACTTCCAGAGCCCCCCTCTCTTGCAACTCGGCAAATTACGGCAATGAGAGAGTTTGTCCTTCCCGAAGACTGCCTGATGGTTGTATGTCAAAATCTCTCTCTTTATGAACTTCACAATTTTGCATTGGTCTGTCATCAAACAAACCAGGTTGTCCGGTCCATTTTTTATCACCACAGCCGGGAATTGGGATGTACGGGAGATTCAATGGATGAAGGGTGGATCTTCTATCAAGAAGTGGCCAAGGAACTAAAAGCAACGCCGCTACCTATCCGCCTAACAAATCCCCCAGCAAAAGAGCTCGGATGCTTTCAAAAAAATTGCTTAATTCTTGATACTTTGGCAACAGAAGATGTAAAAAAAACGGATATCGAGACTGTTCTTGGCCATACAATGTGGCTCTATGAACCTTGCTTCACAAAAACAAGGAAGGTCATATTGCTGATTGCTAACAAAATTTTTTCAAAAGATCGAGAGAGGTGGAATCAACTGTTCAACTCCATGTCTTATTGTGCCTCAATGCAAACACAAGACGCTGAAGATGCTGTTGAGTTTGCTTTAAAGTCCGGTGCTGATCCAGATAAAAGTTTTGAGGAAGCAGTTTTTCATGCACGTCTTGGAACTAAAGTTCTTCAATTATTTATCGACCATGGAGCTAATATTAATCGTAACTGGGGACACTTTGGTGGACAAACTCCTCTTGCGGCCCTAATACGTCCTACGAAGCTTTGCAACAAGCCACGCGATCAAACAGATCAAGAAGATGCTTCTATTGCTGAATATCTACTACAACACGGAGCGGATCCCAATATCCCAGACCAAACAGGTTACACCCCACTCCACCATGCAATTATGGAAGGCAATTACACGGTAGTGCCCATACTGCTAAAACATGGAGCCGACGTCAATCAGCAGGACCAGAATCAACTCATGCCGCTTCATTCAGCATTATCTATATGGACAAATCCATGGGGATATAGGGGTTCTCCGCTGCTCCGAATTATTTTCAGCTTACTCATGCATGGGGCAGATGTGTTTGCCCCTCACCCAGTGACTGGAGAAACTCCTCTGCGGATGCTTTCCAGAAAACTCGGCGAGTATCTACTGATTCCAATCATCCTAGGTGGGCTGGGCATTGGCTTACTATACGGCGTACGCTCATTAAAAAAATGAGCTGGTAGAGGTCGGGATAGGTTTTAGACCTCTTTACTTCAAAAACTCTTGAAACTGCTCTTGCAGCGACCTTGGCACCACTTCTTGGATTCCCTTTTTGTCGTACATCATGAAATAGGTACAGGCGATCATGATCCCGAGGGCAGGACTAAAGAGGGAGATAAAGAGCGCAACACCACAGATGCCGGATCGTTTCAGAGAGATCCAATTTTTGTGATAGAGACGATTAAAAACAGACACTCTGCCAGCTGTCGCAAGAGATAAAACCCCTCCGAGTAAGACCAGAGTCAAGGCATAGATGCCCCAGCAGATATCTCCGATAAACAACAAAAAGAATAGCACACGGGCTGTCAGAGAAGAGAAAAATCTGTCCTTGCCGCTGGACAAATGTTCTGCTTCCTGATCCATTCCTGCCTCCATGGCAGGTTCGGGTTCTTTCCTCGCAAAGATGTCATATATTGGCATATGTTTTTTACCTCTTATGTTTCACTTTGTTATAACCATTGAGCGCGGCAATCCTGTAGCCTTCAGCGTAAGTCGGGTAGTTGAAGACCTGATCCATAAAATAATCGATCCGCGCATTAAAACTCATTGCAATTTGTCCGATGTGGATCACTTCCGTCGCTGCACGCCCAATAATATGGATGCCGAGAATCTCTAATGTGTCCGCATGGAATAAAATCTTAAACAACCCTGGGTCGTTTCCGGAGATGAGATTGCGTGCAATCTCATAATAGTAGGCCCGGCCGATTTCGTAACGAAACCCTAATTCTTTCAGTTGCTGCTCAGTATAACCGCACGACGAAATTTCTGGAATCGTGTAAATCCCGATCGGATAAAACGTCGGAAAATGGTGCGTCTGCACACCAAACGCATGACGCGCTGCTAATCGTCCTTGCTCCATACTTGTCGAAGCCAACGAGGGCCCTCCGATCACATCGCCGGCAGCATAAATATGCGGTATGCTCGTTTGGAAAAGCGCGTTGACGGGAATATATCCCGATCGATCAAGCGTAATGCCCGCTTTTTCAATGTGGAGATGGTCGACACTAGCTTCTCTGCCGAGAGCGTACAGTAACATTTCCGCTTCGAGTTTTGTTCCGTCTTTAAAATGAACTTCCGCACGCTCCTTCACCCGTTTGATCGCCTCTAATTCTTTCCGTCCGACCATTTTAAGTCCGATCGTCGTGAGCGATTTTTGCAAATGCGTTCCGATCTCGCTATCGAGTAGCGGAAGCATGTGATCCCGTTTATCGACAACCGTCACTTCCGTCCCCAGTGCCGCAAAAAAACTGGCGTATTCCGATCCGATGATCCCTCCACCCAAAACCAATAATGTTTCCGGCACATGATCGATACTGAGCAGCCGTGTCGAATCTAAAATCACTTCATTATCGAACGGCACATGGAGCGGGTTGCGCGGCTGAGATCCAGAAGAAATTAAAAAATAATCACCTCGCACCTTATATGAAGAACGGCCCCGCTCATCCAGCACATCGATGTGATAAGGATCAATGAACCGAGCCTCTCCAAACAGCACTTTGATCTTGTTTTTCTCAAACTGCTTGGTCAGCATTTTTCGCTGTTCTTCGAGCACCTTATTGAGGCGATAATTTAAATCATTGATAGAAATTTTTTTTTGGGGCCACTCTTTTCCATAAAAGCTCCGCTGATAAAAGTCCGTTAGGTCAATGATCGCCTCTCTTAAAGATTTTGATGGAATCGTTCCAGAGTTGAGCGAAGCGCCTCCGAGATGATCCCCTTTTTCAATGATAACCACTGTCTTACCGAGCTTGGCAGCCTGGATAGCGGCTTTCTGTCCGGCAGGACCCGATCCGATCACAATGTAGTCAGCTAAAAGTTCTTGCATGTCAAATTAAAATTTATATTTAACACTCTGACCTTTCAAGATCAACTACTAGTTTCAAGTTCCTTACGAACAAAAACTTGTTAGATAACGATGCACCTGGTATAGTTCCACACTAAATTAGAGGTTATTATGCCAAGACAATGTCAAGTGACCGGCAAAATTCCACGGAGAGGCAACAGCTACGCCATCCGCGGGATCGCCAAAAAAAAGAAAGGCGTCGGTCTCAAAGTCACCGGAATTAAAAGACGCCGCTTTAATCCTAACATGATAAAAAAACGGTTCTGGTTCGTGGAAGAAAAACGCTTCATCACTCTGAATGTCTCCGCTCACGGCATGCGCAAAATCGACAGAATCGGCATCGATGCTGCCGTTCGAGAGATGCGTGCTCGCGGCGAAAAAATCTAAGTTACTTTTTAGTCTATTTTCTTTAGCCGCTCTTTACTTTGTTTTAATCAGAGCGGCTCTAAATCCCTCTCTTCCGTCCCCTGAAAAGCCGGTCGTTTTTTACTCCAACCAAAAACGGGACGATTTTCGCCTTGTCCTCCAAAAAGCCTTTTCAAATGCTCAAAAATCGATTGCGATTACGATGTATGCCGTCACCGACGAAGAACTCCTCAAAAAACTCTATCAAAAAGCGCAAAATGGGATCTCCGTCCATATCTGGCACGACCCCAAAAGCGGCTCCTCTCCTATTCTCACTCCAATGGTCGCAACCGCTGTTAAAACCAAAGGGCTCATGCACCGCAAAATCATTACAACGGACGATGCCTATGTCTTCATCGGCTCTGCCAACATGACAACCTCGTCTTTGGTGCTCCACGACAATCTATCGGTCGGGTTTTACCACCCCTCTCTCGCGCAATTTTTAAAATCTCCAACCTCATCGTATTTCGATTTCACCATCCAAAATCAATCGTGCCGACTATGGATGCTTCCCGACATCCATGCTTTGGACGATTTAATTCAGCAACTCGACCGTGCAGAAAGCTCCATTTTTGTCGCGATGTTCACCCTCACCCATCCCGAGCTTCTTCAAGCACTCGTCAACGCGCAAACTCGGGGCGTTAACGTCTCTATTGTCGTCGATCATTATGCCGCCCGAGGCGCCAGCAAAAAAGCAGTGTCCTTCTTGCAAAACCACAGTATCCCCGTCGCGTTTAGCCAAGGTCAGCAGCTGCTTCACCATAAGTGGGCCTATATCGATCGGTCGCAGCTGATTTTAGGATCGACCAATTGGACAAAAGCAGCGTTTACCAAAAACCAAGATTGTTTGGTTTTTTTCAAATCCCTCTCTTTAAACCAACAGAAATTTTTTGACGATTTAAGCAAAACAATCATTCTAGAATCAAACGAGCTGCTTTGATATACGTAAAGCATGAAGATGCTGTCGATGGCTTTTTCTCTCTTTTTACTGATGGACTCCATCGGCAATATCCCTCTTTTCATCTCCATCTTAAAAGGGATCCCGCAACAACGTCAGAGGCAGATCATTTTACGCGAAATGGTTATTGCCCTTGCAATCATGATCCTCTTCAATTACTTGGGAGACTTCTTACTCAATGCCCTGCAAGTCACTCAATACTCCGTCTTGATCTCCGGAGGGATCATCCTCTTTTTAATCGCTTTAAAAATGATTTTTCCGACTAAAGATTCAGAGCAAGCCCCCAAAGACAACAAAGAGCCTTTTATTGTTCCTCTAGCAATTCCGCTTGTCGCAGGCCCTGCTGTTCTAGCTGCCATCATTCTATACTCCAAACAAGAGACAGCTGTGTCGTCCGTCATCGCCATCGCCTGTGCATGGATCGTGACCACGCTTATCCTCCTCTCATCGACCTTTCTGAATAAAATCATGGGACCCCGCGGGATTTTGGCTTGTGAAAGGCTCATGGGGCTTGTCTTAACCATGATCGCCATTCAGATGTTCTTAGAGGGTCTCGCGCAGTTCCTCACGGCAATCCATGCCTGACAAAAAACCACAATTAATTATTCTCCTTCTCCTAGTTTCGTTTGGATCGGTTGGAGCGGTGCTTTTTACGCCTGCCCTTCCCGCTATCCAACAATACTTTAACGTCTCTATCGGACATTCGCAGCTAACAATGACGTCGTATCTCATCGGGTACGCCTTAGGGCAGCTTCCATACGGCCCACTAGCCAACGCTTACGGAAGAAAAAAGACGCTTTATTTTGGCCTTTGGCTCTCGATCATCGGATCTCTTTTGTGCGCTTTTTCATCCCAGCTCAGCTCTTTTAATTTATTGATTTTCGCCCGTTTCCTCCAGGCGCTCGGAGCTGCCGTTGGACTGAAGATCAGCTTCACTATGGTCGCAGATACACATGAGCCCTCTGAAGCAACACGAACGCTCTCTAAATTTGTTTTAGCATTTGCGATCATGCCGGCAGTCGGCATCGCCATCGGCGGCTTTCTCACCCAGTGGCTCAACTGGCAAAGCTGCTTTTATTTCTTGGCGCTCTTTGGGATTGTCATGCGACTTGTCTCTAAAAAACTGCCCGAAACAGCAAAATCGATTGACCGGAGCCATCTGAAAGTTCCTATCATTGTCGAAGGCTACAAGACAACGCTCAGGAATCGGACCTTGATCCTCTGCTCTCTCCTCATGGGATGCGGGGCAGCTCTTATCTACATCTTCGGCTCAAAAGCCCCCTTCATCGGCATTACACTCGTCGGTTTAAGTCCGAGTCAATTCGGGATGTACAATTTAATCCCTCCGATTGGACTCATCATCGGATCGTTTGCAGCCTCCGCCCTGATTAGCCGCTTGCCGGCCCTCCAGATCATGTTTTTAACAACCTTGGGTTCTATCCTGGCCAATTTTACCATGCTCATCCCGTTTGCCGCTGACGGACCTTCTAGCCTAACTCTTTTTCTCCCGATGGCCTTGATCTACAGCTTTGCAGGAGCTGCTTACCCCAATTTCACTTCTTTCGGCCTTGCAAATGCTGCCAACAAGTCTAACGCCTCTGCCGTTTTCAATTTCCTCAACATCAGCACCATCGTCGTTGCTGTTCTTCTCTCAGAATACGTCTACCCCGCGTCCGCTCTGGCCATGCCGCTCTTTTTCCTGTTGTTCCTTCTTCTCATGCTCTACCTCTGGAGCAAATTGAAGAAATTGCATCCATAACTCTTTAACAACCAAGCAATTGCAATTTCAAGATTTGATCTTGAAATTGCATGGTCGTGATGGAAAAAATCAAATCGTTTGCAGAGAAAGGCGAGCAAGCTCCTTGCTACTTTTATCGCACGGCCGCAGGATTAGAGATCGATTTACTTGTCGATTACGGCGACCATTTCGATGAACCTATCCTAATAAATTTGGGATAGGTTCGAGTATTTTTTTCCTTAGAAACTATTTTCTTTCCTCTAGTAAAATGGGGGCATGTCTCAGCGAAATATCAAATTAATTCTTGCATACGAAGGCACCCGTTATTTGGGATGGCAAAAGACCATTGCGGGGCCGAGCATCGAAGAAGAATTGGAGAAGGCTGCCGCGCAGATCTTGCGCCAGACGGTGAATCTTCAGGCAGCCAGCAGGACCGATGCGGGCGTACATGCCGAGGGACAGGTCGTGAACTTTTTCACTAAGAGAGAGATACCGCTGGATAAGCTCCAGAAAGGGCTCAATAGCCTTTTGCCGAGTGATATTTCTGTATTGAAGATCGAAGAGGCTCCTGAGACATTCCATCCAACCTTGCAAAATGTCGGCAAAGAATACCACTATTTTGTTTGTTTGGGATCGACGCAGCTGCCGTTCCATCGGAACTTCTCTTGGCACTTTTCTTATCCGATCAAAATTGAAGAGATGAAAAAAGCAGCAGTGCATTTAGTAGGGAAACACGATTTTTCGGCCCTGACCAATGAAAAACAAGAAGACAATGTCAGAGAAATTTTTGATATTGCCCTTGAAGTGTTGGACGGCCGTTTGAAAATTCGGGTGTCAGGAAACAATTTTCTCTATAAAATGGTTCGGAATATCGTGGGGACGCTGCTCTATGTCGGCTGCGGAAAATTGGCTGCGGAAGAAATCCCCGAAATTATTAAAAGTAAAGACAGGACGCTGGCCGGCGTGACAGCCCCCGCCCACGGCCTCGTTCTAAAAAAAGTGTTATATGGTTGAGAGAAACGATCCTTGCTGGTGTGGTAGCGGACAAAAATGGAAGAAATGCCACTATCCTGCCGCGCCTCAAGATTCTAACAAGTTGGCGCACGAATACAAAAAACAGTACGGCATTCTAATTAAGACTCCGGAGCAGATCAAAGGGATCCGGAATGCCTGTAAGCTAGCCGCTTCGATTCTTGAGGCGACTTGCAAGATGGCCAAAGCGGGCGTCACAACCAACGAGCTCAATGACTTTGCCGAGCAGCTCCATCGAAAAGCGGGAGCGATCCCAGCTCCTTTAGGCTATGGAGAGCCTCCGTATCCAAAAAGCATCTGCACGTCTTTAAATGAAGTGATCTGCCATGGGATTCCCGATAACAAGCCGCTCACCCTGGGCGATATCATCAATATCGATGTCACACCCATTTTAAATGGGTATTACGGCGATTGCAGCGCGATGGTCGAAATCGGAAATGTTTCCGAAGAAAAACATCGAGTCGTCGAAGTCTCAAAAGAGTGTTTACGACGCTCGATCGCCATCTTAAAACCGGGTATTCTTGTGCGTGAGATCGGAACAGTCATTGAGGATTATGCCCGGCAGCATGGCTGCACCGTTGTGGATCAATTTGTCGGCCACGGCGTCGGCGTCGATCTCCATGAGCCTCCTCAAGTCCCCCATCATTACAATACTCTCGCGGTTCCGCTAGCGGAAGGAATGACTTTCACGATCGAGCCGATGATTAATGCAGGCGTTCGTGAAGGCATCATTGATCCAGTCGATCAATGGACAACCCGGACAGCCGACGGGAAACCGAGCGCACAGTGGGAACATACGATTCTCATTACCAAAACAGGTCATGAGATCTTAACTCTTTTATAAGGAATTCAAAAATGTCTAGAGTTGACCTTTATACTTTGATCCATAAAGCACAAAGAGCCCACTTATTTGCCCTTGCTTCTAAGATAGGCCGTACTGATTTTACAGATGAGAAAGAGGTAAACGCAATCGAACAGGAGTTAAGAGGTCTGATTTCTCACTTAAAAGAACATTCTGTCACAGAGGCAACATATATCCACCCTCTTTTTCATGAGGTGGGAGATCAAATCAATGTCATTGATGAGGAGCATGAGAGTCTCGAAAAAGAACTCCTCAAACTTGAATCGATTCTCAATCAAAAGGCGTGGAAGGAGCTTTATCCTGAGCTTAATCGGTTTATTGCCGTCTATTTAATGCATCAAGATGAGGAAGAAAAACTGCAAGTCGATGTTTTGTGGAAACATTTTGATGACAATCGGTTAGGTGCCGTCATGACGGCATTCAGGCAAAGTCGCACCCCGGAGCAGAAGAAAAAGGATCTTAAATTTGTTGTGTTTGGCCTTAGCATCCCTGAATTAACAAAACTCTTCGGAGGATAATATGGATCTTGAAGAAGCTGCGCTTCATTGTGAAAAAGCCTGGAGCCAATATGCAAAAAAGTTTTCGATTCGACGAGACGATGAGTTTTATTTTTTGAAAATGCAAGAGGAGCTCGGAGAGTTAACGCGCGCCTTTCTTGAAATCCGAGGATCAGAAAAACAACGTAAAACATCAACGGATGAGCTGAAAAAGAAGTTTGCTGGCGATGTTGCCTCTCTAGTGGGAAATGCTCTGATTTTGGCTCGTCACTTTGATGTTGATTTGGAGGCTACTATTAAAGCGAAGTTTCCTGTTGCTGAGTGAGCTGGGTTTTCTTGCGCTTGCCCTTGGTCAACGAAAGCTCCGAAACAACTTGCTGCAAAGAAGCCAGCTCAGACTCGAGCTGTTTCTTGTCTTCCTCCATCTGCTTGAGCTGCTGGATAAGCGCTAACTCTGCAGGATTAGGGTTCTCTTTCTCTTTTTGAATCGAAAGCAGGTGGCTTTCGGCTTGATAGAGGCGCGACCGAGCGAGTTCTAAAGCTTGCGATTTTTCTTCGAATTGTTTTTTCAGTTCCCGATAAGAGCTTTCGGTTTTTCTTTTCTCCGTATCGAAGAGATCGGGCTCGAGTTTTGCCAGTTGAAGTTCAGTAACTTTGCGGTCTTTTTCAATGATCTGCTGGCCCATTTGAGCGGCCTGACGCCTGAGCTGGTCAATTTCAGCTTGATGGACATCAACGAGCTTTTGATAAGAAGTGCATCGCTCTTCTGCCCGGGCAAGTTTTTGCTGCATCTTCTTGCTTTCGGCATTTAACGTCTCAATAGTGAGGTTGGTCTGGGCTTGGAGATCAAGGAAGCGGACCTGCCAAGGATTGTTTTCCTGCCCAAGAGGAGACACTTGGATCTCTTCGGGCTTATTGGTGATCAAAGCAAGGAAAAGACCGGCTGCGAGGGCCACTCCGACGCCCGCCGACCAGATCGAAAGATGGTCAAATTTTAAAATTCCCAGCAAAATTGTTAAGGCTAGCAGCGCTATTCCGACTATTCTCACGAAGCAAACCTCCCTAATATGCATCCCATCATTAAAAATCCGTGCTGCAGCTGATCAAAGCTGAAGTTTTCATTAGGAGCATGGATATCATCGCTATCGAGACTGACGCCGATCACCAGTGCATCTCCTTTACAGGCTTTGGCCAGATCAGCGACAAGAGGAATAGAAGCGCCACAGAGGATATTTCCGCAAGGTTTGCCAAAAACTTCTGTCAAGGCATCTGAACAGACCTTAGCAACCTTGGTCTCAGGCGAGCTGCGAACAGCCTTTCCGCCATGAATTGACGTCACTTCCACCTCTAACCCTTTTGGAGCAATTTTTTTTAGATAGGCGGCAATTGACCTAGCCACCTCATCAGAATCTTGGTTAGGTACGGTCCTGCATGAGATTTTCGCTATCGCCATTGAAGGAATGACCGTTTTAAAGCCGGCTCCGGAATACCCTCCCGCAATGCCGTTGATCTCCAACGTGGGGCGGATGGTATTCGATTCCCAGAGAGAATACCCCCCCTCACCCCTAAATGCTTGGATGCCAAATTGCTTTCTAAGATATTTTTCATCGACGATTTTCTGGAGTGCTTTCAGTTCTTTGGCAGTTGGCTTGACGACATTTTTGTAAAAACC
Source organism: Rhabdochlamydiaceae bacterium (assembly GCA_036263375.1). GTDB lineage: Bacteria > Chlamydiota > Chlamydiia > Chlamydiales > Rhabdochlamydiaceae > PALSA-1444. The sequence goes on along the minus strand of DATAHB010000112.1, from coordinate 3,927 downwards.
GGGAATCGCAATTTTCCCTTTTTTGTCCCACAGCTTGGAGAGCATTTCAACGAGCGCACGATTCGGATTCAAAGCAATCCCCCCATGGATGCCTGAATGAAGATCGATCTTTGCATTGCGGCAAACAACCTCCACTGTGACAATTCCGCGGAGGCCCAAAGTAATCGCCGGACGGTCTCTTGCAGCAAATCCTCCATCCACCACTAAAAGATGATCTGCCCTCAATGCTTTCTGATGTGTCTTGAGTGCTTCCAATGCTCCCTGGCTGCCACATTCTTCTCCCCCTTCGACAAAGACCTTGATGTTGAGATTGAGGCTGCCGCACATCTCGAAAAGCGCCTTCAATGCAGTCAGGGTATAAAAACACTGCCCTTTGTTATCTGAGGCCCCTCTTGCAAAAACTTTACTCTCTCTAACTGTCGGTTCGAAAGGAGGAGATTTCCATTTCTCAATCGGATCAATCGGCTGCACATCGTAATGATGATAAATCAAAACCGTTGGGCGCTTCGGATCGACTTCATGCGTAGCAAACACCACGGGATGGAACTTTGTTTGCCAGATCTGCGTCTTGAACCCAATCTTTTCGAGATATTTTTCTACCCAGCCGGCTGCTGCATTAATGTGCTTTCGGTAGGATGGATCGGTGCTAATGGAAGGAAATTTCAAGAATGTGAAATAGTCTTGCAGGATACTCTCTTGATTTTTGCTGTACCATTTCTTAAGTTCTGAAAGAGTGGGAATCATACAATGTCCGTCTCAATGATGTTTTGTGCACTTTCGACGAGATAAGCCGCTAAGACGGGATCTCCCCCATACGTCATCTCGACTTCCATTTTACCGTCCTTGGAAGCTTCCGTGCAAGTGATCAAGACATAACACGTGTTATTTTTAGAAAGCACTTTTCTGATTTCTACCATGCTTTTTCTTTGAGGCCAAAACAAACCCTTGACGAGTTTTCGCATTGCTCTCCAAGCTTAATGTGCAAAAATTAAATGCTATGTTGAGATACATCGCATAAATCAATATTAATTAGCAATCGTTGTCTGTTTAAAATTAAAGCTTTACAAGCCTTGACTGTTAAGACCGAAATAGGTTTAATAGAAGAGACTTCACTAGGAGAGCGGTATGGGATTTATGAAACGGATTTTCTTATTTCTGGTCGTCAACATCTTGATCGTTACTACGATCTCGATCGTGTTAAATCTACTGAACGTTAAACCTTTTCTGAATACCCACGGGTTGGATTACAACTCACTGATGATCTTTTGTTTGATCTGGGGATTCGGCGGCGCATTTATATCCCTTGGCCTTTCCCGTATGATGGCCAAGTGGATGCTCGGCGTCCGCTTGATCGATCCCACCACTTCTGACGTAGCACACCGGCACCTTGTCGAAACCGTCCATAAGCTCTCACGTGCTGCAGGACTCAAGGTAATGCCCGAAGTCGGCATCTACAACTCCCCTGAAGTCAATGCGTTTGCAACCGGTCCCACAAGAAATCGTTCTCTAGTCGCTGTCTCCTCAGGCCTTCTCAATCGAATGTCGCAAGATGAGCTCGAAGGCGTGATCGGTCATGAAATTTCCCACGTTGCCAATGGTGACATGGTCACCATGACGCTCCTTCAGGGTATCGTCAACGCTTTTGTCATGTTCCTGGCAAGAGTCCTCGCCTACGTTCTATCGGGGCTTGGCAATAAAGAGAAATCGGCTTCGAGCTCATATCTGACGTTCAACATCCTGGTCATCGTCTTCCAGATCGTCTTCATGATTTTAGGCTCGCTAGTGATTGCAGCCTATTCCCGCTTCCGAGAATTTAGAGCCGATAGAGACGGAGCTCGTCTTGCCGGCCGTGGAAAAATGATCTCAGCGCTGCAAGCTCTACAAAAAGTGCACGAGATCCGCGATCAACGAGCCGAAAAACCTGCCTTCCAAACAATGAAAATTTCCCACCAAGAACGGCGAGGGTTAATCGCCTTTTTTGCCACCCATCCTTCGTTAGAGCTTCGCATTCAAAGACTCAATGGGCTAGATTCATGAATCAAATCATGATCAAAATTATCTATGATAATTGTAAGGCAAATGAAGGCTTACAGGAGGGATGGGGATTTTCTTGTTTGATTGATTTAGGGGTTCGTAAAATTCTTTTTGACACAGGAGCTGACTCACAAGCCTTCTTTTCCAATCTTCAACAATTAAACGTCAGCTGTGATGAGATCACAGATGTAGTCTATTCTCACAAACATTCTGATCACATTGCAGGACTTGAAGAAGTTGTTGGAAAACTCAAAAAAGATAGTCGCCTTTTCTTACCAAAAAAATTTCCATCCAAAAAGATTCCATCCACTATCCGAACAGAAGTAGTCGAAGACTTCAAAGAGATAGACTCAGGAGTGCATTCCTTAGTTTTGAAAGGGGGATTTTTTCTCTATGAACAAGCCCTTGTCATAGAAACTTCAAAAGGTTTAGTAGTTATCACAGGATGTGCTCACCCAGGAATCATTCGTATATTGCAAGAAGCTCAAAAACGTAGGCAGCACCCTATCCACCTTGTTTTAGGAGGGTTCCATTTGTTTCGTAAAAAACAAAGCAAGATTAATGAAATTGTAGACCAATTTAAAGCCTTGAACGTTCAGATAGCAGCTCCTTGTCATTGCTCTGGAAGCTTAGCTATTGAACGATTTCATCAAGCATTCCCAGACTCTTTTCATAAAATCGGGACAGGAACTGTTCTTACTTTCAGCAGATAAAACATCAGCAAATGGGATAAGTTCATATCCTCAAAAGAGCAATGCCTGCTGTGGAAACAAAAGATACAAAGTTTTTTCAAAAGCTTACACCACGAAAAATGGAGTATCCGATTGGTATTTTCCAGAAACTTATCATGAATTAGAGTTCTACGGAGAAGAGCGCTTTGAAGTGATCGAGCGTCAAGAGCTGGTCGTTTTCTATGAGGTAGACTTCATGGGGATGAATGATCTCGCAGAGATTTTTTAAACTTTCGCATTTGAGGACGACAAAATCGACCTCGGCAAGAGATATCAGCAACGAGACAATCTCTTCATCGGGATTTTCATCTCGAATATAGACAATGAGTTTAGCGTCTGGATCTGTAAGGGAGAGTTTTCGGATGGTGCGGAAAAGCGCAGTTGTCATGCCTTGAGAGCTGTAGAGGCCAAGGACGAAATACCGCTTATTTTTCAGGGTTTCTTGAAGAGCAAACAGATGCTCTTCATCGAAGACTTTATTATCGACATCGTACTCAAGCAGGCGGACAGCTAGGTCAGAGAGGTTAATGCGGGCGCAGCCGAGTTTTTCGATCGCAATGCCGGCAGCAATATTGGCAAGTTGCGCGCCATATTTAATATCGAGTTGGTTCCCTAGCGCAACGCTGACCATTGCCAGCACAGTGTCTCCGGCTCCAGTGACATCTTTGACTTCTTTCGACCGGACAGGGAAATCAAGTCGCTTGCCGTCGCGGGTAAAGAGGGAAATCCCCGCTTCGGACCGAGTGATCATTAACATATCAACAGTGACTTTTTTGAAGAGGATTTCAGCGACGTGATCAAGTGAGGCTTCATGGGTGAGCTTAGCTGCATCGTAAGCTTCTTGGAGATTGGGTTTAAGAACGGTCGCGCCTTGGTATTTGGTGAAATCGTCGCCTTTCGGATCAACGATGATCGGGATGTTTTTCGCTTTGGCTATTTCGATTACGCCCATCAGAAGAGAACGAGAGAGAAATCCTTTGCCGTAATCGGAAATCGAAATGATATCGACGCCACTTAAAAGCTGAGGAAGACGTTCGATCACTTCTTGCTCGACGTGTTCAGGGATCGGCGTGACGGTCTCAAAATCGACTCTCAGAATTTGTTGTGCGTCAGCGATCAGACGATTTTTCACAGGAGTCTGGAAGTTATTTTGAAAAATCAG
>DATAHB010000111.1:0-7336 GCA_036263375.1 Rhabdochlamydiaceae bacterium | reverse complement strand
ATCTGGAGAATGGCATTCCCTTCCCGTCTACAAAAGAGGATGGCGACTTGCTTTCATCAAGGCTACAGAGAGTGCTTAATTCTCTTGATCATCCTCGGGGTCTATCTGACCTACACCGGATTTAATCAAGTCATGATCCCTTAATTCATTTTAAAACCCGCCCTGATTCTAGGACGGGTTTTTTATTTCCCGAAAAACAGTCGCCGCATTTTCACAGGACCGATTTTGTAGGTCAATTCTCGGAACGTCACGAAGATAAACAGTAACATCAGATAGTAAACCTGAATCGATATAAAAAGATTCCAGTTCACCTGATCGATAAAGAGCGCCAAATCTTCACTGAAATCCCCGTCAACTTTAAAAAGATACGGCGTAAACCGGATCGCGAGGCGTACAATCAACAGAAGTATCCAATAGATGGCCGTCTTCCAGAGGATGCTAACGGCCAGCGGTTTTGTTCTGAAGAGACGAATGAGCTGCAGATGGTCAACGACCAGAATAATCTTGGCAATCAATCCGGCTGCGATGGCTACTTCTAAGAATCCAAACGGCGTAATCCCGTTTCTCTTAAAGAGAAAGGCTTCTGTCCAATTGATCAAGTTGAAAAACACCAAGAAAAAAAGGAAGATCAAGATGACATGATGAACCTCTTTCTTGAGGGCTGATAGTAGATTTTTCTTATTCACAATAAGCGCTCTCCCAACCGCCGCCAAGGGCTTTAAACAGGACGACAAGATCGAGTAATTTGGTGGTGTCGCTCTTGAGAGTGCCTTGTTGTGATTCATTGAGCTGGCGCTGCGCATCGAGGACGCTGAGCAGGCTCACGAGTCCCTTGGCATTTCTTTGCTCACTTAAGACGACTAGATCTTGGTATCTGTCGGTTGCCTGCCGCCTTTCTTTGCAGGTCTTTAGATCCTGCGTAAAGGTGATCAGAGCCGATTCGGCTTCTTCGAGGGCATTTAAAACCGTCTGTTGATATTTGTGGGCGGTTGCAGCCGTCTCTGCGCGTGCGGCTTTCAAATTCCCTATCAGGCGTCCTCCCTCAAAAACCGGCATCATAATATCGCCGCCGAGCGCCCATGTCTTGCTTCCCCAATTAAATAGATTTTTCAGCATGAGCGATTGCAATCCTCCGTCCCCGATTAACGTGATCGTCGGGAAAAATTTCGCCACAGCAATCCCCTCGCCTGCAGTCGCCGCTGCTAAAGACCGTTCGACGCGGCGGATGTCGGGCCGCCTGCGGAGCAAATCCGAGCGAAGTCCCACAGCAACGGTATCGAGAGCTTTCGGCAGAGGCTGAGGAACTTTCAGCTCCTCAACTAAAGTCTCTGGAGTTGCACCGATCAAGACTGAGAGCGTGTAGATGTTGCGAAAAATCTGTGCCTCGATATCTGGTAGAACAGCTCTTTCGGAGGCAAGAATTGCTCGGATATTTTCATCTTCGAGAAGGCTGGCATAGCCCGCCTTATACTGCTTATGAATCAAGACTGCTTGCTTTTCTAAAATGCCGATATTTTCTTCAATGAGCTTTGCTCGCTGCTGAGAGCTTCTCAACTCCATGTAGTTACGGGCGATTTCTGCCATGACAGAGAGAAGAACGTCGCTTCTTTGCTCAATCGTCACTCCAATCAAAGCTTCGGCAGCTTCGACGGTACGGCGGGTCTTTCCAAAGAGATCGATTTCCCATTTTGCATCGAAAAGAGCGTTATAGAGCGGCTGAACTTGAGGAAACTGAGGGTTAAGCGAAAGTCCTGTTACAGGAGAGATGGTCCCTGGGAGATTGCCAACGCTCGGCTGGCTAGCAAAGAGCGGGCCATTCTTACTAAAGTAGGTCTTGGTGGCATTCACATCAGCCCCGATAATAGGAAAGAACGACGAGGCGGCGATCTGACGGAGCGCGCGAGCGATTAAAATCGTAGACGTTGCGGTAAGTACATCATTGTTGTACTCGGACGCCATCTCGATATATTTGGTCAGCAACGTATCTTCAAAAACATTCCACCACTGGACCAGCGGCGCATCGGAAGAATATTCCGAGCTCCACGTATCGGTAATCGTATTTTCCGGTGCTTGGTAATTGGGCCCGACTGCGCACCCCGCTAGAACTGCCGTAAGCCAAATTTTCTTCATTGTAGCCTCCTGCGAAAAAATAATCCGGCTCCAACGATATTGATGAAGCCAATGATGAGTAGCGGCCAAATATTGGTAAACACGATCCTTCCTGGCATTGCCTTAAGAAAAAGCCCTTTTGAAATAATCAACATATATTTGAGAGGGATGATTGCCGTAAACAGCTGGAGCCAACTCGGCATATTTTCAATCGGCGTTGCATAGCCAGAGAGCAGCACCGACGGCATCATAAAAACAAAGGTCCCCAGCATTGCCTGCTGCTGCGTCGTTGAAAGAGACGAGATAAAAAGACCTACGCCGCTGATCGAAGTAACAAAAATGATCAAGCTCCCTAAGTAAAGGAGAAGAGATCCGGTAAAAGGGACTCCGAGGACCAATGTCCCAATGGTGAACATGAGCATCCCTTCAAGGAAGCCAATAATAATGCCCGGGACAATCTTTCCAATGAGAATTTCCCATGGGACAAGTGGAGAAACCAGAAGCTGATCAAAGGTTCCAAGCTCCCGCTCCCTTGCCACCGACTGCGTTGTCACGACCAAACATGTGAGCATCGACAAAACACCGACGAGGCACGGAATGTTGTACCAAAAATATTGAGTATTCGGATTGAACCAAAAGCGTGGGACAAGCTCGATATTTTGAGTGATAAGCTCTGCCTGAGCAGTATAATCGTTGTTAAACTGATTGATGATTTGATTGGTATATCCACCAACAATCTGCGCTGTATTGGTTTTCCTTCCGTCGAAAATCAGCTGTACAGTCGCTGGTTTGCCTGCATCAATAGTGCGGGAAAACTGTTGATCGATCGAAACGACCATCACCCCTTTTTGCAAATCGATAAAGGGGCCAATTTCTTCAACACTTTTCAAGAAAATAATATTGTTATTGAAAATTTTTGCCCCATAAAACTTTTCGACAAGCAAAAACCCTTGCTCGCCGGCATCTCGGTTCAAAATTCCGATCGGAACATTTTTGACATCGAGCGTTGCCGCAAACGTAAAAATCACCAGCTGGATAATCGGCGGCAGCAGAATTGAAATGCGCACCTTACGGTCCCGTAGCACTGTCAGAAGCTCTTTCCAAATCAGCGATAGAATTCTTCTCAATCTAACCTCTTGACGGTTTTAAAAGCGGTGATGAGAAAAAAGAGCATTCCGATTCCAAAAATCGGGATCATGTCCCTGATTAGCAATGGCCAGACATTGCCGACTAAGAAAAGGCTCTGCAGACTCTGCACGAAATACTTGGCCGGGATGATGTATGTCAAAATCTGGATCCATTGCGGCATGCTATGAATCTCAAAAAGAAATCCCGATAAAATATACGCAGGCAAAAACGCTGTGACGAGAGTGATCTGATAAGCAAAGATCTGATTCTTGGTGATTGTCGAAATCATGAGCCCGAGCCCGAGAGCGCAAAATAAAAACAGCGCCGAGACCACAAGCAGCACAAAAAAAGAACCTCGGAGTGGCAAATCATAAAAGACAATCGAAAGAAACACGCAGATGATCATCGAAATCATTCCTAAGCAAAAATACGGGATCACTTTAGCCGTTACCAATTCCCAAATGCCGACAGTTGTCGACATGAGTGCTTCCATGGTTCCCCTCTCCCATTCTCTTGCAACAACCAACGCTGTTAACAGAGAACCGATCAGCGTCATGATAATCGCCAGCGACCCTGAAAGAAGAAAAAAACGGCTCTCCAGCTGCTCGTTGTACCAAAATCTCGGCTCGGAGCTGATCAGAGGAGTTTTGACCTGGATTCCCTGCGAAGTCGCCTCTTGCACGAGCCAATTGACAAACACGCCCTGCGCGTAGTTTTGAACAAAATTCGCCGTATTGGTTTCACTCGCATCAGCAATCACCTGGATCGGGGCGATTTGATCCGGCCTATTCCGATATTGGGAAAAATACGACGGGACAATGAACATCCCTCGGATGGCACCGCTCGTCAGATCATCTTGCAGATCACGTCTGTCGCGGACGATTTTAACATCAAAATACCGGGAATCGGTAAGCGACTTAGCAAAACTTTGCACATCAGGGGCCGTATCTTCCATTACCAGGCCCACTCTTAAATGATCTAAATCCAGTGAAACGCCCGATCCATAGAGAAAAATCAGCAAGAGCGGCAAAAACACAGTAATTAAAATACTGCTTGGATCGCGCACGATCTGGAAAAATTCTTTGACCATGAGCGCGCGCATCCTACGCGCCCTTCCCTTCTTTGCCGCTTCTGTCCACTCGGTTCTACTTATCATACTCTTCAATCATTTGTATAAACGCATCTTCCAGCGTCGGATTCGGATTTTTTTCCGATTTCACTTTATCTTTGAGACCGTTCGGAGCATCACTCTGGATGATCTTTCCCCCATAGATGAGCGCAATCCGATCGCAATATTCTGCCTCTCCCATGAAGTGAGTCGTGATCATGATCGTCACTCCCTTCCCCACAAGTCCATTGATGTGATTCCAAAATTCTCTCCGCGTGATCGGATCGACACCCGAGGTCGGCTCGTCCAAGAAAAGAACCTCGGGATGATGCATGTTAGCGCAGGCTAAACTAAGCCGTTGTTTGAATCCTAGCGGAAGCATCTCTGAGGAGAGGCTCAAATACGGCGCCAAGCTAAAAACGTCGATCATTTCCTCAATGGCCGCTTTTTTTTCTGCATTCTTCAAATTGTAAATACCGGAAAAAAATTCCAAATTCTGCCTGACACTCAAATTTCCATAGAGAGAGAATTTCTGCGCCATGTAGCCAAGCCTTGCCCTGGCCTGTCCAGGCGCCTGTAAAAGATCGAGTCCCTTGACAAAAGCCTCGCCGGAGGTCGGTTTCAAAAGGCCGCAAAGCATTTTAAATGTTGTCGTTTTGCCGGCGCCATTCGGGCCTAAGAGTCCAAAAATCTCTCCTTTTTTCACCGTTAATGAAATCCCATCAACGGCAGTAAACGCCCCGAACTTTTTTACGAGATTTTTTGCAATCACCGCCGGCTGATCATCATTTTTGACAACCGGGGATAGATCAGCCAGCTTCGACTCTCCTCCAGGCCCTCCTCCCAAAATATCGATAAAGGCATCTTCAAACCGTGGTGCGACTCTTTCCATTTTTGGGCCTTTAACTTCGACGGCCCTTTCTCGAACAACGATCCTCAAATCCCGCCCCTGAATCACACCATCTATCACATTTTTGTCTTTCAAAAGCTTGAATAACAGTTTGCGCCGGTCGCCTTCAATCTCCGTGACTTCAAAAACCCTTCCTTCCACCCGCTCCGTCAGTTTTTTGGGATCTCCGCTAAAAAGCAACTTTCCTTCGTTGAGGAGCAGTACCATGTTGCATTTCTCCGCTTCATCCAAATAAGCCGTACTCCACAGCACCGAAATACCCTCTTCCAAGAGTACGTTGACCATTTTCCAGAGCTCTCGCCGAGAAATCGGATCGACCCCAACGCTCGGCTCATCCAAAAGAAGAAATGCCGGCTTTTTCACCAACGAGCAGGCAAGCCCGAGTTTTTGTTTCATGCCTCCCGAGAGGTTTTTCGCTAAAAACCCCTTGAACGCCTTCAGCCCAGTAAACTCAAGCAATTTTTCACACACCGCTTCTTTTTCCTTACCAAGGACATTTCTCAACTCCGCATATAGATCGAGATTCTGCTGGACGGTCAGATCCTCATACAAACCAAACTTCTGCGGCATGTAGCCCGTCAGGTAATGGATATATTCCGAATCTTTGATTGTATCGTACCCTTCAACGGTAATGGTTCCGGAAGTTGGCGTTAATAGCCCAGCCATCAAGCGGATCAGAGTCGTTTTCCCCGCCCCGTCGGGTCCGACAAGACCAATGATTTTTCCTTTGGTGATGGAGACATTGATCTCTTTCAAGGCAGGAGGCTGCTGAGGAGAGAACAGCTTGGTGAGATCATGAATCTCGACAAATGTTTCGCTCATTTGACATTCAATTTCACTGTGACAGGCATCCCCTGCACCAGTTGATTGTCGGGATTGTCTGCATAGACACGGATGCGATAGACAAGATCGGTTCTTAGCTGTGTCGACTCGACGGTTTTGGGGGTAAATTCAGCCACTGGTGAAATAAAGCCCACCGTTCCGGAATATTTCCTTCCTGTATCGGTATACACTTCCGCCGTCATCCCGTAATGGACTTTTCCCAACTCCGGCTCGCTGACAAATGCCCGAATCCAGACCGGCGAGCTCACCGACAGCGTATAAACAGGATCGGCTGGATTGACCACCGTCCCCGGCTCGCGGATCCGTGTCAGAATAATTCCGTTTGTCGGCGCATACGCCTTGGTGTAGGAAAGATTGTCTTTGGCAATCGTAATCTTTGCCTCAGCCGCTTCTAAATCGGAAACCAGCTGATCTCTCCTGCCTCGCGCATTATCGAGATCTTCCTGAGAAACAGCCCCGATACCGATCAGCTCCAAGCGCCGTTTTAATAAAATTTCGGCATTGTCCAGATTCGCTTTAACCGATTCTGCTGCCGCCACGGCTTCTTTCAATTGGCTATCATACGGAGTATCGTCCATGGCGCACATCAAAGTCCCTTCTGAAACCTTGTCACCTTCTTCAAAAATCAGTTGTTTAACCTGTCCGCTGACCCTAAAACCGATATCGACTTGCCGGACATCGACGTTCCCATAGAGAGTGATATGATTATTATCTTTTTTCTCAGTATACGCACGGTCAATTAAAACGATAATGATCGCAGCGAGTGCTAAAATAACAATGATAATCAGAATGTTTTTTTTCATGCCCTCTAGTTTCCATCTATCCCCAGATGAAAATAAAGGCAATGACTTTCTCATGGAGAAGCATGAATGTTCCTGCCTCCTTTCTCTAGGCAAGGCCGAGGTTCTTCGGTTTGGAGAATTTTTAGCCTATCTATAAGAGGGGTAAAAACACCAGACGTTTGTTACCAGATTTCCATAGGAAAAAAGGGAAAGGTGAATATTTAAGAAAAACCCCAAAAAAACCTATAAATTTCTGATAATTACGAAGTTGCAATGAACCTTGGCTACAGCACTGAGCGTTAATCACTTGTTCATTAACCAATTAATTGATTATGAAACACTTGCATTAAAAAATATAATTGACAATTACATGTTTTTAGGTGTATAATTAGACAAAACAAATAATAAAAGATGTAATCATATGACTGATCCAGTTAACAGCGTTTCAACATCTCT
>DATAHB010000110.1:0-8673 GCA_036263375.1 Rhabdochlamydiaceae bacterium | reverse complement strand
TTGCAAGAGTGGAAACGAAAAAGGGAGTGCGGATGCCAGGTGAGGAAAGAGGTTATGCCTGCTGGAGGTGCTGTAGCCGTTATGGAGGGTTTCTAAATGGCAGAAATTTGAAAATCCGAGCAGATGGAAGGGCCAGTGGATGGTAACCACTTCTGCACGCAGCCCTACAAGGTCACCATAGAGATAGTGGCGAGAGACTTCTTTTCCTTTGAGATCTTCGATAATCACTTCGTAGCTGTCAAGCCAGGCGCCTTCTGGATCAGATTGAGGATTTTGCCAAGCAACCCACTCCGGTTTGGTATTGCCGGTCATGACGATTTTTCCCACTCTTTGATCTGAGGTTAAACGAAAAAATGTGCAAGAAATCGCTGCCAGTGTCCCAACGAGATAAAAGCAGCTCCAGCCGATCAGTCGCTGTAGTGAGAATTTGAAAGAAAGGGATTGGGAAAAGCGTCGGTAGACAAAATAGCTGATCAAGGCTGCAGTTGTTAGAAATGTCAGCCAGTGGAATTCTCTGGGAAGGAGCAGAAAAAGTGCTAGTGAGAGAGTTCCTAAAGTGAGGTCAAGGAGGCGGAGAAGGGTTGATTTTTTTGGCTGCCAGGCGAGGGTATACGATCGTAGGGCTACTAGAAAAAAAATCCATCCCATCAGTCGACGTTCACAAGTTTAAGTCCGATGATTCCGATGATGATGAGCATGATCGAAAGCAGTCGGACAATGTGATGGGAGTCTCCGAAGAAAATAATCCCTGTCACGACGGTTCCAGCGGCGCCGATTCCGGCCCAGACGGCATACGCAGTTCCAATGGGGATGGTTTTCATCGCCTGCGAAACGGCAAAGAAGCTCATCACAATGAAAATAACGGTGATGATGCTCGGAATGAGCTTGCTAAATCCCTGGCTATACTTCAGGGAAATGGTAAAGCAGATCTCAAAAAAACCTGCTAATAGTAAAAAAATCCATGCAGTGGACATGTCTTCAACTTATACTCAAATGACTAATATCATTCCAGCAGATGATGACATGATCATCGCGCTCTGTGCCTAAAACGGAAATCGAGGCGGGAGACAGGACAAGATCGCTCCCAAAGGTGGGAGGCTCTCCCAGCCAGACGGTGGCAAGAATTCTTAGAAAATGGGCGTGCGAGAAAATGGCGATTTTCCCTTGGAGCGAATGAACCTGATGCAGAAAATGGTGGGCTCGAGCGGTGAGCTGTTCGGGGGATTCCCCGCCGGGAGCTCCTGCTTCAAAGAGATTCCAGCTGGGATTTTTTTCACGAATTTGCGGCGTTGTGAGTCCTTCATACTGGCCATAATTCCACTCTATGAGATCGGAATTAATGATGGGATTGAATCCACAGAGTTTGCAGGTCTCTAATGCTCTTTTTAAAGGGCTGGAAAATACTTTATTGAACGTTTCCTTTGCCAGCCGCTGCTTCAATTGATCGGCCTGTTTTTGACCGAGCGGAGTTAAAGCTAAATCAGTTGTGCCGGTATGGCGCCCGTTTTCCGACCATTCGGTCGCTCCATGGCGAATGAGATAGAGTTTCAGAGGTGAATCCAGAGATGAATTAGGGGAGGTAGTTTTTTGCGACACGCGTAAACTCCCTGACTTGTTTGGCTTGCCACGCGGGCGATTTTTTGAGTTCTTTAGCAATCAGCCTGGCTACCAGCGGCGCTGCAATGATTGCGGCCCTTGCATCTAAAAATAGAATGCGGGTGCGTCTTGCGAGGATATCTTCCACGCTGCGTGCCATTTCAACCCTGGTTGCCCAAATGACTTCCGCCAGGGTATAAGGAAGGCTTGAGGTGATGCGCTTTCCCAGTTTTGTATTTTTACGGATGAGATTTTTGATGGCCTTTGCATCGGTGCCATAAAGGCTCCAGTGTTGGGTCCGATCTGCCTCTTTTTCATAGCCATGAAGTTGAAGGTCGGTAGTAATACAGGCGCGATAAGGCAGCTTTGCGATGGAAATGGCTTTGTTGATGACATCTTGGGCCATTTTACGAAACGTCGTCCATTTGCCTCCGGCAATGGTCACGAGTCCCGATTTAGAGACGGTAATCACGTGATCACGGGAGATGTCGGCGGCCTTTTTACCGGAGGCTTTAATGAGAGGTCGCTGTCCGGCATAGATGCTCAAAATGTCTTTTTTTGTAGGGGCTTGGTGGAGATAACGGGCGGCATGTTTGAGCAAAAAGTCGATCTCTTCTTTTAGGGGCTTGGGCTCTAAAGAGGCACTCTCAACTAAGATGTCGGTCGTTCCGATGAGTACTTTTCCATGCCAAGGGACCAAAAAAATCACCCGTTTATCGTCGGTGTGAGGAACTAAGATGGCTGTATGGTTTGGAAGGAATGAGGCAGGTAAAACCAGATGAATCCCTTGGCTGGGCTCCATCAAGGTCTTGGCCTTTTTGTCATCAGTTTTCCGCAGCTTGTCGGAAAAGATCCCGGTGGCATTGATGACGACTTTTGCTTTGAGGTTGTAATGTTTGCCGGTCTCGAGGTCTTTAGCTCGGACGCCGTCGATCTTTTTGTCTTTTTTTAAGAAGGAAGAGACTTGCATGTAATTGATAAGTGTTGCGCCTTGATCGGCGGCGGTCCTGGCGAGAGTAATTGCAAGTCGCGAGTCGTCGAATTGTCCGTCATAATAAAGGGCGCCGCCGCGAAGGTCTTTTCTTTCGATGGTTGGAATCGCCTGCAAAGTTTGTTTGCGCGAGAGATGACGCGACTGTTCTAATCCGAGTTTGCCAGCTAAGAGATCGTAGACCTTCAAACCGATGCCATAAAAAGGTCCTTCCCACCAGTGGTAGAGCGGAACTAAAAAGGGGAGGTGATGCACAAGGTGAGGGGCATTATCGCATAAAAGGCCCCGTTCTCGCAGCGCTTCTGTAACTAACCCAATATTGCCCTGTTGGAGGTATCTTAATCCACCGTGGATCAGCTTGGTGCTGCGGCTTGAGGTCCCCTTAGCAAAATCACTTTGTTCCAGAAGAAGGGTTTTATAACCTCGAGAAGCGGCATCGACAGCAGCGCCTAGTCCGGTGGCGCCGCCTCCGACAATAATGATATCCCAACGCTCTCTTTCGAGATTTTGGATCATCTTATTTCTATCCATTCGAACCCATCCTTCGATTCTTAACAAATGCTTATTGAATCTTTTTCTTCTATTTCCAATGTCGCTTCTTTGGCCTACTTATTCAAGTATGTCCTACGAAACGGCATTGAAAATAGAAAAAAAATCCTTCGAAAATCATTTATTAAGAATCGAAGGATAGGTTCGCTTCCCAGGTTTGTGCGCAGTCGATCGCTTTTTTCCATTTGCGCTGGAGGTTTTGGACCTTCTCCGCCGACATGTTTGGGATAAATATTTTGTCTTGTTGCCAAGAAGCCGCGGCTTCATCTTTGTTTTTCCAAAAACCGACGGCGATGCCGGCTAAAAAAGCAGCGCCGAGCGCAGTCAATTCAGTGACTTTGGGCCGGATCACAGGCACCCCCATGAGATCAGCTTGAAATTGCATCAGCAAGTTATTGGCGACGGCTCCACCATCGACGCGGATCTCCGCAATTGGCATCCCAGCATCGGCCTGCATTGCTTTTAAGACATCCATGACTTGAAACGCAATGCTGTCTAAAGCGCTCCGTGCAATATGGGCAGCGGTTGTTCCTCTGGTCAATCCGACCAGAGTTCCTCGAGCGTAAGGATCCCAGTAAGGAGCTCCAAGTCCTGTGAACGCAGGAACAAAAAAGACGCCTCCGCTATCGGGAACAGAGGCTGCCAGTTTTTCAATTTCGGCCGATTTTTTGATGAGTCCTAAATTGTCGCGGATCCACTGAACGACGGCGCCGCCGATAAAAACGCTGCCCTCAAGAGCGTAGACGACTTCGTCTTTGATTTGATAAGCAATCGTTGTGAGAAGATTGTTTTTGGAGATCACTGGCTGCTCTCCCGTATTCATGAGCAAAAAGCAGCCCGTGCCGTAGGTGGTTTTAACCATTCCTTTGGAAAAACACGCCTGTCCAATTAAGGCCGCTTGCTGGTCGCCGACAATGCCACAGATCGGAATCGATCCCGTCAACATGGGGGTATTGGTTTTTCCATAGATTTCACTTGAGCTTTTCACTTCCGGCAAGATCTCTTTGGGAATGTTGAGAATTTTTAAAAGATCTTCGTCCCATTTGAGCGTATGAATGTTAAATAGGAGTGTACGGGAAGCGTTAGAGACATCGGTCATGTGGCTAGCGCCCCCGGTCAGTTTCCACAGTAGCCAAGTGTCGACGGTTCCAAAGGCAAGTTCTCCTTTTTTTGCTCGTTCTAATGCACCGGGGATTGTTTTCAAGATCCAAAACAGTTTGGTTCCAGAAAAATAAGGATCTAACAACAGACCTGTTTTTTGGCGAAAAAGAGGTTCCAGCCCCTTACTTTTTAACTCTTGGCAAATCTCCGTTGTTCGTCTGTCTTGCCAAACGATGGCATTGGCAATAGGCTTACCTGTTTTTTTTCCCCATACGATGGTGGTTTCACGTTGATTGGTAATGCCGATGCCGGCGATTTGGTCGGGGGTGATTTGGCCCTTGGCTAACACTTCGCTCATGCAAGAGGCTTGCGATGACCAGAGTTCTTGCGGATCGTGCTCAACCCATCCCGGAGAGGGAAAGATTTGCTTAAATTCCTTTTGTGCAGCCCAGAGAATATTTCCTTCGGGGGAAATTAAAACGGCCCTGGAACTCGTGGTTCCTTGGTCAAGTGCTAAGATATACTTCATTTTTTTAAACTGACGCTTTATAGTTTAATTTTCAAGAGGTGAAACAATATGAGTATTTTTTGGGGAGAATTAATCGGGACTATGCTTCTAGTTTTGCTGGGTAACGGAGTTGTTGCCAACGTCTTGCTGGGCAAGACCAAAGGCCACAGTAGCGGCTGGATTGTAATCAGCGCAGGCTGGGGATTTGCCGTTGCGATAGCCGTCTATATCACGGGATGGGCCAGTGGGGGTCATTTTAATCCGGCGGTGACGCTTGGCTTTTGTATTGCAAATAAAACAGCGTGGTCGCTGATTCCGCTCTATTTGATAGGACAATTTATAGGCGCCTTTATCGGGCAAATCCTTGTTTGGCTATCGTATTTTCCTCACTGGCAAAAAACTCCCGATCCTCAAATGAAGCTGATGAGTTTTTGCACCCAGCCTGCGATTCGCAGTTATAAATGGAACTTCGTCTGTGAAATGATCGGCACGATGGTTCTGCTTTTAGGCGTTTTGGGGATTTTTGATATGCACAATGGGGTGAACAATGCGATGGGCCCCTCTGCTGTTGGGATCTTGATCTTCGCAATCGGACTCTCTTTAGGAGGCCCCACCGGCTATGCGATCAATCCAGCGCGAGATTTAGGTCCACGGATCATGTACGCACTTCTCCCTGTTAAAGGAAAAGGATCAGCGGATTGGGGGTATTCGTGGATTCCGGTGTTTGGGCCGCTGCTGGGCGCAGCGATTGGAGCTGTGATCTACTTGCTCTACATCCAGCCGTTGAAATCACTTCTAGAAGGCGCGATGTAGGTTCATAGACTAATCACCTTATTTCTTCAATGCCGAGTAAAGGCATAAGCTATGAAGAACGATCATGGTAGAAGCTGCTAGAAACAAGCTTTCTAAGCCTTTTTTCCGGAGCTTTCCCCAATCTCCATTATCTTTGCTTAATCCCGAAGAAACCAGATACCAATAATCGCAGATAATATTCACATAAAAACCAAAATATAGAACCCTCGCAATGAGGGGAAAGGACGGAAATAGCGTTGCTGCAAGGAAGAATTGGGTGAACGTAAAAAGAGCGCTAGCCAGAGGTCCTGCAGCTATGATAATCTTCAGATCTCTATCGTTAGAAGTTTTCGCCCTTCGGGATCGGTGTATGGGAGAATGGGTAATAGTCACGAAAACCGGTTTGCCAGTGAGTGCTTTAGCTGCAATTGCATGTCCCATTTCATGGACAAAGATATGGCAAAAATGTAACGTTGCGATTTGTAGGATGAGCACTAGCGTGTTTTTTAATGTCTTGTTAACACCATTTATAATGGGACCGCGTTTTTTAAATTCCACCGAAATGGTTCCAATTTTATAGGTCCCACTTTTGCCATAAAGAAGCGACTGGCTAAAATTAAAAGCGAATGAGCAGGCTTCTGTTATTTGAGAGATGTTAATTTGCACTGGCATAGGAATATTGTAACATGTAATGGTTTAAAACCAAAGAGTATATAAAAATTTAAATAGCTGATTGTTAGATGCTTGAGAAGTATTCAGGAAGGGGAGAGACGAACTTCATCTTCTTATTCCGGAATGGATGGTGAAAGCCTAAGACATGAGCATGGAGGCAGAGTCTACGTCGATTAGCGTTTGCGCCATATTTGGTATCTCCCAAGATCGGAAAGCCCGCTTCTGAGGTATGGACGCGGATTTGGTTTTTGCGGCCTGTCTCTAGGGTGAATTTCATGAGAGCGGTATGTTTGCGTTGCTTGACAACTTCGTAGTGGGTGATGGCAAGCTTGCCAGTTTCTTTGCTTCGAAGCTTCTGTTCGATAAAGGCTCTCCGCTGTTGATGCCGAGCAGCTTCTTTGGCTCGGAAAGCACTTTGATGTTTCACAGGCGCTTCTACGCTTTTCACAAAGAAAAAATCGTCTTCCACAAGAGTGCTTTTCCACGTTCCTTTTGCTGGAGGAGTCCCTTCAACAATGGCCATGTAAATCCGATCAATCGAGTGCTCTGCAAACTGTTCCTTTAAGATATCGCGCGCCTGGGATGTATACGCAAAAAGCATGACGCCGGAGGTGTCTCTGTCTAAGCGGTGGACGGGATAAACCATCCGCCTAAGCCGCCTCTTTAGGATGGCATGGACGGTCTTTTCATTTTCAGCTGCAGTCGCAACTGTCAAGAGTTTATCGGGTTTGTCGATGACCACAAGATACTCATCTTCGTAGAGAATTTTGATGCCGTGCTCCGTGTAGGCTACCTTAGGTCCGACTTTGATTTCCTCACCGGGGAGAAGTTCTTGGCTTGTCGAAGAGGCGCGGATTTCGCTTACCGAAACACGGCCTTGCTCGATCCACGATTTCAATGTGTTTTTTGAACTTTCTGGACTGAGTTTCTGCAAGGCAGCCAAAAGGGAAGTTTTTTCTTGAATTTTCATTTTCATGGGCCGTATTATATCAGAATTCTTTACAGGGCACAAGCTTTGCAACCCATTTAACAAAGTTTTTGACGCTTGAGATGAATCAAAAAATTTTGTTAAGGAGCACGAAGGATGAAGGTCGGAAATTTATATGACGTTGTAGGAGCTGCGCTCGGTTTGATTTTTTCAACATGTCTAATCCCTATCGTCCCTCTTTGGGGGGCAACTTGTCCTAACATAGAGGGGGGCTATCTTGGAAATCAAGGAGTTGTTTCGGGCAATTGTGATACGCTTGATCTTCCTCCTTTAGTCGCGTTTGGTTCTCTGTCGGTCAATCAAAATGCTCCTTTAAACCAAGTGAATCGGCTGAATCCAGCACAACTCCCGACCACGAATAATTTTCAAAATTTTCAAAACCCTTGTGCAGTTGTGCAGAATCAGTGGGACAAGGATCATCTTGGGGGGCGCATTTGTCCTGTGAGAACAGGTCCATTTCAAGCTTATCCCTGCCGTACAGGCCCAGCTTTTATAGTTCCGGCTTATAACTTTAATACGGACAATCAACTTCAAGCCATGCCTCCTGCCTACGGAAATGGATTATATCTTCCTCAATTGGCAATAACTCCTGCGCTATCGTTATTCTTAAGCGCTACAGAAACAAATCAGGGAGCTGGAAATGACTATTTTACTCTATCAACTGAGGTCGTGAATTCTGCTACCTGTGTTGTGACTTATACACCGGTGAATGGAACCCCGGGACTTATTAAAGACTATCACATTACGGGCAATTTATTTCATGACATCTACTACGAAAATTTAACACCGGCATTTGCTTGTGCGCAGGGTCTTTTTAATAATACAGTGGCTTTTCCAATGAGTATCGATGGAGGCCCTATTCAATACATTCCGCTAGGAAGTGTAGTTACAGGAAGAAGTTTTCAACTCTTCTTTCCCAGAGCCGACTCTCCACCTGGAACGGCAACTCCACCTGCAACGCTATTTATTTTTGCAGAAAATAGCGCGGCAACTTCAATTCAGTTTCAGCTTCCCAGCACAAATAATAGCCTCTTCATATTAACAGCAACACAGCCTTTCACAGGGTTTATAAGACTCGCTACTGTATCGAACCAAGACTCAGTACCGATGGCGGGAGCTAGCTGGAGTCAAACGACGTTTTATAATCCAGAAAATACGTCTGATGCAAGTGATAGCTCGAACCCTCCCAGTAGTTGTGCTATTGAAGATCCAGCGCCTCCGTGCGATACGTTCAAACCTTACTCTTGTATGTGGTGGAGGACCGTATTGGTTCAGGCGATTGCTCCATCGGCCTTGGGCTATTATCTGCTCACTCCGAACCAAGCAGGAGGCTGGTCGTCGTTATTTCATCAATACACGTTGAAGCTATTAGGAACTAATTGGACCCCACCTACAGGAGGATGTTTTAACACTCCTTACGGCCAGAGCGGTGATCCTTATCATCCTGATGCCTCTGGAATTACAGTGATGATGCCG
>DATAHB010000109.1:0-3502 GCA_036263375.1 Rhabdochlamydiaceae bacterium | reverse complement strand
GTCATCATATTTTGTAACGTCTCTTTGGCTTTCTCGTGCCCTCCCTCGTCAGCTTGCTGAAACCAGAAAATAGCCCTCGTTTTATTTTTTTCGACTCCAATCCCCTCGAAGTAGAAAACCCCCATATTGTATTGAGCCTCGACGCAGCCGCGTTGCGCCGCCTTTTCAAACAATAAAAAAGCGCTCTTCTCGTCCCTATCAGGGAGTTCATAAGCCAGTATCCCTAAATAGAGTAAAGCTTCCGGGAGTCCTTGTTCTGCTGCCTCTGCAAAATAAAGGCGGGCTTGATTTTTATCTTTCTTGACTCCTTGCCCCCCATAATAACATAACCCTAAGTTGTGCTGAGCTACTAGATGGCCTTGCAGTGCGGCTTTCTTCAGCAAAGCCACGGTTTGATCCCAATCTTGTTTCACTTCTCGACCCTCATAGTAATGCATGGCTAAAATAAATTGGGCGCTTGACTCTCCATCTTCTGCGGCTCTCCGGCACCAGCTCAAAGTCGTTTGTTCTGTCAAAGGCTGGGTCTCAAGCTCCTTTAGCTTCTTTAAAATAAGAGTGTTGACCCGTTGATCATCAAAAATCAGTTTTTGCGTCCAGCTGTACATACTGCGTTGATGGTCCGAAAGCTCGGATTTTTCATGGCCTTTCAACTTATCGAGCTGCCTCTGCAGTAAAGATTGGGCATCTAAATTATTTTGAATAACAGCTTTTTGAAGAAGGTGATTGAGATAGTTCTCATAGGTTGAACCTAGAACGATTTCTCTGGATCGTTGAGGCGAGCGTGAGGAAGGCTGAACCTTGTAGCCTCCAGTGCTCCCTAGTTCTGAATACGTTCGCTCCCGCCTTTTAGGTTTTAAAGGGATGGGATATTTGGCCAACTTGGCATCAATACTCGCTTGTTGGTTCTGTTTTTCAGCTTCAAGGATCGATTGGGGTTTTGAAGAGGTCGTGTGATTCGGATCGGCGTTGGGAGAAGGAGCTCTATTTTTATCTTCCGTTTCATCTGTCTGCGATCGTCGTAATGTTGGCCTGAGCGAATCGCTCAAAGTATAGGTAATGACTTGTTGATTTGGAGAGCCTGAAGTAGCAGACGTACTCATACAAAAAACTCCTTCTTTTCCTTTTTAAAAAAATGTTAATGGTAATCAGAGCATCGATTTAAGGAAACAGTCATGTTCTCTTCAGATTCAGATGACACCCAGGTTTAACATTCACGCCCCCCTAATTATCTTAAAATCAGAGGCTTGCAAATCTTTCCTTGCTTACAAGGAAAGATTGTGCTATATCTATCCTTATGCAGAAGGACAGTTTTATGGAAAGCTTCTTACACACGTTGCAGGAAGAACTTAAAGAGACTTTAGATCTAACGAAAACTAGCACCCATCGGGACTACAAATTTCCGGAAGCCAAGAATATGATTAAAGTTGCGATCGGGATGAGGCGCTCAGGAAAAACATATTTTTTATACCAAACGATACGAAAATTGGTAGATGGGGGGCTTCCGCTGAATCGCATTTTATATATCAACTTTGAAGATGATCGGATTCTGCCTCTGGACTATAAAGCCATGGGTAAAATGGTCGACTTATGGTACACTCTGCATCCTGACAATCATAACCACTGCTGCTATTTATTTTTCGATGAAGTTCAAAACGTTAAAGACTGGGCTTTAGTTCTTAGAAGAATTCACGATAAAAAAAATGTTCAAATTTATGTCACAGGTTCCTCTGCAAAATTACTCAGCAAAGAGATTGCCACCTCTCTTAGAGGTCGCTCTTTATCCATTGAAATAGCGCCCTATAATTATAAAGAATATCTCGCAGCGCATCGCCTTGAAATTCCATCGAAGAATTTAGGAAAAAAACTTGCAGACGAGCAACGTGGCCATTTATTGAATTATTTTCAAACGGGCGGATTTCCAGGAATACAAACAATCCCTGCTAATGAGCAGCTTGAGACACTCCAAAGTTATGTGGAGACCGTTATTTTTAGAGATGTCTTCGAGCGTTATCAAGTCAGCAATATGGCGCTGCTGAAATATTTTACCAGCGTCCTGCTTAAAAATGTTTCGGCGCCTTTTTCTATCAACAAACTCTACAAAGATATCAAAAGCCAAGGACATAAAGTTGGAAAAGACACATTATACGCTTATTTAGGCTATCTTGAAGATGCTTTCTTAGTCTTTCCCATTCCAATTTTCACAGAGTCGCTCAGACGCAAACAAACCAATCCACAAAAAATCTATGCAATCGATAATGGATTGATCGGTGCCAACACGTTTAACTTATCCCCCAATCTAGGTAAATTTTTAGAGAATCAAATCTATCTTGATTTACGACGTCAAGGAAAACAAATCTTCTATTATCAAACTTCCGATGGTTACGAGATCGATTTTATCGCGCAAGATATTCAAGGCAACTATGAAATGATGCAAGTTGTATGGGACACAGATGATCCTAAAACTCTAGGGCGCGAAGAGCGCGCTTTAAGGCAAGCAGAAAAAGAATTAGGCATTTCGGGCAAGATTCTTGATCTGCATTCTTATTTACGCGAATTTGCAATGTAAAGAAATTTTTTGACACCAAATCCCCCTTTCCCTATAGCCATGATATGGGGAGGGGTCACGGGTGAAGAAAAGATATGCGGTAGCTCTTGTATTGCTCGCTGGCTGCACACACGGCATCCTTGATCCTTATGCGTATGCGCCCAAGTCCCCGTCAACAACGTACCAGCAGCCACTTGACGTCACCGATGTGACGTGCTTTTCTCCGGAAAACCCCCTCTCGCTTGCAGAAATTATCGACGTAGCACTCAGGAATAATCCCTCGACAAAACTGACGTGGGCCAAAGCACGCGCAGCCGCAGCGATTTATGGGCAGAGCCAAAGCCCTTACTTCCCGACACTCAGCGGCAACTTTACCTACGAACGGTCGAAAACAACCTATCCCCCGGAGTTCGGCACACCCCGATTCGTGCAGCTTCTCTCCGATTGGGGCCCGGAGCTTTCTCTTTCGTATACACTGTTGGACTTTGGACAGACGCGGGCGACCACAGAATCAGCACGACAAGCCCTTCTCTATGCAGACTTTACACATAACCGACAGATCCAAACGGTCATGCAGCAAGTCACGACCGACTATTATAACTACCTGAGCCAGCAAGAACAACTGAGTGCCCAAGAAGCCGATCTCATCACGGCTGAGACAACTTTTAAAGCTGTCCAAGAAGAACTTGCCTCCGGCACGAAAGACAAATCGGATCTTTTGCAAGCCCAGACCCAGCTTCTGCAAACCCAAATTTCCCTCGTCAATCAAAAGCAAACGGTGATCAATGCAAGAGCTCTTCTGCTCACCGACATGGGCGTCAGTTCCAACCAATCGATCAACATCCAACAGCTGCCGGCTGTGCCTCCCATCGATGAGATGCTCAAAACCGCCGATCAACTCCTTGCTATT
This sequence comes from Rhabdochlamydiaceae bacterium, assembly GCA_036263375.1. Taxonomy (GTDB): domain Bacteria; phylum Chlamydiota; class Chlamydiia; order Chlamydiales; family Rhabdochlamydiaceae; genus PALSA-1444. The sequence continues at coordinate 47 of DATAHB010000109.1, read as the reverse complement.
GCGATGCGGAAACGGTCCGACTTGATTGCCGCAGAGGCGCGCCTACG
>DATAHB010000108.1:0-5002 GCA_036263375.1 Rhabdochlamydiaceae bacterium | reverse complement strand
AGCTCTTTCCGTTTATCGATGCAGGCGACTTTAAAGCCAAGCTGGGCAGCACGGATGGCTGCGACATAGCCTCCGGGCCCAGATCCAATCACAACAACGTCAAAATTCATAGTGTGGTTTTTCCAACTGGTCTTTCATATGCACAAGAAACTGCACGGCCTCTTTTCCATCAATGATCCGGTGGTCATACGAAAGCGCCAGGTACATCATTGGACGAATCACGACTTGGTCATTGAGAGCGATGGGCCGTTTTTGGATGGCATGCATGCCTAGGATTGCACTTTGAGGAGGATTTAGAATGGGAGTTGAAAGTAGCGAACCGAATGTTCCACCATTGGTAATGGTGAAACAGCCACCGCGCAGATCATCGATCGAAATGGCGCCTGTCTTGGCCTTTGTACTATACTCAACGATCTGCTTTTCAATTTCTCCGAGCGTCGCGCTGTCGCACTTTCTCACGACAGGGACCAACAATCCCTTCTCGGTCGAAACGGCAACGCCGATATCGAAATTGGGGAAAGCAACCATGTCACCCTCTTCGATATAGGAATGGACATCCGGGAATGTTTTTAAAGCAGACACGGCGGCTTTGATGAAGAACGACATAAATCCGAGCTTGACGTTGTTGCGGGCTTGGAAATCGGCCTGTTCTTTGGTCCGGATCTCGATGATTTTTGTCATGTCGACTTCATTAAACGTCGTAAGCATGGCTGTGGTGTTTTTGACTTCGACAAGCTTCTGTGCAATCGTTCTCCGAAGAGAACTCATCCGTTTTCGATTGCCAGAAGGCACCGGAGCTGCTTTTGGAGCTTTCATCTCGGCTAAGACATCGGGGGCCATTTTTCGGGAAGAAGGACCTGAATTTATCGGGGTAGCCGGCGCAACGGAAGGTAATGCAGGAGCCTGTTTGGCTTCAGAAGCAGGAGCTGTAATAGCGGTATCGATGGTTCCGACCACTTGTCCGATCTTGACAGTGTCGCCGATTTTGACTGAAAGAGAAAGCCGGCCAGCCTCTGGCGCATAGAGGACTTGATTGACTTTGTCAGTCTCAAGCTCGAGCACTTCTTCATCGCGCCTGATCACCGAGCCAGTGGGCTTAATGATGCGGCTGATCGTCGCTTCCGAGATCGACTCTCCCATCGCGGGAACCTTAATCTCAACTTTCATTCCAGAGCCTCCCGGATCATTTGATCATACTGTTTCTTATGGAGCGCATATGAACCGGCAGCTGTCGATGAACTGAGTCCCCGTCCGACGTAGCGGACCGGTTTTTCAAAGGCTGTTTCTAAGATCGGCCGGATATAGTTCCACGCTCCCATGTTGCTATGCTCTTCTTGGACCCAATAGATTTCTTGGGTAGTTTTATATCTCTCTACCAGCTTTTGGAATTTTTCACGATGAAAGGGATAAAGTTGTTCGATTCTGCAGAGAGCAATATCGTCTCTTTTTCGCTCGGTCAAAAGGTCGTAATAGATTTTTCCGCTACAGAAAATGACCCTTTTAGGATTTGCATTCGTTTCATCGATAAATTCTTCAAACGTTCCTTTGGTAAAATCGCTCAAAGGACTTAAGGCAAGTCGATTCCTGAGCAGCGCTTTGGGCGTAAAAATCACAAGCGGGCTCTGCTGTTTTTTCATGGTTTGCCGCCGGAGCAGATGGAAGACCTGCGCCGAGGTCGTGCAATTGACGATCTGCCAATTGTCGTTTCCGGAAAGTTGGAGAAACCGCTCAATCCGCGCCGAAGAGTGTTCAGGGCCTTGGCCCTCATAGCCGTGAGGCAGCAGCAGCGTGATGCCAGAGCGGTCGCCCCATTTTTGTTCAGAGCAGGCGATAAACTGGTCGATGATAATTTGTCCGCCGTTGGCGAAATCTCCAAACTGCGCTTCCCAAATGACAAGTGAATGGGGATAAAAAAGACTGTAGCCGAACTCAAATCCGAGCACCGCAAATTCCGAAAGTGGTGAATTAAACACATCGAACGGCGCTTTCCCATTTTTCAAATGCGACAGAGGGAAATATCGTTTGTTTGCAACGATTTGATCGACCCACATCGCATGCCGGTGTGAAAACGTCCCCCTCCTTGAATCTTGCCCTGAAATCCTCACATGGACTCCATCGGCAAGGAGCGAAGCATAAGCCAGATGCTCTCCCATTCCCCAATCGATCGTCGGTTGATTCGGATCAGATTTGACCATTGCAACACGCTCTTCCATAAGCCTTTTGAGTTTCGGATGGATGTTAAAACCATCAGGCACTTGGCAAAAATCTTCTGCAAGAGCAATGAGCGTTGGAGCTGCGACTGCCGTTTGCAGCGGAACAAAAAGATCTTCTTTGACAGGCGCCGTTACTGCAGGAGATTTTGAAGCCACTTGATCTAACGCGGTTTGGAGAAGATTTTTAAATTCCGTCTCGAGTTTTTCACCCATCGCTGCATCTATAACCCCTTCTTGAATCAAGTTTTCTTTATAGAGCTCTCGGATCGATTTTTTCTGCCGGATAGCTGCGTTTTCAATCGGCTGAGTAAACGCAGGCTCGTCGCCTTCGTTATGACCGTATTTCCGATAGCAGTACAGATCTAAAAAAACATCGCAGTGGAATTTTTGCCGGATCTTTAAAGCTAGCAGCATCGCATAGACGCACGATTCGGGTTTTTCCGCATTCACGTGGAATACAGGCGCTCCAAAAGTAAAAGCAATATCAGTGCAGTACTGCGTTGACCGGCCGTCTTTGGGGAGAGTTGTAAAACCGATCTGGTTGTTGATGACAACGTGGAGAGTCCCTCCGGTTTCATATCCGTTGAGTTGACTGAGCTGCAGGGTTTCATATACGACGCCAAGGCCTGCGATCGAGGCATCGCCATGGACTAAAATGGGCAGCACCGTTTCATGCCCCTTCAGCTCTTGTTTGGCCCTTGCTTGCCCTTCGACGACCGGGTCGACCGCTTCAAGATGGCTGGGGTTTGCCGCTAAGGTAATGGCAATCTTTTCTCCTGATTTTGTGGAGAGCGATCCGATGAACCCTTTGTGGTATTTCACATCGCCTGTTCCCTCGGCAAGGTCGGTGATGTAGTGAGACTCAAATTCATTAAAGATCGCCGCGTACGATTTATTCAAGATATTGGCCAACACATTTAAACGCCCCCGATGGGCCATACCAATCACAATCTCATGAAGTCCTTCCCCGGCTGCCGCCTCAATTGCAAATGTCAGCATGGGGATGAACGTTTCTCCCCCTTCCAGAGAAAACCGTTTTTGGCCGACGTATTTTGTATGCAAAAACGTCTCAAAAAGCTCAGCACGGTTGAGCTGATGAAAGATTTCTAATTTGTCGTCCTTTGAAAACGGCAAGGTAAAATTCGGTTCGATGATCTTTTGAAGCCAGCTTTCCAGCTCAGGCTTTCTTAGACCCATGTATTCGACCCCGATCGCCCCGCAGTAAGTTTTTTCTAGTGCTTGAATGATCTGGCTTAGCGGAGCTTTTGCCTCAGGCAAAAAACCCCAGGTCGGATAAAGATTATCCAGATCAGCCTTCTTAAATCCTAAACTCTCCAAAGCCAATTCTCGAACTTCCGTCGGTGGATCAAATAACGGATTGTCTTTGGCTTTGAGATGGCCATAGGTCCGGTAGGCCTCAATGAGATGATAGATCTTTAAGTCGGAGCTAGCCTCCCCTGCAGGGGCAGCTTCGCGTGCAAGGTCCCACCCTTCAAAAAAGTGCCTCCACGACCCCTCTAACACAGCCGGATTGTCTAAATATCGGCGATATTGCTCCTCCAAATAAGCCAGGTTAGAAAAAGAAATCTCGTCCATATCTGTTCATTACCATGCGGTTACCTATACTTTCAAAAAAAATTTTATCATCCATAAAAACACATTTAAACATATTCTAATTTCAAGTATAATGATTGAATCAATAAAGAGGTTATTATGCCTATCGATCTAACATTAGCTAATTTACCGGCTTGTATTTCTTCTTGCTTGGGTCGCGCCAGCCAAGTCGTCAAAAAAAACGAAACAGCCGCCAGTGAAGCTAAAGCTATCGGAGTGCTAGTCAGCGCCGGAGCCGTCAAGGGGCTTTTTGGCAGGTGCATCATCATGTTGGCTCTTGGCAGTTTCTCCATCCCTAGCCTGCTGTTTTGGGGTGCTGTTGGCGCTTCAGCCGGTGCACTGGTTTCGTCTCCCATTATCTATTCGTTCCTATCGAACATGACCAAGCGAGAAAATTCTTAGAATTCCTCTTGTGATTAATTGCCCGGCAGGAAATAATTCTGCCTCCTTGCAAAAAAATCTTTTGTATTTTAAAGAGATCTCTTTTATCGAGATCTTTGAAACGGGGGAAAAGCGAGGCAATTATGATGATGAAAAGCGAACGTCTTAGAAAGTTAGAAGCTGAATTGACCGATCTGGATCAATGGCTCAAACTCGGGCTAGTCCCCAAAAAAGATATTGAAAAGCACAAGACTGAGATCATCAGTCTAAAAGAGAAAATCCAAGAAGAAAAAGACCGCCTTCGCTTCCTAAAAGAAAGCGGCGCGATGGAAGAGTATGTTCCTCCTAAACGGTCCTCCCATGCCCGCCAGGCCTTCCCGGACACTGCTAGCATGCCTGACATCGAAGTTCCCGAAGAAGGGCTCACCGACTTTGGCCTCGATGCCGAAACTGAATCGTACGAGTTTGAAACGGCCGGCGGCGAAGAGACGGAAAGCGGCACAGAAACAGCCACCGCAGGCGAAGGCGAAGAAGCCGAGGCCGATGAGGAGGAAGACGAAGATCCTTTCAGCGATAAAAATCGGTGGCGCCGCGGTGTTCTTGAAGACCCCGATGCAGATAACTGGTGAGAGTGGGTTTGCAATTTAAGATTTCGTCGATTTTCGGGATTATTTTGACCTATTTTCGATCTAAATGATGGGGTCAATATACGAAAGCTGATATTAACCCCATCATTTAGATCGAAAAGTAGGCTCAAAAGAACCCAAAAATCGACAGAAACTTAAATTGCAAAC
>DATAHB010000107.1:0-20198 GCA_036263375.1 Rhabdochlamydiaceae bacterium | reverse complement strand
GGCAAGTTGTTCATGTATTACTAACCCATCCGCCACTAGATAACAGGTTGCCCTACTATCTCGTTCGACTTGCATGCCTCATCCACACTGTCAGCATTCAATCTGAACCAAGATCAAATTCTCAAGTTGAGAATTTAATTTTGTATAAAAATCTAAAAAATTGTTAAAAGGCAATAGAAGTGATAAATCACTCCTATCGCACAAGCTTATTTATATGCTTGCACATCGCTTCTCTTGACTTGTCTAAACAGCTAAGTAGCCCAAGGGCCACATTTTTCGCTCAATTTTGTTGAGGAAGGCATCAACTTACTCCAACCCAGGATTTTATTGCAAACCCTTTTATTCTTTGGGGTTTTTGAGAGCCGTTGATTCTTCACTCAATTTATTTGAGGAAGCCAACACGATACTAAACGGCGCGATTTTCACGCAACGACTTTTGAGAGTAAAATAATTTGTTTGCGAATGAATTCGCTCATTCTCCTCGAGAATCGCTGGAAAAGCAAATCTTTTTTTAAGAGAGCCCGATGTAAGAGACCATGCCGATCAAATATCCGACAAGCACTGGCAAAGAGACTTTTTTCATATAGGTCATGAAGTCGATCTTCTCCATTCCCATCAAAGCAACCCCTGAAGAAGAGCCGATGATCAAGATGCTGCCGCCTGTTCCGGCAGCATAGGCAATCATATGCCAAAGCGGATGGTCTGGGGGAAATATCTCTAAAGGATACATGCCCATTGTTGCGGCGACTAAAGGGACGTTATCAACAACAGCGGAAAAGAGGCCAATATAGGTCGCCAGCGCCGCATGGCTTTGCAAGTGATTTCCAAGCCACGTGGCCAAATCTTTAAGCACGCTTGCCGCTTCCAAAGAGCCAACGCAGAGAAGTATTCCCAAGAAAAATAAGACTCCGGAGATATCGATCTTGGTCAAAATATAGGGAACGCGCAGATGTCTCCGCTGTTCATGCGCATGGTGTATCCCATCGGTCACAAGCCATAAAATTGAAAGGCTAATCAAAATCCCCATAAAAGGAGGAAGTCCTGTCAGAGCTTTGAAAACAGGGACGCAGACAAGACCCAAAACACCTAAGATAAACACAAGCCGCGCGCCGGGCTCTTCAACGCCCTTTTTCTCAAGAGGCGCCGGCGCAATCCTGCCTTTCATGCGAAAGGAGAAATAGGCAAGCGGGACTAAGGCCGAGAGAAGACTGGGGGTAAACAACGCTTTTATGACAGCTAGAGAAGTGAGCTGGCCATTAATCCACAACATCGTGGTCGTCACATCTCCGATCGGAGTCCAAGCTCCCCCGGCATTGGCCGCAACAACAACGATGCAGCATAAAAGAAGGCGATCTTTGGGATCGGTGATCAATTTTCGTAAAAGGGAGATCATCAAAATGGTCGTCGTCAAATTATCTAAAATAGAAGAAAGAAAGAATGTCGCGCCTGCAATCAGCCAAAGCATTTTCCGTTTAGAAGACGTGTGGATCGCATCCGTGACGACTTTGAATCCTTGGTGGGAATCGATCAACTCCACGATCGCCATTGCGCCTAAAAGAAAAAAAATAATTTGAGCGACGCCGGAGACATTGACATTCAAATGCTCAATATTTTCTGAAAACGAATGAGAGCTGCCTAAAAAAAAGACAGCCCAACAGGCCACTGCCATAAAAATGGCAACGGCAGATTTATTGATTTTCAGCACATGCTCAAAAATGATTGCCGTGTAGCCCAAAGCAAAGATTATAATTAAAAGAGCGTAACTCATCAGGTGATTCCTGTATGAATGATGTCGTGCATGCGAACCAGCCCGACAACTCTATTTTCTTCAAGTACGGGAAGGACCATGATCCACCGCTTGGGATCTTTTTGCATGAGTTTAAGGGCATCCCACGCCAAAACGTCGGCCCCAGTTGAAATAGGAGTACGGGTCATGAGCTCTTCGATGGTTTTGTGCATCACATCCGCTCCAAAAGCCTGCAACGACCGGCGAAGATCGCCGTCAGTATAAATGCCTTGGAATTTGCCTTGGGGGTCGATCACAAGCAGGCAACCAAGCCGTTTGGATGAGAACTCAGGCAAAACGTCTAAAAGTTTTTGGGAAGGCTGGCAGAGCGGCAGCGCTTGGCCATGAATCATAATCTGGCCGACTTTGATCGTGGCTTTTTTTCCAATCGTTCCGGAGGGATGATTTTCCCCATACGAAGCCAAAGTAAACCCTTTTTGTTTCATGAGCGCCATGGAGAGCACATCGCCGAATAATAATTGGACTTCGGTGGAGATCGTGGGGGCGAGATCGAACGGGCAAAGCTCTTTTTCAACAGGAAGCGATAGGGCCACATCTGCCATTTGAGCAAGCCGGCTATTTGAATTGGAGACAAGCGCAATCAACTTCGCCCCTTTTTTTCGGATAAACGGAACAAGGCCTAAAAGTTCTTCGGTCTCTCCACTCTTACTGAAAAGAATGACGCAATCATCCGGAGAGACAATGCCGATATCGCCATGTAAAAAATTGAGAGAAGGTAAATAGAGCGCTTTGGTTCCGGTTGAAACCAGCGTCATCGCAATTTTTTCTGCCACAAGTCCGCTCTTTCCTATACCGGAGAGCACTAAAAAGCCTTTGGTGCCGGCGCAAACTTCAAATACAGCCTCGGCTTGCTTTTCATCTAAATGATCAAAGAAATGTTCGAGATGTTTCCGTTGATCCGTAAATATTTCTCTTAACACGCAGTCTTTCCTCGACATGAATGATAGGATATTGGCTTTTTTGCTTGAAGCAGATAAGTAAGTCCTGCTAAAGATTTATAAAAAAGTTCTGGCATATTTTCGGTGAGGTTTCGTGCAAAGCGACGAGAAACAGTGTCAATGGACTCGGCAGAGGAGCTTTGTGCATAGGATCTCGAAAAAAGGCCTGAAATTTTTTATAAATCTTTAGCAGGACTTACTTAATGTGAAAAAAAAGGCAAGCTATGCATGAAATCACTGTCGCGCTGGGAGATGGAATTGGTCCGGAGATCATGAAAGCGACGCTTCACGTCCTCAAAGAAGCTGGGGCTGAGCTCAAGATCCACGAGGTCGAAATCGGTGAAAAAGTTTATCAGCGCGGAGTAGTGACAGGCATCGAACCTAAAACATGGGAGACTATCAAACGAACAGAGGCGTTCTTAAAAGCTCCGATCACGACTCCTCAAGGCGGAGGATTTAAAAGTTTAAATGTCACCGTCCGGACAACGCTGGGACTTTATGCCAATATTCGACCTTGCGTCTCGTACTCGCCTTACATCCAAACAAAAAATCCGAAGATGGATCTGGTGATTGTCCGTGAAAATGAGGAAGACCTCTACGCCGGAATCGAATACCGACAAACGCCTGATGTGATGGTCTCCCATAAGATCATTACAAGACAAGGTTCTGAAAAGATCATCCGGTACGGTTTTGAATATGCCAGGCAGCACGGTAGAAAAAAAGTGTCCTGCTTTACGAAAGACAACATCATGAAGTTCTCCGATGGGCTTTTCCATAAGATCTTTGAGGAAATTGCCAAAGAGTATCCGGAGATTGAAAATGAACACTGGATTGTCGATATCGGGGCTGCAAAACTCGCCGATAAGCCCGAAAACTTTGAAGTGATCATCCTGCCGAACCTCTATGGTGATATCCTATCCGATGTGGCTGCAGAGGTTTCAGGCTCTGTCGGTCTTGCTCCTTCAGCCAACATCGGCAATTTAGGGGCGATGTTTGAAGCGATCCATGGATCTGCCCCTCGGAGAGCGGGCCAAAATGTCGCCAATCCTTCGGGTCTTTTGCTCGCTAGCGTGATGATGCTCGGTTATTTGGGTGAAGCGAAGCTGGCAACGCAGATTCATGAAGCATGGCTCTATACGATCGAAGCCGGCATCCATACTTACGACATTTACAAAGAAAAAAATAGCAAACAGCTCGTTGGCACACAGGAGTTTGCTCAGGCCGTGGTCAACAATCTCGGAAAAAAACCAAGCCATCTAAAATGCCCAATCTATCAATCGACATCAAAAATTGTTCCCATAGTTCAAGAACATCAAACAAAGATCGAACGGAAGCTCGTTGGGGTCGATATTTTCGTCTATTCCAAAGAAAAAGCAGCTGAAATGGAGAAAAAGATCACCGGCATCAGATTTGATCCATTCAAACTTAAGATGATCACGAATCGGGGCGTCCGGATCTGGCCTGAAGGCCATCCCGAAACGTTTTGCATTGAGCAGTGGCGTTGCAGGTTCATAGGAAAAGAGCCGGTTAGGCCGCAAGAGATCATCGCACTATTAGATCATATCGTCAAAGCCGGATATGATGTCTTCAAGACAGAAAATCTCTATATGTTTGATGGAGCTGCAGGATATACGTCGGCAGAGGGTTAGAAAGCAGCTTCTCATCTCTGCAACCAGTCGTTTTTAATTCCCAATCCGTCAAAGAGAACTCCTTGAGGAACTTCTTTTTTCATCTGATTTAAACGACCAATACTATCGATCAACTGCTCAACCTTGGTCACGGAAGGGCTGAGCTTATTTCTCAGCAAAAGTAGCAAAATGATCTGCAGATCCTCCATGACAAACAACAAAACTGATTGCAGCAGCTAAAAATGACATCTAAACCTCCTGTTAACTCAACCTATTCAAGATCTGCTCAGCCTCTTTTTCATCGATGAGAACAAACTGATTGATGTTTTGCTCGTAGCAATAGACATCGGCCTGAGCAATATCAAACCACCATCCATGAACGCGAAGCTTTTTTTTCTCTACTTGTTCCCGGATAAAAGGATAGCTTTGGATATGCTCCATTTGCTGGAGGACATTGGCTTGAGAAATTTGGTTAGGCAAAGAGAGGGAGGGATCAATGACCACCCCTTCTCTGACCTTTTGCAACGCTTCTTTGCCGTATTTGAGCCACGATTCAAGATGGGGGCAGGCAAGAGTATCGACACCTTGTGCGAGCGCCTGCATGGCCGCGCATTCAGAGTGACCGCAGACAACAATATCAGAAACATTCAGCGAAGCAATGGAAAATTCGATCACCGCTGCAGCACTGTCGTCTTGGCAGGAGCATGAAAAGGGCGGTATCAGGTTCCCGATATTCCGGAGAACAAACAGATCACCTGGATTGGTTGAGGCAAAGAGATTCGGAACCACACGGCTGTCAGAACAAGCGATAAATAATGTGTCGGGCTTTTGTCCCAAAGCCAGTTTGGCAAAGAGAGCCCGGCGCTCTTTCGTGAGGGTTTTTCGAAAATTGACAATGCCTTGAATGAGTTTCTTCACTAATTGACACCTAATTTTTGAAATTCTTCAGCAAAGTTTAGTTTTTGCTCTGAAGTTAAAGGAGCTAAAGGTGATCGTAGAAAACCCCAAGAAGCCCCTTTTTTCTGCTGCATGATGCTTTTCGCAGCAGGAATAAATGGTTGTTTTTTCAAAATCGTCATCAGAGCTTCGATCTCGGATTGTCTTTCTTTTCCCTTATATAATGAACAGATGAGCTGCGGGCAAATGTTAGCAATCCCGGAGACTCCTCCAGCTGCTCCTAAACTGACCGCATCGGCGATCATTATTTCTTTGGCGACAAGCAGTTGAAACTGAGGAAATTCTTTTAGGATATTTTGCACGAGCTCGAAATTCCCTTCGCTTTCCTTCATTCCGATCACGGTATTTGGAAATTCTTTCGTCAGAGTGCGGATCACCTCCAGGCTGATGCGGACTCCGCTATACTGAGGGATGTGGTAGAGAAAGATCTTCAAATCGGGATGATACACCTTTTGAATGACATCGCGATAGAATTGAATCACTCCGGCATCGGAGACATTTTTGAAAAAATAGGGTGGCATCATGAGAACAGCAGCGCATTTGGCAGATAATGCTTCCTCGGTGAGCTTGACGGTGTCTGCTATCGAAGGACAGCCAACGCTGACAATGATCTTCTTGGGGTCTATTCTATGAGCAATCGCTTGGATCCCCTCCTGCCGCTCTCCAACTGTCAACGAGGGACCTTCTCCTGTTGTTCCAAACAGCACAACTCCACTACATCCTTGAGCAATCAAATCTTTGCAATGATCGGCATATGCATCAAAATCACACGACCCATCTTCATGAAACGGGGTCAAAGAAGCGGTATAGATGCCGTTGAATTTTTCCATAGGTATCGCCTTCAGAGTTGTCATAAGACCTGCGACTAAGATCGCTAATTTAAAGAGCTGCATCTTGCTCCAAATGTTGTTTAAGGGAGTTTAAGAATCCACAGCCATACATGCCGTCAATCACGCGATGATCGAATGTCAGGGACACGTGAATTACAGAACGGACGGCCATTGTGTCGTCTTCAAGAGCAACAACTTTTTTTTGAATCGCTCCAAGGCCGAGGATTGCGACTTCGGGATACCGAATGATCGGAATTCCCATCATTACACCGGAAATTCCGAAATTGGTGAGAGTAATGGTTCCGTCTTGAACATCGCAGGGGCTCAGTTGATGCGAGCGGGCTTTCATTGTAATATTTCCGACTGCTTTGGCAATTTCTGGAAGGGAAAGGGCCTCGCAATTTTTCACCACAGGAACCATAATCCCCTGATCGACGCTGACTGCGATACCGACATTAACAAATTTTTTCACCACAATCGTGTCGTCTTCTAAGGAGGAATTGAGGAAAGGATAATCTTTAAGGGCCTTGCTGACGGCACGGGCGGCAAAGCTCGTGATCGTCAATTTTGCTCCATATTTTGCGAGAAATGCCTCTTTTTCTTTTTGAATCATCTGCATGATCGAGGTGACATCGACCTCCGTAATCAGCGTCGCATGCGGAGCCTCATAGAAGGAGCGGACCATGTTGTCGGCGATCGCTTTTCTCATGCCAGACATTTTGATTCTTTCGACATCTGCCGGTAAGCTTTTGGTGGCCATCGGGCACGGTTTATTTTTAGAAGCCTTGCGGCTTTCAATATAGAGTTCAAGATCTCGTTTGCTGAGACGTCCACCTGCACCTGTCGTGGGGATTTTTTCGAGCTCATCGAGACTGATATTATTTTCTCGAGCAAGCCTCAGAAGTGCCGGAGAAAAGAATCCTTGCATTTCGGAACCTGTTGAAGCAGCTTCCCGTTTCACTTCGGTGGTTACTCGTGTGGTATCACCTGCAGGACCTTGGCTCATTTGGATTACCGCAAGGACTTCTCCTACTTGGAGCTCTTGATCAGGACCCGCCAAAATCTTCTGAAGCACACCTGAGACCGGTGAAGGGATTTCGCTGTTGACTTTGTCCGTTGAGACTTCCAACAAAGGCTCATCGAGATTGATCTGATCGCCTTCCTTTTTAAACCATTGTACAATCGTTGCGCTGACAATGCTCTCTCCGAGCTTCGGAAGCATAACTTGGTATTCTTCTGTCATGAATGACCTCGAATGTTATTTAATAATTCTTGCCAGGCGGTTTCGTTCCCTACAATTTTCAAATGGCTGGTCAAAGCAACGATCGGAAGGGGGCATTCTGCAGGGATTTTGACCTGGTCTTTCTCTGTGCAGACAAGAACGTCTGCAAGAGATTCTTCAGAGAATTTTCGCAGTTCTTCTGGATAAAATGAATCATGATCAGGTTTAAAAAAGGAAGCAACAACGTCGCCTCCTGCTTCTCGAACCGCTTTTAAAAATTTCTGCGGTTTTCCAATCGCGCAAAAAACAGCGGCCTTTTTCCCTTGCAAATCAACATCTGCAACGCGCTCGGCAAAAACAATGGGTGCCTGTGTAAACCGACGCAGCTCTTGCTCAATCGTTTCACTCGCCGGTTTAATCACTACAATGCAATTGGCCTCTTTTAATCGAGCCGGAGAATCTCTCAAAAGCCCTCTTGGGAGAAAAAACCCTTTTTCTAACGGGTCTTCTCCATCGACCAAAACAATCTCCACATCTCGCTTGAGCTTCCGATGCTGCATGCCATCATCCATGACAATCAACTCCGCGCCTTTTTCCTTTGCCTGCTGAGCTGATTTTAAACGCTGTTTTCCCACCCAAACTTGCACCGCAGGAAGTGCTCGGGCCAGCCAGACCGGCTCATCACCGCAGGCGGCGGCGTCCATGTCCGGAGTCACTTGGACAACTTCTCCCGTATTTTCAATTTTAGAACAGTATCCTCGAGAAACAATGGCAACCTTGCAATGTGTAGAGAGTTCTTCCACCAAGAACTTGACAAAAGGAGTCTTCCCTGTCCCACCGGCGCTAATGTTTCCCACACTCACAACGGGAAGCCCTGCATTATAAGCTTTAAACAATCCAACATTGTAGGCGCCATTGCGCAAAGCGATCCCCGCTCGATATAAATAGCTCAAAGCTCTGAGCACAGCCTTTCCTAAGCGGCGTCCTTCCATGATGTCGAGAACATAGCTCTTAAGCATAGAAAAGCTCGTGTTCGATCATTTCAATGATAATATGGATGGCGGTCATGTGGGCTTCTTGGATCCGATCGGAATACGAAAATCCCTGGACGATCCATTCTAGATCCGACACGCCTTTCAATTTTCCTCCGGTTTTGCCCAAAAAAGAAATGGTCTTAAGGCCCATCGCTTTGGCTATTTCAACAGCAAGCACGATGTTCTGAGAATTTCCGCTTGTCGTAAGGGCGACAAAGACATCGCCTTCTCTTCCCAATGCCTCGACACTTCTTGAAAAAACGTCATGATAGCCGATATCATTGGCCATGCAGGAAAGGTGGCCGGGATCAGAAAGAGCGATGGCCGGAAGAGCTTTTCGCTTATGGCGGAAAATCCCCGTCATTTCCTCAGCAAAATGCATCGCATCACAAAGGCTCCCACCATTGCCAGCAATGAGAAGTTTACCGCCCTTCTTGAAACAGTCCGAGATCAACCGAGCTGCATTTTGGATAAAAACGAGACTCTCGGGCTTCTTTAAAAACTCAATGGCGCGTACACCATCGTCAACTGATTGTAAAATCTTTTCTTGCATAAATCTACTAGCTGCCAATAATAAAGGAGTATAGTTTAATAGGCTATGCCAAGTTTTAGAGGGTGGTTGCAAAACAGGTTTCGTCGATTTTTCGGTTCTTTTGAGCCAACTTCCAACTACCCTCTGAATGTTGCCATTATCGGTGCGACGGGAGCCGTCGGACAAGAAATGCTCAAAGTTCTTGAGCAAAGACGATTTCCCGTTAAAGAGATCCGTTGCTTTGCCTCCCCTCAATCGGCCGGCAAAACCGTTCAATTTAAAGGAAGGCAGGTTCCTATTGAAAAGCTCTCCGAAAACTGTTTTCAAGGAATTGATATTGCGCTTTTCAGCGCAGGAAAAAAGATTTCTTTAGTTTATGCTCCTTTAGCCGTCAAAGCCGGATGCCTTGTCGTCGATAACAGTTCCGCTTACCGGATGGATCCCCATGTTCCTTTGGTCATCCCCGAAATCAATTCGCATGCACTCGAAAATCACTCAGGCATTGTCTCCTCTCCGAATTGCACCGCCACAGTCATGCTAATGGTGCTTTCTCCCCTGCATCGACAATTTAAGATCCGCCGAATTGTTATGTCGACGTATCAAGCTGCGAGCGGAGCGGGCCAAAAAGCAATGACAGAGCTGCAGGAAGAGAGCCGCGCGATCTTAGAAAACCGCCCTTTTACAAGAACGGCCATGCCTTTTCCTTACGCCTTTAATCTCTTTGCCCACAATGCTCCAATGACGGCTTCTTGCTACAATGAAGAAGAGCTTAAAGTCATCGAAGAGGCACGCAAGATTTTAGAAGAGCCGGCTCTTCGAATTGCCGTCACTTGTGTCCGCGTCCCTGTTTTAAGAGCCCATTGCGAAGCGCTAAATGTCGAATTTGAAAATCCAATTACCGCTCAAGAAGCCAAAGCCATTCTCCAAAAATCTCCCGGCGTTACCGTGCTGGAAGATTGGGATCAGAATCGATTCCCCATGCCTCTAGACGCCTCAGGACAGGATAGTGTTTTCGTCGGCAGGATACGACACGATCTTTCCAACCCCAATACACTAGATCTCTGGGCCGCCGGCGATCAACTTCTAAAAGGCGCAGCATTAAACGCCGTCCAAATCGCAGAAAAGCTATACTCAAAGAATGTTCCTTGGGTATCTTCTAGAAATTAATGAACTGCTTCGTTTAAAGTTTTTTGCAATACCTTAAAGGAGGCACCTTATGGACGCTATCTCTGCCGCAGAAACTTTCACTGACAGCGCTGAACTTTTCAACCAAGACAAATACAAAAGCACAGTCGAAATTTCCCTTGAACCTGATCCGATTCAAATGGAAAAAGACTTTCAGAAGCCTCTCTCACAACGCATTATCCCTATACATACTCAGACAAAAAGCATTTACGGAGACTATCGGGTAGATGATGTCCTGGTCCGCTGCCCTTCCGAAGCTTACCGAGCCCACCAACAACGGCAATGGGACAGTGCAAAAAATGAATGGAATGGTGTCAAAAAAGAAGCAGAAGCCAGAAGTTGGTCGTGGACCGTCACTACTATCTGCACTAGTATTGTGGCCATTGTAGGAGGCGTTCTTGCAAACATGGATAAAGGAACTGCAGTGGGCTATCTTGGAGAGGCCGTTGCCAACTCCCCGTTTGCTCCCATTCTCTTGATTGCCGGATTGGTTGCTACATTTACTTCTATTGTTTTTGTCGCGAAAGCATTGAGCGCCATTAATGAAGCCAATGAACAGATTAACAAAGCCAATGAGCAGATTAGCAAATGGGGTGACAATCCTGTCATGAAAATCGGTCTTGCAAGAGACTACGCGCATAACCAAGGCTTTCCCTATATCTATCGGAACGATCTCAAGCTAGGACAAGGGCCTTCAAAGACAGCGCTACTGCACCCTATCCAAGTCGAATACGAATTTAAAAAATACTTCAATAATTTCTGTAATCAGCTCCTTGGACAATTAAATCCTTCCCCTACGACGTGGATCGATCAGTTCCGTCATTACAATCCAGTTTCTGCTTCTCTCATGAACTACGGATTAGGACATATTCCTGTGTATATGAAGCCGGTGACTGAAGATTTCGGGCGTTTGCAATCAATGCTGAACGATATTGCTAATGCCTACGATCGTTTAAAGTCCGGTGTCACAACAACAGCACGTGATCAGGTTGCAGCGTATACTACAACTAAAAACGAACTCCTTCAACCATTAGCCAAACTTCGAGATCACGGCATCTTGGCTGCAGAAAAAGAAAGAGACTTAGCCTTCAAAGATCCCGATTCGACACCAAAACAACGACAAGACGCTAGAAAGCTGTTTGATGCTGTCAAAGGAGAGTGCGAAGCCACTTACGCAAAAAATGCCGCTCCGATCAACGCAAAATACAACAAAAAAATTAAACATGTCGAGGAAGAGCGTGATGCGACACTGAAAAGACTCGATGAACAAAAATCGAGCCAGCTGAGTAATAACTACCACGCAGCGCGAGAACTTTTAGCCCGTGCTAAAGAAGCGTGGGATAACAAACATTATCGACCTATTAACTTCCAGCAGTACTTTCCAACTCAACAAACAGGACAGCCTGCCTGGATGAAACAACAGCCTGGATATTACCATCAACCAATAACCTATCCACAACCTCCCGCTTATCCTCGACAACCTATCGTTTACTCACCTGCTGCTTATCCACAGCCTGTGCATTATCCGCACTCTGCACCTCCCGTAGTCCACCAATCAGCGCCTCCGCCCGTCCCTCCATCTAAACCTCATGGGTATCACGTTCACGACTACCCTATACACGCACCGATCCCGGCTGCGAACCGCTTCACCTATAATCGCGGAAACGGTGGTTAGAAGTTACGATTTCTTTTGAGCACCAGTGACTCTTTTGTTACTGGGTGCTCAAATCTGATTTCTGAATGATGCAGCGCGATTCCTTTTTTCCAAGGTCGTTTGCTGCCATATTTTTCATCACCCACGACCGGACATCCAATCGCTGCGAACTGAGCGCGGATTTGATGGTATCTTCCCGTGATGAGATGAATTTCTAAGAGCGTCGAATTTTTTTCTCTTCTGAGAACCTGAAACTCCAAGATCGATTCTTTCCCTTCTTTAGAGACTTCAGCACGAAAATTTCCATGAATGAGATAATGCTCAAGTCTTCCGTGCTCTCCCGGAAGCTTCCCTTCCACAAGCGCATGGTAGATTTTGACGATCTTCCGATCGCGCATCATCTCTTGCAAACGCGACAGAGCCTTACTCGTCCGCGCAAAAATGACAAGACCGCTCACCGCTTTATCTAAACGATGGACCGCATGGAGAAAGACATTCCCAGGCTTATTGTATTTCTGTTTAATCCATGCTTTTGCAAGCTCCGTCAGATCCGGCTGCGTGGCCATTTCTGCTGGCTTTTCGACAATCAGAAGATGGTTATCGCTATAAACAATGCTTACGTTGTCTAAGTGATTCATAGAGAAGAAGTGTGGTTGCCATGGCGACATTCAAAGAATCAGCAATGCCTCGCATAGGAATTTTAACACGGATATCGGCCGCTTTCATCCAAAGATCGGTCAACCCTAATTGTTCTGTTCCCACTACAATCGCCACAGGACCGCTTAGATTGGCCTCTGTAAATTCTTCGGTTGCAGACGGTGTTGCCGCAACGACTTGGATCTTGTGATCTTTAAGCCAAGTATAAGCATCCGATCCCCGCGCTTCAACCACGGGAAGAGTAAATAGCGTCCCAACGCTTGCTCTAACGACGTTCGGATTATAAATATCGGTGCACCGATCGCACACGATCACCCCGTCTGCTCCCACTGCATCCGAGGAACGTAAGATCGTCCCCAAGTTGCCCGGCTTTTCAATCGATTCCGCAATGACATAGAGCGGCACGCGATTTTTCGAATGGAGGTCTTTGAGTGTTTTTTGCATCTGATGTGCCACACCGATCAGTCCATCCGGACGATCGCGGTATGAGATTTTTTCAAACAGATGTTCAGGCAGAGCAACCGTCTCAACTGCGACTCGCTCAATCAACTGCGGTTCATTAGAACCCAAAAAGAGTTTTTTGCAGATAAAGAGCGACTCAAAATGAACACCTCCCTCAACAGCTCGTTTAATTTCGCGGTATCCCTCAATTAGAAAAAGCCCCGTCTCGTCTCTTTCTTTCCGGTCTTTGAGACGGACTACTTGTTTAATTTTCGGATTTTGAGGACTGGTGATTTCTTTAGACATACCACCTCGCATATGTTCCTGAGGTCAAATCCAATGGCCCGGGAATGACCATCTCCCCCATTTCAATCGTTCCTTTTCTCTCGCCCCTTGCTTGCAAAAGCAAATGATGAAGCACTAGCGGTGTATATCCCGGAGTATGGGAAGATAAAATCACAAAATGGGGCTCTGGAGACAACAATTGAAAACAAAGATCCAAAATCACAGGAAGATCTTTTTCAATTTTAAACACCTCGCCCTGGTTTCCCCTTCCAAACGTCGGAGGGTCTAAGATAATCCCATCATAACGGACTCCCCTGCGGACTTCACGACCTAAAAATTTAACGGCATCATCGACGATCCACCGGATTGGCGCCTTTTCGAGTTTATTTAGAGCACCGTTTTCTCTTGCCCAAGCAACCGTCGTTTTAGAAGCATCGACGTGGCAGACCTCTGCACCGGCTTTTGCAGCAGCCAGCGTCGCTCCGCCCGTATAGGCAAACAGATTTAAAAGAGAACATTTTTTTCTCATCTTCTGCTTCATCCACTTCCACAGCAGTGCATGTTCAGGAAAAATCCCGATATGCCCGAAATCGGTGGGCATCACTTTGAAAAGCACCTCATCACATTTGACTGTCCAAGAATTCGGCAGCGGTGGAGAAGCCACCCAGCGGTTCGATGGTTCTCTCGTAAACAGAGCATCGGCCTCTTTCCAAGCTTTTTGATCTAGCGATGGCTTCCAAACCGCCTGAGCGCAGGGACGCACCAATACGTAATCGCCGAATTGCTCCAGTTTACTTTGATTCCCGCTATCCAGAAGAGAGTATTGCATGAGAACATTGTACTAGAAAGCTCTGTTTAGAAGCTATCCTAAGACCCCTATCGGGGTCTTAGGATAGCTTCTTAGAGCATCTTTTGGATGGCAGCTTCAAATAAAGACTTTCTGTCGACGCTTTGGACATTTGGCCGCTTCTCTCCCAAAACATCATGCATAGGATCAACCGTTTCATACTCAAACCCATGGATCCGATCCGTCCCCACAAAAGGCTCAGCAAACTCCTTTTCAAGTAATCCTAGCCACTCTTTGTCATGCCGATGGCCCCACGTGCATACTTTCTGTTTGAGCTCTTCAGGAGTGCGGACCCAGCTGTAGTGATGGACAAGCGGCTTTTCATCCAAGCCTCGTAAATGCGAACCCTTGGGTCCCCGGATTTGATCGAACAGACCCTTTCGCTCCAACACATCCAGGATCATCTCAGGAGAATCAATCGCCTCTTTTTTGACGAGCAGCGCATTGAGAGGAAATTTCTCTTTGGCCCGGTAGCACGGCTCTCGGAAATAAAAATAGCTCTCCAGTCGCAACGCGTTAAAATCTTCAACATTGAACTTTTCAAGCCACTTGATAAATCGCTTCCCATCGACAATTTCATCGACATCCAAGAAAAGGACACCCTCACACTCTTTCACAAACTGAAATCCAACATACCGTGCCGTGCTATGCCAATAGTGGGCCCAATCTTCATCCGCCGATGTTAGCGGACAATAGATCCCATAAGGCTCCTGCCCATACGCAAACTCAACAAACTGAACATCGGGATGCTCTCGATACGATTGATTCAATAGAGCCCGATTCTCAGGCTCTCCATTGAAAAAATGTGAGCATACAGGAATCACAATCTGTGTTGAAAACATCTTCGCTTCTTCGACACAAAATCGAAGGAACCGGTAGTCAGTCGTACAATAGTTGATCACTGTTGCAATCTTCACAATAATCGCAACATACCTGAATGGCCATATAAGACAAGGTTATACCATTTGTCTTGGAACACAGATGACACAGATGGTCAGGGCAAGCAAACAGCCGCCCACGGTATCGGATACCCAATGGTTGTTAGTCGCAACACGCGAAGCCCCTACAAAGGTGGCAAATAAGGCATAAATAAAAACCGTCCATGGCATTTGGGACATTCCATAACGGCAAGCGATAAAACCGGCACCTAAAAATGCGGCGGCAGTGTGACCGGAAGGAAAGGAGCCTCGCCCGCCGCTGGGTCTTGTAATATTAGTCACCTTTTTTAGACCTTCAATGCAGACTTGATTAACAGCGGTGGCAAGAGCCAGAAGAAAAAAACCTCGATAGTCTCTATAGAAAAGAGCTTGAACTCCTGCTCCCAGCGGCAGCACGACTTGACCTACATCTCCCAGACAACCGATGGTTTGATTCATTTGACGGCCAAGATAAGACTTTTCTGCTTTAGGAGTTTGTTGTGAATTCTGAGTTGAGTCTAGTCCCAAAGAATCAATAGACACGCAAACTCCTTTTTAATCTGTGAGAGTTTAATCGATTTCTTAATAAATTAATCGTTTCGAAAATGTATTAGGCCTGCTTCAAGAGATGATCTCTAACTAAAAAACTAAAGAGCTTTTTTGTCGTCCGAAGAATCACCGTCTGGCGATTCCCCTTTACATGCAGCGTGTCAATGTCGGGCATTTGACCTCTTTTTCCCAGAGCATAAAAGATTGTCCCGACAGGCTTATCAGGGGCACCCCCTTGAGGCCCTGCGATCCCGGAAACCGCAATCCCGTAATCGGCCCCTGTTTTCTTCATGAGGCCCGTCCACATCTCATGAACAACTTCCCGGCTGACCGCTCCACGCTTTTTAAGAGTGGCTTGCGACACACCCAAAAAACTTTCTTTGAGAGAATTAGCATAAGCGACAGCCGATCCCAAAAAATACTCAGAAGCACCGGGGATTGTCGTCAATTGCGCGGCCATAAAGCCTCCTGTGCATGATTCAGCAAGAGCCAGTGTTTGACGATGTTTGATCATCCAGTGCTGGATCGCCTCTTCCAGCGTTGCTGCAGGCAGTAGCGAGTTTGTAAATGCCTTTTCAATGACCTTTCTAGCCAGAGTCACATGCTCCTTGTTGGCACCTCTTAAAATCACTGAGAGTCCGCTATAGGATGGATAAATCCCGACATCTAACGCATACTCTTTTTGCAAATCGCGAAGAAGCGGGTCAACATCATCTTCCCTGAGCAAATAAAAATGGAGCTGTTCTCTGTACAGCGACCTGGCAGGCACGTGTTTTTTTAAGTACGGCAAAATGGAGTCTTCGAACATCTGCTCCATTTCAGAAGGAACGCCTGGCAGCAAAAACAGCAACCTCTTGTTCTCGGAAAAGAAATATCCGGGAGCAACTCCCACACGATTGGGCATCTCGTGCGGATGTTTTGAGAAAAGCTCTTTTGCACACACAAGTGTATTGTCATCGACGGTCGTCCCTAAGCCTCCCGTTGCAATCACCACAGAACTCCGCATGAGCGCTTTATCAAGTCCCGGTGTCAAGACAGGTTTGTCATCGGACAGCGTTGTTTGACACGCGATCTCCCATCCCTCTTCCGTGAGCCTTCTGCCTAAGAAAGCGGCATTGGTATTCACAATGATCCCTCGAAGCACCTCATTCCCAACCGAGACAATTTCAATAGACATGGACTGCAATTCCTTGTTCTTTTAGCTGAACATGATTCTGGATCCAGGGAAAACACCGTTTCCCCATGCGGATCGGCGTTGAGATCTTTTTACTATTCCTCACAAACGTGGTCGGAACCGTCGATGATCTGAGCCATTTCACCAGTTTAGTAAAGAGCGCTGTATTAGGAAATAGCGTCTCATCGCTGACTTTAGAATAAGCAGCGCCATCAAAGAAAATCTGCGGATATGCCAGCTGCACTCCCCAGTGAATGCTTTCATGGCTCATCACCATCGGATGGATGGTTTCTGCTGTTTTTGAGAAAAAAAACCGATGTTGCTGCATCTGTACAACCGGCTTTAAAGGCTTGGCCATGAATTTATCTGTCCCAATTGGCTGGGCATAGAGAAGATTCGAGTCTATTGTGAGCGCACACGAAAGATTCCGTTGCATTTGCCGCTCCAGAGGAATTTTTCCAGCTTTAAGAACCCCGATGTAGTCTTGATAAGACTTTAAAAAACTTTCCAGCGAAAGCTCTAGCTCCGCTAGCGGCTTGATCTCGCTAACGTTAAAAAAATGAAACGGTGCCAAGTGGCTGCATAGGTGTCCGCAAAGCTCTTGCATTTCGGAATAATCGAGGAGCACTTGATGCTTGAGCCATTTAGAAACTGAAAAGTTCTGAGTTGGCTTATGTTGTGATAACATCTTTCTTACGAAGAAAAGAGTGGAAAAGCAGCCAGATGATCCCTAGAAAAATCGAAGCGTCGGCAATATTGAATACAGGATACGAATATCCCCAAAACAACAGATGGAACATATCGATCACATGACCATAGATGAAATAATCGATAATATTTCCAAGACCCCCAGCAATGATCATCACCAGCGGATACCGAACTTCTTTGGCTTTGGAAGAACTGCGTAAATATACAATCAGTCCCAGGATCACAGCAATTCTCACAATGAGCAAAAGATCTTGCAACCCGCTGCCTATTCCCCAGGCAGCACCTCTATTAGTGACGTGATGGATGCAAAAATCGATGCCTAACAGATTTTGAAAGATCGAGACACCGCCAAAAGGAAAAAATGTCGGAGCCACTTCTGAAGGCTGCAGATAAAAATTGATCAACCCTTTAGAAACAAAATCAACAATCAAGATCGAAATAGCGATGAAGAAAAGCTTAAGGGAATCCTTCCAAGTCATTGCAACAACCCTTTCTCCAGCATCTCTTGGGCTTTGACCGTCATCGTAGCGTAGGGGATCGCTTCTAAGCGTGGAAGAGAGATCTCTTCATTGGTAATATCGCAGATGCCATATGTATTTTCATCAATCTTCTCTAAAGCACGGTCAATTTGTCTTAAAATTTTAAATTCTTCCCCAGAGACCTTGAGGCTCACAGTCCGGTCAAAATCATCTGTCCCTTCATCGGAAGGATGTTGAGAATACCCTTTCGACTCATCGGCCGATTTGACTTCTTCACTCACATGCTTGACCAAACTGGTGTATTGGAATCTCATTTCCAATAGTCTTTTTCTAAACCGCTCTATATCGTTTTTTTTCAATGGCATAGCTATTCCTTCTTTGAAACTTCTTCGATACTTTGGATCTCGTCCATTAATTCATCCATATCTTTAAATCGCCGATAGACACAAGCAAACCGGATAAAGGCAATCGTATCGAGCTCTTTCAAATGGTTCATGACAAGCTCTCCTAATTCCGTCGTTTCGATTTCCCTAACCTGTCTTTCCATCAAATCGGCCGTGATCTGAGCTGCTAAAGCCCTCACCTGATCATGACTGATCCTCGTATGCCTGCACGCCGCATCCAGTCCCCTAATCAACTTATCTTGCTGGAAGTCTTCATATCTTCCATCTCGTTTATGCACCTGGATCGTCAAATCGACTGTCTCGAATGTCGTGAACCGCTTCTGGCATTCCAGACATTCCCGTCTTCTCCGAATCGCGTTCTGCTCCACAGCATTGCGCGAATCAGTCACTTTTGAATCAAAATGATTGCAGAATGGACATCGCATATTTAGCTCCAGCCCGATTTAACTAAAACCCTAAAATGCCAAACTTTATAGTAAACAGTCTATCAAAAACTTAACTAGCAAGGCAACCTCATTCATGACATAGTGCAATTAAAAGTTTTGATTTGCATTCATGTCTTCAAAACCTGATGTAAGAAAGGCGAATAAATGATACAGTTTCCCCCATGAGCACACCACCGATTCAATCAACAAATTCCCAAAAAACCTCTCCATCTAATTTCCCTACCCGCCTGGGTATAAAAATGTGGGAAAACCTGACTTGGACTTTGTCCAAGCCCCACTCTACAACTTTTAAGATTGTGGGCTTGAGTGCCGTGCTAGGACTACTTTATGCTGCGTGGCGGCTTTGCAGCTTCCTGGGTTCAAGAACAGTGAGCAAATCTAATTCAAGATCCTTACCTTTTCCAGTAGAGCTCTCGAAAAAAACCACCGCGACTCTCCCTGCTGGAATTAAACAAGAGCAGGTCGATGAAATCATTGGCTTGTTTACCAGTAATTATAGGTTATTTGAGTCTGGGACCCATCTTACAAAGCCGGGCACAACTGCCACGCAACCCGTCATTCATCTAGCAGACTTAACGAAGAGTTGCGAAATACCGAGAGAGCCCGGTCGAGGTAAGACGCAAGCAACATTCTTCTCCATTTGCACCTATTTGAAAGAGCAAAAAATCATTGTTTCTTGCAACCCCACCAGGGACTATCAATACCAATTCACCCTGCACGAGGAATTTATCCAAAAGCTTAAAGATGATACTAAAAGTTAAACAGTAGCCCTGCCAGCAGCACGTATAAGTGAGATTCCCCAGTGCTATGGGGGCAGGTTCGGTCGCAAGCCTCCTCACTTCTCATCCCACACCCAAGCCAAATCATTGGCTTGCTTTCCTCCTCATTACATTCGGACCCGGCAGGAACCAATTCGACCTATTTCATTTATCCCCTGCCAGATCAAGTTACCGCTCATTAAATATCGCAGTCTAGCAAAAGATAGCCCCTAAAACAAGATGTTAAAGACTCTTCAAAAAGAGAAAATGAGAGTTGTAAAATAAAAAAGAGAATTATAAAATTTTTTAATACTAGAAAGTTGCATTTTTCCGCTCCCAACAAATAGTTGTTCGATGAATCCTATGCGCCTCTTATTTGCCTCGCTTTTATTCTTTGGAACAACCCTCATCCACGCAACAGAATCGACCTATGGGATTAGCGGAAACCCCGGCGCTGTCAATATTCTGACAGGCACTGGAGAGCTTGGCAACTTACTGCAGATCCCTGAAAGCTCTGGAGTTCGACTTGGCGGTGTTTGGCTAGGCGATTATAACGCTCTCCTATGCGGAGGCGATGGAACGCATCATAATCGACGCTGGACAGGCAACAGCTCGTTTACCCTGGACCTATCCATAGACTTGCAAAAAGCGATCGGATGGAAAAACGGTATGTTCGGTACAGAGTTCCTGCAATTTAATGGACAGCCGACAAATGCCGATGCAGGTGTTGTTCAGGGATATAATAG
>DATAHB010000106.1:0-16887 GCA_036263375.1 Rhabdochlamydiaceae bacterium | reverse complement strand
TGTGGTCTTTGCTTTGCTCGTAATACAGACCCAGGTCGTTCTGAATAATTGGATCGACCTTCAAAGAGGACGTCACACTAATTCGTTGGAACAACTGATTTATCGTAGACGGAAGAGTGTTTGAAGTATCATCAATGGAATAGTCAGCTTTAAGAAGAAGAGTATGCTTGGATGCGTCTGCCACTTCCACATGAAGTGTCTGAGATGATCCAAAGCTAACAGTATAAGTATGATCAGCCATGCGAAAGGAACAAGGTTGTACAGATGTCATATGTGTATTCCCGTTTGAGAGTTTATTAATCGATCGAAAGTCTCGGAGTGCCCCCAAGGAACATGAAAAATTGGCTTTTGAAGCGGGCCAAAAATCGATTTTTCATGTTCCTTGGGTTATTTTAAGATAGCAAAAAAGAAGGTTTTTAGGCCATAAACCTATCCCAATAAATTTCTAACAGGGTGTAGCCACCCTCTAAGCAGGAAATCCTCATTTAATATTACTGCTTTGATGGAAGGACCGCTGAAGTTATAGATGTTCCTATGTTTTGGAAAAAATTTATTACGCGTTTTTCTGTAATTGCTAGTTGAATCAAAATAGGCGTGCTTTTATATCCCTGCTTTTCAGCTTTTTGATACCAGTCGAGAGCTTTTTGAAGGTTTTTTTCGACCCCTATTCCATTTTCATAGTTAAAGCCTAATCTATATTGAGCCCTGACATGCCCGTTCTCTCCAGCTTTGTGGTACCACACCATCGCTGTTTCAAGATTTTTTTCAACCCCTATGCCATTTTCATAACAACGACCTAACTTATTCTGAGCAGAAAGATCCCCCTGCTCTGCAGCTTGGCGGTACCAATGGACCGCTTTCGTAAAATCTTCTTTCACTCCTATACCCTTTTGATAACAATACGCTAAATTATATTGGGATATGCGACATCCTTTCTCAGCGCCTGTTGCGTAGCAGGAAAAGCCTTTGTTGTGGTTGACTTCTGTTCCCAGCCCATGCATATGGCAATATCCTAATTTGTAGTAAGATCTAAAATAACCAAGATCGACTGCCTTGGTGAAACACTCGAAGGCCAACGTTAAATTGACACCAATTCCTGTGCCTTTCTGATAGCTCGCCCCGAGCGTGTGGTAACCTCCGCCAAACCCATTTTCTGCAGCTTGTTGGTAGCAATTAAAGGCTTTTTCGGGGTCTTCGTTTACCTCGTAATAATAACCCAGGTCATTCTGAATAATCGGATCTAACTCTTTGATAGGTGTCATCGCACTAATTCGCTGGAACAACTGATTTATCGTGGACGGAAGAGTGTTTGAAGTATCATGAATGAAATAGTCAGCTTTAAGAAGATTATGCTTGGATAAGTCTGACACTTCCACACGAAGTGTCTGAGATGAACCAAAGCTAATAGTATAAGTATGATCAATCAAATGAAATGAACAAGACTGTACAGGTGTCATATGTATTTCTCTTTTTTAGAATTTATCAATCGATTGGAAATTTCGGACTGCTTTAGAGTAGCATGAAAGGGGTTATCCATGCCATGAATTTATCCTAACGGCGCCTTACATCACGGCCATGAATGGCCGTGATGTAAGGCGCCCATTTTAAAAAATTGCTTTTTCGATCAGTGACTACTCCCTTCCATAAATGGGAGGGAGTAGTCACGCTCATATTCTACCTATCCCCAACAATTTAGCCGTGTTGGAGGTGGGTCAAGAACTCTTGAAACGAAGTCGTTACCCGCAGACCGTCTAGCCAATCGTCATCCAGGAGTTCTTCGAAAGTGGGGAGCGACTTCACTTTGTGCGATTTGTAGATAAATTGCATCGATTTGTCGTACTGGCCCAAAAGGGAGTAGAGGCAGGCAAGATGATAAAATGCTTGCAGGTTGCCAAGGCGGGCTGCCTGGATCAATTTGGCCTCGGCTTCCCGATGACACTGCTCTGCAAGATCTTTATCATAGGTATTTTGGGCGATATGGATGAGGGTAATGCCCCAATCGAGAACCGCAAACTCGTTTTCCTCTTCCTGCTTTAGCGCTAGGCGGAAGTGGTTGATGGCGCGGTAGAAGTAGTCCATTTCTCCCAGAGCTTCACCAAGGTGTGAATACGCGAGTCCGATGCGGTAGTGGATGCAAGGAAAACCGGGATCGATCATGAGAAGTTGTAAAAAAATCTCTAACGACTTTTGATAGGCATTTTGATCTTCGTGCCAATCGCCTAAGAGATCGAGCGTGATCGCGTAATGATAGAGCCATTCCGGGTGAAGATAAAGACCGTTTTTCTGGGAGTGGAGAGTATACTCAAAATATGAAAGCGCTCGTTTGAGAAGCTCAGGGTCATCTTTCATCTCGCCTAAACGAGACAGGGCAAAACCGTAATCGAAATAATGGGTGCTGACCTGTTTCAAGTCGAAGGCTTTGCCATAGAAGCGGACAGCTTTTTCGAAGGCATCGATGTCGTCATCGGCATCGCCGACTTTGGCATAACCTTCAGCGATGCCGTACCAGTCTTCATGCCGAGTTCTATCAATAGAGATCCCTTCTTGGAAACTTTCGATGGCTTGATAGAAAGAGTCTAAATCTTCGAAGTAGACCCCCAACGACAGCAGAGTTTTTGCATATGAATGCCAGACGCTCGGATTTTCTTCCTCAGAAAGGGTCATTGCTTCGTTGATCTTATTTTGCGCCTCATAGAGAAGATCGATCCGGTCGGTCATTTGGCCTAAGGCTGCTAAAGCTTCTGCCCATGTGCCGATCAGTTCTGCATCTTTGGCATTAAAAACATAGCCGCGCTGGCATTTCTCTAGACAAGCGCGTAGCCTCTTGGGATCTTGAGTTCTTTTTCCTGCATCTAACAGAAAGAGGGCCCATTTATGCCAAAGCTCCAGATTGTAGGGTCTAAGGTGCGCAGCTGCGGAAAAACATTCATGGGCCTCATTAAAATGGTCTTCATCGTGCGTATGACCATAGAGAAGCGTCATACTGCGGGCCAGCTGCAGCCAGCCTTCATACGAAGAAGGTGTCAGAGCAACACCGCTTTTGAAGCAGTGGATGGCCTTGACTATCAGACGCATGTCATTGACGAGGTCGGCCATCTCAAGGCAAGCTAGGCCATAATCATTCCAAAATTCTTGCGGCAGCTGCTCAGGTATACCGGCGGCTTTTTGGTAGGAGTCGATCGCGGTTTGAAAATCGACGGCTTCACCGGAATTCAGGGCGATTTCCGTCCAAATTTTTCCAGAATCCCAATAGAGTTCTGCATGGAGATCAGAAGAAATTTGCTGGCTTACCTGTACGGCTTTTTTGAGTTTTTCTTTCGCCTCTTGGAAATAGTGGTGTTCTTTAGTGGTTTTTCCCAGGAGGTAAAGGGTGTTTCCCCAGGCTTGCCACGCTTCAAAGTAGTTACCATTGAGCTGCGTGGCGGTTTTGAATTTCTTGGTTGCTAGAAGAAGCGCCTTTTCTCTTCCTTCGGTAGAGCCATGTTCAAACAGCGCTAAGCCTTGACGGTAGAAAACTTCAGCATTGTACGGCTCGAGCTCTGCAGCTTTTTCGAAAAACGCCAGCCCTTTCAAATCGCCCTTCAGGAGCGCCAGTTCGCCTTGAGCCAGATAGGAGCTAGCGTCATCTCCGTATACAGTCTGAAAATAGGGGTATTTTAAAACCATTTTTGTTACCAAGTACAGTCTCTAAGAAGCCGGATTATAGGAATTGATCCTATTTCGCACAATCAATCACCGGATTTGAAATGCATAAAAATAGGTTTTAATGATTGGCGACGAATGGTTTGCAAATAGTTTTGTCCAGAAATATTAGGTGAAGATTGTTTGCAATATTCTGGCAAAGTGTTTGCACTTGTTCGAAAGATCTTTGATCCGGGGTTAAGAAGAGATGACAAACATAACTTTCAGTCTCAATTAAGATTTCTACGCTTATATAAGAATGATTCTCAGATACCGGACATAAAAGAGAATGCCTTGCCAAAGTATCCTCACGCAGCGGAAGAGCAATCGTAGGGCTGTCTATGAGGTATTTCCTAGGAAAAAAAGATTCTGCATGTTCGACTATTGAAGACCATTTTTTTAAAAAAGTGTTCTCTGCTGTGTTTTTTTCAAACGTAATTCCTCCAGCCGGTCCCCTATCATTTTTAGTTCCAAAAATAAGCGAATTTCCATAAATAGTCCAAATCTCAAATTCGTCAGATAAATTTAACTCAACATGAAAACGAGGATCATTGTCTAAATCGAACTCAATGAAATTTTCAGCTGAGAGGTTTATGAGTGATACACTAGCGAGTATCAAGAAACGGTAGATGTATTTCATAGTTTTAGGAAATTCTTCTAAGGGAAGCGAATCGCTTCGAGGAAGATGACTTCGAACATCTCTTGCGAGAAAAGCTTGGCTTTGTCGCTTTGGAGAAAGGCCTGGATATTTTTTAGATAGGTTTCGTAGGTAGCTTTGTCCATCGTCCGGATATAGTCGTAGACGGCAGCAAAGTCCTTAAAGTCTCGTCGATCAATGAAACAGTTTTTTGGAATGTAATCAGTGACGTTGCTGGCTCCCCAGTAGATCGGGATGGCGCCGGCGGCAAAGCTGTCAAAAATCTTTTCCGTGATATATCCTTTGATATCGTGGATATTTTCGTAGCAGACATTGAATCGATAGTTCTTGAGGGTCTCAAGCTTATTCTCGATAGATCCGCGATAGTTTTTATACCCCTTCTCTTCCCAAGCAAATCCATAGAAGTCAAAATCGACTTTGTCTTCGAAAAATTGGATGATGCGTTCCCTTTCACTATAGAGTTCTCTGGAATGTTTACTTTTTTTGTTCGATGATATTTGCGTGACGAGTTTTCTTTCTTCAAAAGAAGGAAGATTTTTCATCATGGGTTTGAGTTCGGGGTAATAAAACTTAAAAAATTTTCTATTATCGACGAGGTCGTCATTCCAGGTATAGACCCTCTTAAAGTGTGACAAGTATTCTGAAGAATACTTGATCACAGTCGGAGGCTCCCACATAAATAAGAGGAGTTTTTTGGGAGTAAACTTCTTAAACAGCTCTTTGGAACCGCAACCAGGTTTATTCCAGACAATGACATAGCGGAGATTGAGGTCGTCTTTCTCATTCTTCAGATCGGTGGTGTAGAGGTTGACATTTTTCTCTTGGAGGGTTTTCCAGACGCGGGAAAGGCCTCCTTGCCGAATAAAGTTTTGATCATTGGGGGTTGCCGTCCAGTTATGTGAGAGCGCGATCTCTTTTTTACTCTCGGAGGCAAGGAGAAAAACAGGAAATAAAAAAAGTGTTAGGAGTGCTTTGTGCATAGAAGAAAAATTATCAGGAAAAAAGCTTTTAAAGACAAATATAAAGAGTTATTTGACCTCTTGCTGGAGAACCATTTGAGCGAGAGTTTTTCGATGGGGTTTGAATCCTGTTTCCGGCAGCTCAAAACAATGGACGGGGATTTTAAATTTTGGCAGATGGGCTTTTAGCATGTCTTGAAGTTCTTTAAGCGGCAAAGGGTCTTTGAGAAAAACAGCGGGCCGCGCTCCGAATTCTTTATCGGGCATTGGTACCACAACGGGATCGTGCAGGCCACAGACTCTCCGAATGACTTCTTCGATCTCTTCGGGCTGGATATTCTCACCTCCGGAAATAAACAGATTGTCTTTTCTTCCGATGATTTTAAAGCGGCCGTTTTCCCAGCAGCCGAGATCTTGAGTGGCAAACCAGCCGTCTTTCAAGGATAGCGACAGCTTTCCATTGTCATAATAGCCTTGGAACAGCACGGGGCCTTTGACCCAGATTTCCCGGTCTTCGGCAATTTTCATCTCTGCATAAGGATGAAGCTGATGGTTTGTGACGATTTGAGAACTCATCTCGGTCATTCCATAGGTCGGATAGACATTCCATGGCGTTTTGATATCCGGAATAGGAGCTCCTCCTAAGAGGATCGTTTTCAGATTGAGCATCTCTTGGGGATTTTGCAAGAGCCTGAGGAGCTGGGTTGGCACTAAAGAAAGGTGGGTTGCTTTCTGCCAATTGGAGCTGAGCAGAACGAAGCATTTGGCTAGATAGGCGCGGATTAAAATCCCTATCCCTCCGACATGGAAAAGCGGGAGTGTGAGAGCCCAACGGTCATCTGACTGCAAAGGGATCGTATTGAAGGAGCCAATGGCGCTTGAAACGAGATTGCCTAAACTAAAAGCGGCGATTTTGGGCTTGCTCATCGAGCCCGAGGTAAAAAGGAAGGCTCCCATTTTAGAGAGGTCCCATTGCGTAGAGCGGGGTGTTTCAGGATCGGGGAAAGTTGGAGTAAATAGTTCGGTGCCGAGCTGAAAAAGTGCCTGGTCTGCTGAGGGAAGATGGGTGCTTAAAGGACACGCGATCTTACCACATTTCCAACACGCAAGCAGTGTCAAGATGACTTCAGGGGTGGAGGGAGCCCAAAACGCGACACGTTCATGCGGAAAAGCTTCGATTTGTTTACACATCCCTTCGACATAATCTTCGAGCGAAGCATGGTCCCAGGTAAATTCATCGGTGATTAGCATGGCGTTACCTTCTCTTTTTTTATGTGAAATTCGGTGGGGAAATGGATTTTTCCTTCTCGGATAAAAGGAGGATCTTTGAGCAGGTCTTCTTGGATATAGAGCACTGTTCCTATTCCTAACGGATGAGAAGGAATTTCAAGGGCCTGTGACAGAGAAGCGATTTGATGGATGCCGATTCCGCTTTCGTGGCTGCTGCTCAAAATTATACGGTTTCCAGTTAAAAGCTGGGGATCTGGCTGCGTCGTCCAGCCACTCTCTTTGAGCCCGCCTGCATCGCTCAACTTATTCAAGTTGAGCTGCTTCGGCGCCGGCTCCGTCTGACTCAAATTCAGGGCGGACTCCTTGCCATATGACCAGCTTTTAACTGGAAACCGTATTACAGCTGATTTTTTGGGGGGCAGCCCTTTGACCATGGGCTTCCAGACAGTCATCGATCCTAAATTTTGATGATCGGAGGCCATAGGAAAAGGTGAAATGTCGCAGCCAGGATCTTCGATGAATTCAAAATCCTCTGGAGAAAAATTGGCAAGAAATTGTGTTGTTTGCTCTTTGCTCCACATGCCGACAATATCGAGGCGTAGCCTGAACTCATTTTTAAGAAGGCGGGCTAAGAAAACAGCCGCAGGAACATCCAAGTGGCTCACTTTGAGTTTGGCTACCTTGCAACCGTGGTTTGTTTTAGCGTGTTTCAAGATGTCTTGAACAGTCCCATTTAAATATAAGCAAACGGGAGCATCGATTATTTTAGGGCCGCTTAGGCCAAAAAGCCCGAATTCCACTGATGGAAATAAGGGGCCTTGGTAACCGTTTTGAATAGCTTTGAGCTGCTGTAAGACTTGGTGCAGAGATTCTTGGCTTCTGCCGGGAAGTGGAGAGACTTCGCTCCAGTGATTTTCACTTTGGAGCAAAAAACCTTCTTTCGGCCCGAAGCTTTCTATGTTGATCTTAAAGTGGAAAATTTTAAATTCCATAAAAGATGGAGAAGGTAAGAAGTAGGGTGTATACAATGAGAAATTTTCCAGTTTGCGCAAATGGAACATTGAGCAGATGCTTATCTTGGATCGTCCACATTGCTTTGATGGGAACAACAGCAGGGACAAGCAAGATGGGCATCCAGTAATGGCCGTAAAGGCAGGGAATAACGCAAGCCGCTACTAGACAGACAATATACTCGACTTTTCCAAAGGCCTCTCCAAAACGAACAACAAGAGTTTTTTTACTGCATTTGCGGTCTTCATTGACATCGCGGAGATTGTTTGCGGTTAGAATTGCCGTTGAAATAAGACCCGGGCAAAGGCCTAAGATCCCGACATGAAGGGCAATCTCATGAGTTTGAAGATAGTAGGTGATCAGTGTGGCGGTAGGTCCGTAAAAGAAGAGGACAAAGAAATCGCCCAGCCCTAGATAGGCCAGCGGCATTGGTCCCGCGGTATACGCCAAACTCAGGCCGATATACAAAATCGTCAGAAGGGTAATGTAAGGTCCGCCGGTGGCAGCCAAATAGGCGCTCGATAGGGCAGCAAGGGCAAATGCGACGATAATGGCTTTTCTCATCACAGGAAGAGCGACCAGTCCGGCTTGCGTCACACGACGAGGCCCTTTTCTTTCGCTCGTGTCAGCGCCTTTGATGAAATCGAAATAGTCATTGGCGAAGTTTGTTCCGATTTGAATAGCGACTCCCGTGAGCAGCGTGAGCAGGAACGTTAGCAAGGAAAATGATCCAGAGTTCCAGGCCAGGGCAGTTCCTATCAGCGCAGGGCTGATGCTGGCGATCAGGGTTTTGGGACGGCTGGCTTCTAGCCAAATAGAAAATGTTTTCATAACAAATCAACATAACCTATTTTGGGTGTTTTTTATTAGTTAAAATATTTAAATTTCAGTAGAATTTCATGCTACTATGCTCAAGAAATTCATTGTTTTTGCTTTAATCGTAGGTGCTTTTATTATCGGCCATGACTATTTCCGCTCGGATCATCCGGAGTTTGGGCCTAAAGATTTTTGCCATCCCGGGATTCTAAAAAGGGCGCCGAGCAATCCCGATTTGGCTTCAAAACGAATTGCCTCGGACATTTTGAAACAGCGGTTCACGTATCTCGGATGCGGCGGACAGCTCACGGTGTATGAAAGTGCCGATCATCACTACGTCATCAAGTTTTTCAATCCCCGCAATTCCCTTTTCAACAAACGCAAGCATCTGGAGAAAATTTTTAAGCGGTATGCGATGGCCCTCAAAGACCTCAAAGAAGAGACAGGTGTTGTTTATAACCATTTTGATGCCTCAACAGTCGTTAACCAAACTATTGAAGTGGTGGGCAAAGAAGGCAAGCTCTATCAGATCCCTTTAGAAAAATATCCGTTCATTCTCCAAAGAAAAGTGGAGTTGGTGCTTCCTTACTTAGACAAGCTTTATCAAGAGGGACGCACAGGCGAGGCTAAAGAAGCGGCCCGGCAGATTTATGCGCTCTTTGTTTCGCGCAGCAAAAAAGGATATCGGGATCACTCTCAAAATTTAGAGGTCAATTACGGTTTCTACAATGGCAAAGCCGTCCAGCTCGATCCGGGCCGTATCCGCTACGATAAAGCGGTTGCTCAAAATCGGTGCAAAGAGATGGAAAGAGTTACTAAAAATATCAAGCGGTACTTATCGGGCTATCCTGGCTTGAATGAAGTGATCGATCAGTGTCATCGTAGTTGACAGCGCGGAAACCCAGCCCTTTAGGGCTGGGAGGAAGCACTGCTCCTCTTGTTTTAAAATCAGTTGCTCTATATTATCCTTCACATTAACACCGTGATAGAGCCCAACGGCATTAAGTTGTCTCTGGGGCGTTGACATCACGTGAAACCACAGTGAGTTACGGAAGCCAACACCGTTTGTGTAGGCCTCTCAGGCTTTTCAGCCTGGGATCTGGCGATGTAAACCGCCGGTATGTTGCCGCTCCAGCGGACAATAAAGCTTTCGCCTTTTAGGCGAGAGTTGTTTACTCCCAGCCCTCTTCGGAATAGGAAATCTTTTTGGCTGCTGATTGCAGCGTGCGTGCGATATAGGGGATTGTATTTTCAGGAAGATTGTCTACCGGAAAAAATTCCAAGCCACCGCATTTTGCGGGCTCCTGATTTTTGATTTCTCCTGACCAAGAAGTGCACTCAAAGAAGATGTCTATATTTTGCCGATTAGAATATCTGTGAACAATATGGACGACTTTGAGCTGGGCAGGCAAAAGTTCGATGCTGGCCTCTTCCTTGGCCTCACGGATCATTCCTGATGTCGCACCTTCTCCATCTTCGACATGTCCTGAGACGAGACCATATTGTCCATCGCAGTAGCCGGTGTTTTGCCGTAAGAGGAGTAAGACGTGATTGTTTTTTCTTAAAATCAGATAGGCGCAAACATAGGTCATTTTCTTAGAGGTGGCGATTTGATTCATGGTTTTCGTTTGAACTGTTTGAAGTTAGGTTTCCGTTTTTGGACGTAGGCGTTGCGGCCTTCTTGCCCTTCGGGCGTCATATAAAAGAGCATGGTCGCGTTGCCGGCGAGTTCTTGGAGGCCTGTTTGGCCATCGCAATCGGCATTGAGAGCCGATTTCAAGCAGCGGAGGGCAATAGGAGAGTGTTGTAGCATTTCCTGACACCACTGAAGCGTTGTAGATTCGAGTTCTTCATAAGGGACTACGCAATTGACAAGGCCCATTTCTAGAGCCTCATGGGCATTGTACTTTCGGCAGAGGAACCAAATCTCTCGTGCTTTTTTCTGGCCGACACAGCGGGCAAGATAACTTGATCCAAATCCTCCATCGAACGAACCGACTTTAGGGCCAACTTGCCCGAAGATAGCATTGTCAGCAGCGATGGTGAGATCGCAGACAACATGCAGGACATGACCTCCGCCGATCGCATAGCCTGCGACCATGGCGATGACGGGTTTAGGGCAAGTGCGGATCATCCGTTGGAAATCAAGGACGTTGAGCCGCTCATTGCCCTTAGCATCGATATAGCCAGCATCGCCGCGGATTTTTTGATCTCCGCCGGAGCAAAAGGCTTCTTTCCCTTGGCCTGTAAGGATGATAACCCCGATATCGTTGTCGTAGCGGGCGTCATTGAACGCATGCATCATTTCATCCACGGTAAGTGGCCGGAAGGCATTCCTGACGTGGGGGCGGTTGATAGTGATTTTAGCAACGCCGCTAAATTTCTCGTATTTAATGTCGATATATGTTCCGCAGGTGGTCCATTGAACTTCAGTCACGATTGTCATAAGAATTTTTCCTTTAAGTCACAGCGTAGGCAAGACCTTCGATCTTTACTTTGATCTTTTCTTCGATCGACAGATGAAGTTGCCTGTTTTCTACGCGACTCGTTTTAAATTCGATAAGGTGGGTTTTTTCTTCCCTGAGGATCTTTGTGAGCTGGGAAGGCTCTGTCATGGATAGATAAGGCAGGTGGAACATCTTGGCTGCCTCTTCAAACTGCCACGGGTGCGCTCCTGCCACGTATTCTTCGAACATCTCTTTTTTCTGTGCGATGGGAAGGAAAGAAAAAATGCCACCCCCTTGGTTGTTGATCACAAGTAAGATGACGGGGACTTTGCATTTATGCAAGAGGGCAAGAGAGTTAAGATCATGAAGAGCTGTCATGTCTCCAATGACAGCTACAATCGGCCGCTGGGATCCTTCCGCAAGCCCGGCGATCATGGCGATATTACCATCGATGCCGGACGTGCCCCGTTTAGCGTAGATGGGCCCGCGGTGGAATCGTGGGAAAAAGAATTGATCACCATCTCGGATCGGCATGCTGTTGGCAAAAAAGAGTGAGTAGTGAGGAGGGAGCTGGTGCTGCAAAAACCGGATAAGGCCGGGCTCCGAAGCTGCAGGAATATAGTCATCGACATGCCCTTCAACGACTTGGCTGACAGCCTTCCAATGACCCATCCATGAGATCCGGCGGGGGATCCATTGCAGGAGCTGCTCACAAAAGATCGTGGGATCAGTCTGCAGCCGATGCGTGAGAAGGTGAGAAGGGTCGTGCCGCTGTGGATGATCGGCAACCATCGCATAGAGAGGAGCAGTCGCTTGTTTTAACCACCCCGCCAGCGGTTTGGAGACCAAACGGTCTCCGAAATGCAAGACACAGTCTGGGCGGAAATGCGGGACGAGTTTAAGCACCATGTCGTAATACGGAATGACGTTATGGTGCAGGCCTTCGGAGCGGAGTCCCGAGGTGATATCGGGTAAGATTGGCCAATCGAGCAGCTCTGCTAGGGTAAAGATCGATTTGAGCGATCGGGAAGTGGCCATCGATCCGGCAATAATGACGCCCCGTTCGCAGGCGGAGAGTTTTTTTGCCCAGTGCTCGATGGAGGCCGTCGAAAGCATATGGTGCGCCTGCTCATAATGGGTCGAAGGAGGAACTTCTTGTTCATAGTTGGAGAGGAATGGCTCTCGGAAAAGGCAATTGAGATGGACAGGCCCTTTAGGGCTCCCGGTCGCTCGATACACTGCTTGTGCAATTGTCGAGCCGATAAATCCTGAGGAGATTGCCTGATCAGGGCAAGGGATCTCAAAATACCACCGGACATGGCTCTCAAAAATTTTGACCTGGTCGCAGGTTTGGTTGGCGCCGCAGTCTCTCAGCTCTTGGGGGCGGTCTGCGGTGATGACAATCAGAGGGACTTCATCATTAAACGCTTCCATAATCGCTGGATAGAGATTGACGACGGCGGTCCCTGAGGTGACAAGGAGAGCGACAGGAGTTTTGGAGGCTTTCGCGTAGCCGTAGGCATAAAACGCAGCGCCCCTTTCATCAAAATGGACAAGTTTTTCAAGTTTGTCTTCTTGTGAAATAGCATAAGCTAGGGGCGTCGATCGAGAACCTGGAGAAATGCAAACTCGGCGCACGCCTTGTTCAACGAGATGGTGGACAATCTGCTTTGCATAGGCATCATTCATTTAAAAACCTCAAATAGTGATGGATTTTTAGATCAAGTTCTTGCCATTCTTTTTGCGGATCGGAATCTTTGACAATGCCCGCACCTGCAAAAAGATGTATTTCATTTCCGCGGATTAAGGCACTGCGGATCGTCACTGCCATATCGGTCTCTTGAGGAGAGACCATCCCAAAAAGTCCGCCGTACCAGCCCCGATGCAGCGGCTCGGTTTCACCAAGATACGAGATTGCGGCCTCTTTCGGAAGCCCTCCCAGAGCTGGAGTGGGGTGCAGATGTAAAAAAAGCTCTTGGTCGGAGACTTCTTCTTTCAGATCCCCGCGGATGCTTTGATAGAGGTGATTGAGGATACCGAACGATTTTTGCTCAAGGGGCTGCCATTGAATGTCTCGGCAGCACCGCATGAATTTTTCATGAAGGAAGAGTTGGACGGCTTCGATCTCGGAAGTTTCTTTTGGGGTCCATTGTTCGATTTGGTCTTTAGTGCCTGCGATGGCCTCAGACGAGATCTTTCTGTGCTTGCGGTGGAATAATTTTTCCGGAGTCGCTCCGACAAAGGCAGTGTCTGCATCTAGCTGGAGCATGAACAGCGATGCCTCATTGCCATAGGGGGTGAGCATTCTGAGAACATGCAGAGGATCGATCTTGCTATCGAGTTTTAGTGCGGTTTGACGAGCCAGAACAACTTTTTTTAAGTGGTTGCTTTTGATTTTTTCCAGTGCATCATTGACAATCATCCACCAGTGTTCGAACGTCGGAGTCTCTTTTCTTTCCAGCACTTTAGGAAAGACAAACGGAAAACGGGAAGGATCCCACACTTCTTGTTTGAGTGTTGTGGGGGAGAAGTACAGCGAAGCCGGGAAACAGCTCCAGATTCCCTGGCATGCATGGGGAGTAAAAGCTTGACCGCCGAAACTCAGCGGCGAATTTTTCTCGATACCTTGACCTGCGCCGTACCCTGCATAAGCAAACTTGCTGTCGCGGGACTTCCAATAGATTTTGGGATACTGAAGCGCTTCATCTAAAAACTTCCAAAGAGTGGTCATTTCTCTCCCTGGTAAATCGTCACAATCCCAAATGTTAGAGGATGGGCTTTCACTTCACTGAAACCCGCTTTCTTCATCAGCTTGCAAAAAGCCTCTGCCTGTGGAAACGATTGGATGGTCTTTGCGAGGTAGGTATAGGCATGTTCATGGGCTGAGATCAGTTTCCCAATCCGCGGCAGGAGTTTATTGAGATAGAGCAGGTACGTTTTTTGGATCCATTTATTTGTCGGAAGCGAAAACTCTAAAATTAGCGCTCTTCCTTTAGGGCGAAGCACGCGATAGATTTCTCCGAGGCATCCTAAAACGTTATCGACATTCCGGATACCAAACGACATCGTTGCGCAGTCATAACTGTTTTCCGGATACGGAATGTCCGTTGCCGAAGCTTTTTGGAGTATAACTTGATCGTAGGCTTTTAATTTTGTCCGTCCGATTTTGAGCATTTCTTCCGCAAGATCAATGCCGACTGCTTGATCAATCGTAGAAGAGTGTTTTAGCAGCGCAAGCAGCTGATCTCCCGTTCCCGTGGCTAGGTCAAGCAGTTTAATTTTTTCCACCTGCGGAAGCAGCATTGCCATTTTGCGGCGCCAATAGAGATCAATCCCGCCGGACAAAACTCGATTCGTTCGATCATAGGTGGGAGCAATATCCTCGAAAATCTCAACAGGCTGCTGCGTCATACTTTGAGCAGTAACTTGTAACACAAGTTGAAATTTAAAAACTACTTTTGCATGGTAGGTTTATGTTTGAAACAGGCGCTTATTATCATAAACTCAAAGGGATAGACACTCATGGTATCCAGCATGTGACATTTTTAGAGTCGGATGAAATGACCTCAGAAGCATTGAAAACATTCCAAAAAGACCACCCCAAAATCAAGGTCTCGCTGGCGTTTGAGAAAAAGGGATATGGAAGAACAGTCAGGGCTCATCAAGGGATGGACATCGTCAAAGAGTGTTCATTTAATGGAGAGATTAGGATTGCTCTTCCTGCGAGCCTTCCGCTATTAAAATCATTTGATCTAAAATCGCTCGCAGCACTCGATGTGAAGATCGATCTAATGGCTTTTGATTTCGTCCGTCCCGAACCGGGATGCCGCACCAACTTTCATTCCGTCTTATTTTCTTGGGAAGGGCCTTCCGTCATTGAAAGCTTGCAATATCTCTATGCCCAAGGGATCGATTCTCATCGAATCATTCTGGGACTTACGACGTTTGGCATCCTGTTCAAAAATGTGGCTCCTGGCATGTCTAACACGGGCTATGGCCAGCTCGCTGAGGGGCCGCAATTAGAAAAGGCTGAAATAAGAGCGCAGGATATTGTGAACTACAGGGAGAAAAACCCTTCCGCCAAGCTCTTTTATACTTCGCTTAAGGGTTGTTTTCAGTCGTTTCTCTACAATCCACAGACGGGCGATTGGATTGCTTTTGATGATGAACTGACGCGCAGATCTAAGAAAGAATGGGCCCGTCGCCAGAAGCTTGGCGGTGTCTTTTTCTACTTGTGAAAATCATAACTTTTTTATATTCAGTCAGTTAAATCCGACCAATTTAACGCCTATGTTAAAATGGTCGCGACCAAAATAACAGATGCGTTAAATCGGTCGGATGAAAAGGATCCTGATGAAATTTTTTGAGATAGGTTCATGAAAGACTGCTCAAAAGCCTCTCAAAATAGGCTTACGACTGTTAGTCCAAGTGTCCATAAAGGATAAGCTTGAGGGTAAAAGTAACAAAGACTTGTGGTAGCAGCGGTGATCGCTGCAATTTTCAGGTGTTTTATGGCTCTTTGATGGGCT
Organism: Rhabdochlamydiaceae bacterium; assembly: GCA_036263375.1. Taxonomy (GTDB): domain Bacteria; phylum Chlamydiota; class Chlamydiia; order Chlamydiales; family Rhabdochlamydiaceae; genus PALSA-1444. The sequence goes on along the minus strand of DATAHB010000106.1, from coordinate 1,556 downwards.
CGTTGACTCGTGTAATTTTCAAGAAGTCGAAGGCTTTTTTGACGATCTACCTGTAAATAGCCTTTGATGATCATCGCAAGAGCGTGCTCGTAGTTAGACGATTTCAGTTCAGGAAGGAGCGCTTCAGCGGCCTCCAGTTGAGTTCTTCTTTGCTCGGGATAGTAATGATCGATGTTGCCTAAGATGCTGTAATGTTTCGCATACGTAACCAAGTTGTTAATTTTTTTGAAAGGGGTTTTCTCATTTTTAAGATCGGAAAGATATTTCCAAAAAAAGCGATTAGATTGTTCTTTTAAATTCAATTCATGATAGCAGCTCATAAGTTGTTGTCCCCATCCAAGCTTTTCTGGGCTCAGCTTAGAATCGTCATTAAGTGGACACTTGTCATACAATCCTTCCGAGAGCTGCAAAATTTCTAGTGCCTTTTTAGGATCTTGCTTGTAGGAATAGAGAAGGCTGGTGAGTAAACCGAATTTAGACTTGATTTCTTTATCGGAGTTTTCTGGTAATTTGTGGATGAGTTCAAAAGCTTTGCTTACTGCTTGCTCTTTTAAGCTCTGGTCATTGATAAACCCTTGATCATAGATGGATACAAGCTTTAAGTAAGCTCGAACGCGACCTTTTCTTGTCGCATCTTCAACAGGGGCTGTCATAAGAGCCTCTAGCGCTGCATCGATTTTAGGTTTAATTGCAAAATCTTTAAATTGTGATTTTGAGGTTTCGTCTTTTCCAATTGTAATGATCAGTTTTGTCAATGAATATAAAGTGTTTATAGTTTGTAAGGGAGAGTTTTTATCCATCAATTTCATAATCTCGCTCAATTCTTGATCCATTTTAGTAACATCTTTGCAGGAATAGAATAAATTAGCGAAAATCAAACGAGCCTCGATTTGGTCAGTAAGCGGGATTTTTTCTTGAAATAATTGCTGAGCGGATTCTATAGAGGAGCTTGCTTGTTGAGAATCTCCCATGCGTTGATAATATTCAGCAATCTGGCATAGGGTGCTAATCTTGACCAAATCGTTCTCGTAGAGGTCTACCAGTTTTAAGGCTGTTGTCATACAACGGGTTGCGGATTCATGATTATTGACCGAATGGAATGCTATAGCGAATTTTAACAACTGATTAAAATTCAACAGACGAGACACGCTCTCAGGCCCTAGTTTCCATTCTTTTGTCATCGCGTCAAAAGCTTGAGTGTAAAGTACATTGAGTTGATTCAAATCAAAATCAAGATGCTCTTTTTGGATACTTTGGGCAGCCTTAAATAAATCGTAGAATGAGGTGATTTTTTGAGCAATCTGATAAGAATGGTTCGGGTCGTTTTTCACATACTGATGAGCAACTCGTAGCAAGAGCTCATTTTTATCAAGAGCCATAGAAGTGAAATCATCGTCAACCGAAGCTAGGAGCAATTCACACTGCTGAAATAAAGGCCCACCATTTTCATGTTTTTTTTCTTTTTCTTGGGCTTCATCAAGCAAGGCGTGGCATTGGATGAGTTTAAACTGATTATCCAGCCCAAAAGAATTGTTAAATTTAAGCTGATAAGCTTG
>DATAHB010000105.1:0-19630 GCA_036263375.1 Rhabdochlamydiaceae bacterium | reverse complement strand
CCATTCTTTTGTCATCGCGTCAAAAGCTTGAGTGTAAAGTACATTGAGTTGATTCAAATCAAGATGCTCTTTTTGGATACTTTGGGCAGCCTTAAATAAATCGTAGAATGAGGTGATTTTTTGAGCAATCTGATAAGAATGGTTCGGGTCGTTTTTCACATATTGATGAGCAAGTTGTAGCAAGAGCTTATCTTTATGAAGAGCCATAGAAGTGAAATCATCATTATCAACGGAATCTATGAGCACTTCACACCGCTGAAAAAGTAAAGCCTCACCATTTTCTTGTTTTTTTTCTTTTTCTTGGGCTTCATCAAGCAAGGCGTGGCATTGGATGAGTTTAAACTGATTATCCAGCCCAAAAGAATTGTTAAATTTAAGCTGATAAGCTTGATAGAGGTTGGAAAGACAATAGGCGGTGCCCGCAGCTAGGCACCCTATGTATAGTATGAAAACCCAATTGACTCTAGCAAATAGCGAAGGTCCCTCAGGGGGATTCAGGACTCTAAATGTTGATGCCGGATGTCTTATGGTTTGGACGGAGGAGGAGTTATTTGTTGCCATTATTTCTCCTTAGGTGAAGCGATTTTAAGTAATTTGGTTGGGTGTTGGCTCACTATTTTTGAGTGCTGATTTCTTCTCCACAAGCTTGCCGAGTTTAAATGTTGAAATAACGCAGCTGACAGCGATGCTTAGGACGATGAGGCCTGCAGTAGAGGCGCTGGCTAAAACTCCGCCGCAGATCTGGATCAGCGAGATGCTGACAACGGAAGCACTCCCGCGGCCAAGCCTTGAGCAGACGCCGTCGATGATGAGCTTGCCTTGCATTTGCTCCAAAGGCGGCATTGGAATGAACGCAATTTCCTTAGACGTGTCAAATAACGTGTATTTAGCAGCGCGGACAAAGCAGAAGAAGAGGGTGCCTAAAAAGACCAAAAGCTCGATTTGATGTGAAGTGGACGGATGCCAAAGAGCGATAAAAAAGGCGCCTTCCGTGATCAAGAGGCAAGCAGGGGTAACAAGCGAGGCGACGACCCAGCGGCAGCGGCGCAGCAGAAGGGGAGTCACGACCAGAGCGCTGAAAGCGGTCAAAAGTCCGCTCCAGAGAGAAAGCTGGCCCATGTAGGCGCAGTAATCCCTGGGATCGGGATACCGCTGTTTGAGGATGTCTAGAAAGATCACCTCGCCGAGGGCATAAGCGATATAGTCGACAATCGTGATCCAGGCTAGGAGAGAAAGGTAGGGGGATTTGACACATAGACGGATACTTTCCCAGACTGAGATGGTGTCTTTGACTTCCTCCTTTTCTCGTTTAGGTCCGGCAAATTCTTTCCAGAGTTTTGAGTATAGATAGGCTGTCAGTATTCCAATCAAGCTCAGGACGATCATCATTAACGATAGAGAGTTCGACCAGGAGCTCCGGGAGGCAAAATCGGAGGTGCAAAACGAGACGACTGGACCGGCGACGATGGTTCCGATGCTGCCGCCAAGCATGAGAGGTCCATAGAACTTTTTGGCATCTCCAAGAGGGATATATTGATTAACAAGGCCCCAGAAAAGGACGGTGAGGAGCGCTATTTTCCATAGCTCTGCCATGACGAAGAAAAGCAGCGATAAAGCTTGAGGGAGGATGACCGCAAAGAAGGTATTCCAAGGAAGCCACGTCCATTGAAGGATCTGGCTTTCCCATGTGGGAAGCGAAGGATAGATGATTAGGGCAAAAAAGATGAAGAACCCTGAAAAGACCCCTAGCGTGATCATAAATACTTTATGGATAGAGTATTTATTGAGAAGACGGGTCAGAAGATAGACCATAATCAGGGCAGCCGGCATTGTGCCCACCAGCTCAAAGATCGGGATCGATCCAGCGCCTTTGCCCAGATCGGCAACGACAAGGGCATTGCGGGCGCTTCTTAAAATGCCGTAATTGACGTTGAGGAGAGCTATGATAGAGAGCATCAGGAAGAAGAGAACTTTTGAACGGCGGTCAGTCAAGAATTTTAAGAACATGAGTCTCCACTTGTCCAGAGGATTTTAGGGCAGTTATTGAAATTAGTCAAAGTGAGATTTATGAACACGTGAGGAGCTGAAGATGGAGAAATATGAAAAACAAACTTAATTATAAAAAATTATTTTGATTTGATTTTTAACAGCACAAAAATAAACATCTCTCTCATGTCTACAGGTAGCGTATTTAATTCCTCAATAGGTTTGCCTATCGAAGTTGTCGACAAGGTATTCGGTTTTTTAGAGTATGACGTTCTTTTTTGGAACGTATCGGTTGTCTGCAAGGAATGGAGAGCAAGGCCTTTGGTCCAAGATGTTATTTCAATCTATATGAAAGAAACGCAGGCTTGTCTTAACGCAGGATATCCCCTTGATCTCATTAACTCACTTCTTAAACATTCAATAGTGATTGGGCGCCTTCCTGCTTTGCCGGTTGTTGTTGGTTATCCAGGTACTCATTACCGTGATTTTATTCATATAAAGGATATGGTCAACCCATTGACGAAGAAGCCAACATCCTTGATGAGATTCAAACAGCCAGATCATCGTGAATTTGGGCTTGTAATGCGTATCAAATGCTTTGCTCTGATCAAATTCAAAGAATTAGTGTCTATCAAATCATCTGATTTTCATTCCTTGCTAGACAGGGAGGCTCTACGTTGTTATCCCAAACGCATAGCCTTTGAAACAGGAATGTCTCCTCCCGACTCAGTTGATGATCATTCAGAAAGACTTTTATTCTTAACTGTGTGTGAGGGGAGTACATCCACAACAGTCTCCACAAACCACTGGAGTGATGATGACAATGCGTTTATGAACTACGCTTATAAATTAAAAGGCATCGACAAGCAAATCACTCGGGAAAAGAGTTTGAGCCAATGTATGGAGGAAATGCTGATTGGGGATGGTCTTTTTCAAATTTACTCCCCGCCCGATCAAATCTCTCCTCCTCCTATTACTACCTAAGGTGCCCGAAAAAATTTAACTTAGATTATTTCGAAGCCCGCTTTCGTTCATGCTCTTTCATGAAGCGCTTGCGAATGCGGATTGACTTTGGAGTGACTTCAACGACTTCATCTTCATTGATGTAGTCGATGGCGGTCTCTAGGGTGAAAACCCGTGGAGGAGTCAAGATAATATTTTCATCGCTTCCGGCGGCACGGATGTTAGTCAGGTGTTTTTCACGGGTGACATTGACCACGAGGTCATTGTCGCGGTTTTGCTCGCCGACGATCATTCCTTCATAGACTTCATCGCCAGGGGAGACGAAAAGAGAGCCCCGTTCCTGCAAGCTGAAGTTGGCATACGCTGTTGTTCGTCCCTGATTACCGGAGACCATGACGCCTTTAAGACGGCCGGTAATGGTTCCTTTCCAAGGGGCATAGCTATCGAAAATGGAGGTTAAAATCCCGAGGCCGCGCGTGACGGTCATGAACTCGCCCCGATACCCCATCAGCCCGCGGGTCGGAAGAAGGAATTGAAGGGTGGTGATGTTGTGTTCGTTGGTTTCAAGGAGGCGAAGCTCGCCGCGTCTGCGGGAAAGCTCTTCGATGACAGCTCCCGAATATTCTTGAGGAACCTCGATATGGACATTTTCCATCGGCTCGGATTCAACGCCATTGATTGTTTTTAAGATCACTTTAGGTTTGGAAATGAGGAACTCGTACCCTTCGCGCCGCATCGCTTCTAAAAGAACAGCCAGGTGAAGCTCGCCGCGTCCGCAGACTTCCATTGAATCGTCTTGTTTTTGGTCGATGCGCAGTGAAATATTTGCCCGTTTTTCTTGGAGAAGTCTGTCGCGGATTTTATTCATCGTGACATGTTTCCCTTCTTTTCCAACAAAGGGGCCGTTATTCACCATGACTTCGATGGCAAGGGTCGGTTCGGCAAGGAAAATCGGTTCAAGATGGACAATGTGATTGGGATCGCAAAGGGTATCGCCGATGGTCACATCGGGAATTCCTGCAATGTTGATGATGTCGCCTACGCCGGCTTCTTCCATTTCGACTTTTTTCAGGCCGAGATACCCTTCGATGCGGACAACTTTATGCTGGGTCGGATGGCCGTCCTTATTCACGCGGGTGACCATTTGCCCTTTTTTGATCGTTCCTTCCAAAATTCTTCCGCAGGCAAGTCTACCGACGTAGTCGTCATAAGAAAGGGTGATTGCTTGCATGAGGAAGGGGAGTTCTAAATTGCCCGGAGGCGCAGGGACTTTTTCGATGATCATCTCAAACATCGGTTTGAGATCGACCATCGGATCTCCGAGGTTTTTTGCGGAAATCCCTTGCAGGCCCGACGCATAGATGACGGGGAAGTCAAGTTGTAGATCGGTGGCGCCGAGTTCAACAAAGAGATCAAAAGTTAAATTGAGGGCGCGGTCAGGGTTTGCATGCGGCCGATCGACCTTATTGAGGACAACAATAGGTCTCAGGCCCATTTTAAGAGCTTGGGAAAGCACAAAGCGGGTTTGTGGCATAGGGCCTTCTTGAGCATCGACAATCAAGAGAACGGAATTGACAAGGCCAAGGACCCTTTCGACTTCTCCGGAAAAGTCGGCATGGCCGGGAGTGTCGATAATATTGATCTTGAAATCTTGATAAAAGACGCTGGTGTGCTTGGCAAAAATCGTGATGCCGCGTTCTTTTTCTTGGTCATAGCTGTCCATGACCCTTTCCGGGACCTTTTCGTTATCGCGGAAGACGTTTGATTGACGCAAGAGTTGATCTAGCAGCGTCGTTTTTCCATGGTCGATGTGGGCAATAATGGCAATGTTGCGGATTTTATCTGGAGTATACATAAAAGTTTATCAAACATACGCGATGAACAAATATAACTCCAGCGAATTCATTGGAGAGAAAAGAATTTTGATTGTACACTAGTGGAGCGGTTGCTAACTCGAGTTTAAGGGATATTTAGATGAAAAATAGTGAAGTCGACGAGCCAGCTTCTGTGTCGCTGATGGACTCTAAGACGAGTCAATTGGACGATATTTTAAAAGAAAAACTTGACCGCGCCTTCCATAAACAAACTTCAAAAGTTATTTTACACGATATTATCAAGATCGCTGGTGAACATGATTCCATCGACCTTGCTTATGCTGCTTCCAGGCTGCCGCCCGACATCCGCCCTGTCATTTATGAAAACCTCGCCGATTTTGAGGCGAAGGTCGGTTTTATGGTCAATACTGACAGCAGCACGCGGACGGCCATTTTCCGTCACATTTCCGATGTGGAAGCAAAAAATCTGATTACCCACATGCCGCCAGATGATGCGGTAGCTGTTTTAGAAGATATGTCAGAGCGCCGTTTCCGCAGGGTCGTCGATTTGCTCGATCCCGCCAAAGCCGCCCGGATTAAAGAGATTAAAAAGCACGAGCGGAATACCGCCGGCCGTTTGATGACCAACGAGTTTTTTGCTTTTCCTTCCGAAATGACGCTGGGCGATGCTGCTGCCTATATCCATGACCATCCGGGAATCGATCTGACCCGCCAAATTTACGTTTTAAATGAAGGAGGGCAGCTCCAAGGCTATGTCCCTGCCCGGAACCTTATTGTCAATCCTGCGCATGTCCCTTTAAAACAAGTGATGCAGCCGGTCCTCCATCAAGTGCTCGCAGAGGCCTCTCGCGAAGAAGTCGTCGATATTGTCGAGCGTTATAAGCTTCCAGCCCTTTCAGTGGTGAGCGAAGACGGTCGTTTAGTCGGTGTTGTGACTTACGAAGACGTGATGGAAGCGATCGAAGATATCGCCGATGATACGATCGCTCAAATGGCCGGTACGGGAGAAAATGTTCAAGAACATGAACCGACCTGGAGAAGGCTGCTCGCCCGCGTGCCATGGCTTGTGGTGACGCTTTTTGCCGGTCTTGTGAACGTTGGCATTATGTCGTCGTTGCAAAGTTATGAGTCCGGATCGCTCACATTTGTGCTTTTCTTTGTGCCACTGATTACAGGACTTTCCGGAAATATCGGCATCCAATGCAGTACCATTTTAGTCCGTAGTATGGCCACCGGGAGTCTCTCTTCCGGCAGCAAAGGCGAAGCGATCCGCAAAGAGCTGACAATTGGCGTTTCGACAGGAATGATCTTTGGTATTTTAGCCGGCCTCTTGGTCTGGGGTCTTGATTTGATCGGACTTTCTGCCATCGAAGTGAATCCAATGATCGTTGGCGTGATTGTCTGCGTAGGACTTTGGGGAGCTTGCATCGCAAGCACGTCTCTTGGCGTCTTTTCTCCGCTGTTCTTTGCACGGATTGGGGTGGATCCGGCCATTGCCGCCGGTCCGATTGTCACTGCCTTTAACGATTTTCTTTCGATGTCGATTTACTTTTTAATCGCCATGGGTCTTAACGCTTTGCTTTTCTAAATATCTTTTAACGCGCAAAACTATCCAAAAGTAGCCATTTTTTAGGTCGAAAAAGAGGGACGTAAATTCGTTGCAATTTTGCGTTAATTCGAGTATTCTTGAGATCAGAATTTGTTCATTTTTTATCGCCTTTTTTGAGGAAAATTGTCGCTAACAAACAAGCACCTGAAAGACTTGCTTCCGTCGCTCCTGCGTGAGATTGACGGCAAAAGACATCTGCGGCCTGATCTGATCTTGGAAGGGTGGCACCAAGTTATTGATGAAAAATGGCGATCAATGACACAAGCTATTTCTTTTGAAAAAGGCGCCCTTGTGGTAAAGGTTAGAAACGCACCGTTATATAGTATATTGGTTCAACAGGAAAAAGAAAAGCTGCTCAAAAAACTGCAGAAAAAATTTCCGGAAGCCGAGATAAAGAATATTATTTTTCGCATAGGATAATTAAAAGGTATGACGACGATGACAGAAGATGAAAATAAAAACACCTACGATGCAAGCTCGATCACCGTCTTGGAAGGGCTTCAAGCGGTGCGCGAAAGGCCAGGGATGTACATTGGCGACACCCACACGGCAGGTCTGCATCAGCTCGTTTTTGAAGTCGTCGACAACTGTATTGACGAAGCCCTTGCTGGCTATGCCACCGAAATTACCGTTGCCTTGCATAAAGACGGCTCTGTTCTCGTGGAAGACAACGGCCGGGGGATTCCTGTCGGGCGGCATGAAAAAGAGTCGGCCAAGCAAGGTCGTGACGTCTCTGCGCTTGAAGTTGTGATGACGATTCTCCATGCCGGCGGTAAGTTTGATAAGTCGACCTATAAAGTCTCCGGCGGTCTACACGGCGTTGGCGTCTCTTGCGTCAATGCGCTGTCGAAAAAACTTCTTGTTCAAGTGCACCAAAACGGCACGGCATATGAGATGGAATTCTCCCGTGGCAAGCCGCAGCAGGCCTTAAAGACCATGGGTTCAACAACCAAGCGCGGCACCACTGTTCACTTCTGGGCAGATGAAACGATTTTCAGCATTACCCATTACGACTACGATCTTTTACTCAAGCGGCTGAGAGAGCTGGCCTTCCTTAATAAGGGGATCAAGATCACGTACCGTGATGAACGGGACACCGAACATCCTGAAGTATGCCTCTACTACGAAGGCGGCATTGTCTCCTTTGTCGAATATCTTAACGAAAATAAAATTCCTCTCTTTCCTAAACCGATCTACATTCATGGCGTCAGAGACGTCTCCGATGGCCCTGTTGATGTCGAACTTGCGCTTCAATGGAACGATACCTACATCGAAAATCTCCATTCATACGTCAATAACATCAGCACGCGCCAAGGCGGTACCCACGTCTCCGGTTTTTCGACAGCGCTCACACGCGTACTCAATCAATACATCAAAAACCACAACCTCCTAAAAACCGATAAGATTGCGATTTCAGGCGATGACATGCGGGAAGGTCTCACGGCTGTCATTTCGGTGAAAGTCCCCAACCCCCAATTCGAAGGGCAGACCAAACAGCGGCTCGGGAATAGCGATGTCGGATCCGTAGTTCAGATGATTGCCGGGGAAGAGCTGACGATCTACTTAGATGAAAATCCCCAAATTGCCAAAATGATCGTCGAAAAAGCGATCATCGCTGCGCAAGCGCGCGAGGCGGCGAAAAAAGCCCGTGAATTAACGCTTAGAAAAACCGCGCTCGACGGTGCACGCCTTCCAGGGAAACTCACCGATTGCCAAGAAAAAGATCCGGCGCTCTGCGAGATCTTCATTGTTGAGGGAGACTCTGCGGGTGGGTCTGCTAAAATGGGCCGCGACAGACGGTTCCAAGCCGTTCTTCCGATCCGCGGTAAGATTCTAAACGTCGAAAAAGCCCGTCTTGAAAAAATCCTCCAAAACACAGAAGTCGGAGCCATGGTCTCGGCGTTTGGCTGCGGAATCGGGCGCGATAATTTCAGCTTAGACAAGCTCCGTTATCACAAGATCATCATTATGACCGATGCCGACGTCGACGGCTCCCACATCAGAACGCTGCTCTTAACCTTCTTCTATCGCCATATGCCGGCGCTCGTTGAAAATAACTTCGTCTACATTGCTCAGCCGCCGCTCTACCGCGTGACCCGTAAAAAAATCTCCCGCTACATCCACAGCGAGCGCGAGATGGACAGTTATTTGCTCAAACTCGGACTTAGCGATATTCACATCCGGCTGATGGGCCATACCGATGTCAGCTCCAAAGAAGAAGTTGAAACGTTGCTCTATGCGATTTTAGACATTGAAGGTTTCCTCCTCTCCGTCGAGAGAAAGGGGATTCCTTTCCGCGAGTTCTTGCAAGCACGAGATGTCGAAGGAAACTTCCCCCGCTTCCAAGTCAAGATCGGCGACCAGCTGCGGTTTGTCTATTCCGATCATGAGTTTGCCGAGATCCGGCGCGAAGATGAAGAGCACCAACGGCAAAACCACATAGCCACCTTAGCATCGATTCCGCCCGATGAACAAACCGATGAGATGCGGCACTTTGTCTACAAATCGCTGCCGTTTCTTGAGCTATTCGAAGAACACAACCTTATGGAGCTTCGAAGGCGCCTTGCTGACTTTAGCTTCTCTTTTGACAACTACCTGATCGCCGATGGCAAACTGTTCGATATCGTTGATGAAGACGGCAAAGAGACTGCCGTCTTTACCCTCCGCGAAGGGATCGATTTTCTCCGTGCTAACGGTAGACGCGGCATCGAGATCCAACGGTACAAAGGTCTTGGCGAGATGAACGCCGACCAGCTCAAAGAGACAACGCTCGATCCTGAAAAACGGACGCTTATCCGCGTTACTCTGCCCGATGCAATCGCTGCCGACCACATGTTTACGATGCTCATGGGAGAAGATGTTCCTCCGCGCCGTGAATTCATTAATAAACACGCCCTCTCCGTCAAGAACTTAGATATTTAAGGAATAAACTATATGGACTATCCGCAAGACCAAATGATCGTTCCTCGCAATGTCGAAGAAGAAGTCAAGGAGAGCTACCTCCGATATTCGATGTCTGTGATTATCTCACGGGCACTCCCTGATGTCCGCGACGGCCTTAAACCTTCACAACGAAGAATCCTCTTTGCGATGCGCCAGCTCAACTTAACTCCCGGTGCAAAACACAGAAAATGCGCGAAGATCTGCGGCGATACATCAGGAGATTACCACCCGCACGGTGAAACTGTGATCTACCCTACCCTCGTCCGAATGGGGCAAGAGTGGTGCATGCGTTATCGCCTTGTCGACGGACAAGGAAATTTTGGATCGGTCGACGGCGACCATGCCGCTGCGATGCGTTATACCGAAGCTCGCCTGACCCATGCAGCATCGTCTCTCATGGAAGATCTTGACAAAGATACCGTCGAACTGATTCCTAACTACGATGAAACAAAAACAGAACCAACTGTGTTTCCGGCAAAATTTCCCAACCTGCTTTGCAACGGCTCTTCCGGGATTGCCGTCGGGATGGCAACGAACATTCCTCCTCATAATCTTGAAGAACTCATCTCCGCAACGGTCCGTGTGATCGACAATCCAGGGACCACCATCGATGAGATCATGGAAGTGATGCCGGCTCCTGACTTTCCAACGGGCGGCGTGATTTGCGGCTACCGCGGCATTAAAGAGGCGTACCATACCGGACGCGGCAAGCTCATGCTTCGCGGCGTCATGCACGTCGAAGAGCAGCAAGAGGGCGAAAAACAAAAAATCGTTATCGACCAGCTCCCTTATAACGTCAACAAATCGATCTTGATCCAGCGGATGGCCGAGCTTGTCAATGACAAGGTTTTGAATGGCGTTTCCGATATCCGGGACGAGTCGGATATGGAAGGGATGAGAATCGTCCTTGAGCTTAAACGGAACGAAATTGCTGATGTCACGATCAACCAGCTCTATAAGTTCACCGACATGCAGGTCACGTTTGGCTGCAACATGCTCGCACTCGACAAAGGGATGCCGCGCACGATGAACATCAAGCAGATGATCTCGGCGTGGATCGAGCACCGGATCGAGGTGATCCGCCGCCGCACCCGCTTTGAGCTCACCAAAGCTGAAGCGCGAGCCCACCTTCTAGAAGGATATCTCAAAGCGCTCGACCATTTAGATGCCGTCGTCCGCCTCATCCGTGAGAGCGATAACAAAGATGTCGCTAAAACCGAGTTGATGACGCATTATGCACTTTCTGAAAGACAGGCAAATGCCGTTCTGGAACTGCGCCTCTACCAACTCACCGGTTTAGAGCGCGGCAAGATCGAAGACGAGTACAAAGACCTCCAACAGAAGATTGCCCACTACCGAGCTGTTCTTGCCAGTGAGCTTCTTGTCCGCAGCATCATCAAGGAAGAGCTCGAAGATCTTCGCAAGCACCATAAGGGCGAAAGAAGAACCCAGATCATCGCCGCTGAGGGCGAGTTCCAAATGGAAGACATCATTCCAAATGAAAACGTCATCATCACGATCTCCGAAGACGACTATATCAAACGGATGCCCGTCGACACCTTCCGCGAACAACGGCGCGGTGGCCAAGGCATTACCGGCCTCGATATTAAACGGGAAGGAGATGCCCTTAAAGACATCTACGTTGCTTCTACCCATGACCATCTCATGATCTTCACCAGCCTTGGCCGGTGTTACTGGCTCAAGGTTTGGCAAATCCCCGATGCCGGACGCCGGACGAAAGGCAAACCGCTCATCAATCTCCTCGAAGACATCCAGCCGGGCGAGAAAATCGCTACCGTGCTCCGCGTCAAGAGTTTCGATGAGCCGGCTTCCATCTTGCTTGCAACGAAAAAAGGCGTAGTCAAAAAGACAATCCTCTCCGAATTCAACTCGATGCGGCGCAAAGGCGTCTATGCGATCAATATCGATGAAGGCGATGAAGTCATCGCTGCCCGCCTTGTTCATGAAGGCAGGCAGATCATGCTCTTTACCCGCAACGGAATGGCCGTCCGATTTGATGAAAACCTCGTCCGTGCCATTGGGCGCGTTGCTAGGGGCGTACGCGGAGTCATGCTGAAAAATGAGACCGACTATGTTGTTTCGTGCGAAGTTGTCACGCCCGATCAAAATGTCCTCGTTGTGTGCGACAACGGCTACGGAAAACGGTCCTTAGTCGATGATTTTAGACAAACCAACCGCGGCGGCGTGGGAGTTCGCTCCATCATCACCAGCCAGCGCAATGGCCTTGTCGTTGGGGCAATCTCCGTCACCGATAACGACAGCGTTGTTCTGATGTCGCAGCAAGGGCAAACGATCCGCATGTCGATGAAAGATGTGCGTGTGATGGGCCGGTCGACGCAAGGCGTCCGCCTCGTGAACCTTCAAGACGACACCGTCGTTGCCGTCCAAAAAATCGAAGAGATCGGAGGCCCGAAATAGTTGTTCATTTCATTTGAGGGCGGTGAGGGTGCCGGAAAAAGCACTCTCATTCAAAAAATCTACGAGCAGCTCTTAAAACGTGAAAAATCCGTCCTCCTCACCAGAGCCCCCGGCGGTACCATGACTGGAGAACTCATCCGGCATCTGCTTCTCCATCATGATGAAAAAGACATCTCTTCCCGCTGCGAGCTATTTCTTTTTCTTGCCGACAGAGCACAGCATGTCGAGCAGGTGATCCTTCCCGCATTGCAGCAGAATAAAATCGTTCTCTGCGACCGTTTTAATGACTCAACCGTGGCATATCAAGGCGGTGCCCGCGGCTTCGATTCCGACTGGATCCGCAAGCTCTGCCTCTTCGCCACCACAGGTGTTGAACCTGACATTACACTTTATCTCGACATCGATCCTTTAGAGGGTCTCAAACGGGTTAATCGCTCTAAAGACCGGATCGAAAAAGAAGATATTGCCTTTCATCAAAAGATCCGCATGGCGTATCTTGAAATTGCTAAAAAACAGCCCCGCAGGTTTTATGTCCTCGATGCCTCCAAAGAGCCTCATGACGTCCTCTCACAAGCCCTTCATGTTCTCGACGCTCATTGGAAACCCCAAAGCCAAAGAAATCTTAAGCAGGCTTCTCGCTAAACAGTCGCTTCCCCATGTCCTGCTCCTCCACGGACCAGACGGCGTCGGAAAAGGCACCTTTGCTTACGAAATTGCCACCTTCCTTATGGGTCGCACCAAAAAAGAACATCCTGACACCCATCTCATCGTTCCCGATTCCAAAAGCCAGCAACATCCCGTTGCCAACATGCGGCAGCTCATCCAAGAAGCCGGCCTTCCCCCCTTCGAAGCCCCCGTCAAAGTCTTTATCATCCATGATGCCGAAAAAATGCTTCCCACGAGCAGCAATGCCCTCCTCAAGACTCTCGAAGAGCCTCCTCCCCACACCCACTTTATTTTACTTACTTCCCAGCCAGAGCTCCTTCTCCCCACCATCGTCTCCCGCTGCTGCAAGATCCCATTCTTTCCGGTCCCCGATGACGAGCTCGCCGCCTATATCATGCAAAAATTTCATACACAGGACAGTAAAAAGATCGCCCAACTTGCCCAAGGTTCCGTCTCTCAGGCCATCCGCCGCGCCTCCAAACCCTCTCATTTCCCCTTAGACGGGTTATTTCGAGCTAAGAGCTACACCGACCTTCATGAAAGACTTTCCAGCCTCTCTGAGCCCAAAGACGATGCTCCCCAAGAAGAGATCGATCAGCTTTTCGAAGAAATGCTTTACTGGATTCGGGAGCACGACCCTCTCCACCTCGATAGGGCAGTTCCTCTCATTGCCCAGGCCCGCCAGGCCCTCCACCACCACGTCAAATTAAAAAATGTTTTAGACCATTTTTTCAATTCTTTTAATCACACCCTTGAAGTATAACCTTTGGAAAAAAGAGGTGAATTATGCCTGTCGAAGGGCTTCCACCAGTCAGCACGCCCACCAGCACACTGCCGTCTCCAATTTCAACGTGGGGAGCTAAGCTGGTTTCTCCATTGGGCGCCCCATTAATGAGCAAAGACGCAATGGTGGAGTTGGCTGGCCGTATCTATTTATTTGTCGCCTTAGTCATTGTTGCAGCAATCGTTTGTGCAGTGAAGTTTGGCCCTCTGTCAGGGCGCGCTTCTTCCGAACCTGATGCAAAACCGACCGCGAAAGCAAAACAGCAACCAGGTCCAAATACACAAAGAAGTACACCTTCATCGAGAGGTCATGGAAATTCTAAGAAATCAAGCCAGCAACCAACAACAAGAACGCAAAGTGGTTCGCGGGCAGCGGCAGCTTCACCCCGTTCTGAGGGAATAACGCTGGGACGGCATGTTGCTTCGCCTACACCTGTGACTGCAGTGATGGGACCTGAGCTGCAGATCTCAGAAGCGCTGAATCAAATAAACAAAAAGTGGGAGAGTTTTTTTGCTGATCTAAAAAACATTCATGCCGCTGATGCTATCGATAGGTCTTTAAAAAAGTTTCATCGACGATTTGATCAATACGCAGCTCAATCCGCATTCCTGGATTATTTCAAAAAATTTAATCATATTGAAACGAACTTTCGCTATTTCAAAGAGATGCGGGAAAGTTTGTTCCTTGCGCCCATCTACATCGATGCTAAGGGTATTATTCATCAGCCTGAAGATGGCAATTGCCTTTACCATTCTTTAAGAGAAGGTCTCAGACTGGTAATGAACGGTTGGGTTGAAGAGCCTTTGGAGCATTGGCATCTTAGAGACAAAGTTGTGTCATGGATGAAGGCAAATGTGAATACCGACACAGTTCTGCAAGGATATCTAGATCGTGCAGTCGCCGATTATATTGAAGTTAGAAAGGGACAATATCGGGATCAACGAGAAGGGTTAAATGTAGCCGAATCTTTGGGAGAAGATATCGCTGCGGCATCTGCTTCTCTTCTAGCTGAAGAAGAAGCCCTTTTACAGCTTGTAGCAATGAGTGGTTCTCAAAGGTATAAATGGTATCTTGATCAGGCGGGTCAGCCGAAGTTCTTTGCTTCAGTAGCAGAGATGTATGCTTTTAGCAATTTGTATCCGAGCATAAAACTTCACATTTGGCGGGAGCTGGGCGGTCAATATACCGACAGTTTTGATGTCTCTATCAATAAACACGGCAGTTTGACTATCAATATCGCTTACAATTTAGCAGGAAATCATTTTGATCTTTACGCGCCACTCGCTTAGCGGAGTTTCCCGGACCAGCTGAGCTTCGTGCGCAGCGTGGTGAAATAATCTTGCCGAAGCAAGTTCACGAGCTTGAATTTCTTCTTGGACCGGCTGATGTGGAAAACTTCGCCCGTGTTCAATTGATAACGGGTCATGCCGTCGGCCCTGACTTCAATCGGATCATAAGCGCTTAAATACTGGATCTGGATCTCTTGATCGGCCGTAATCACAATCGGCCGATTAGAGATGGTGTGGGCGCAAATGGGCGTGATGACGATCGCTTCCAAGGCTGGACTCAAAATTGGACCTCCGGCAGCGAGGGAATAGGCGGTCGAGCCATTGGGCGTGGCGATGATAACCCCATCGGCTTCAAAGGTGTTCAGATAAAGCCCATTGGCATGCACCGAGATTTGCACCAAACTGGCATTGCCAGCGCGATGTGCTACGATATCGTTGACGGCAAAGCTTTTTTCACCTTGCAGCGTTTCGCCATCTAACATGATCCGCTCTTCAATTGTATAAGCCCCGCTGATAAGATCTTGCAGGCTGGGATAGACATCGGCAATTTGCACATCGGCCATGAACCCGAGATGGCCCATGTTAATCCCTAAAATCGGCGCATCTAATTTTTCATACTCGTGCATCAGTTTCAGAATCGTGCCATCGCCACCCAGAGAAATGACGAATTTGATCTTCTTCGGATCGATCTCAGAGAGGGGAGATGACCCAAGTTCCTTGGCATCTTCTTTGGAAACAAAGACCTCAACATTCTGCGCGGCAAAAAACTCTTTGATGCCCAGCGCGAGATGTTTTGATTGGGGGATCTGATGGTTCCGAAGAAGAGCAATGTTCATGAACCTATCCGCAAAATCTAAAATTTGGCTTTTTTGTCATATTTTGGAATCGCTTTTAGGCCTACTTATTCAAGTAGGTCCTTCAAAGCGATTCCAAAATCTAACAAAAAATCCCGCAAAATCCAAATTTTAGATTTTGCGGATAGGTTCATGGCTGGAAGGCCTGGACCGTGGGCTTACCGGCTTCATCGAGCACGACCTCGCCACTTCGGCTCTTGATCATCATCTCGATCTTTTTCTCAGCTTCACTCAGTTTCTTCTGACAGTTGACAATCAGCTTGTCAGCTTCCTCATAGAGTTTGAGGGAATCATCGAGAGATGCTTTGCCCGAATTCATCTTTTCTAAAATTTCTTCTAAACGGCTATACGCTTCTTCAAATTTCATAACACTTTTGCCTTGATTTCTCCATCTTTGACTAATACGCGGACATTTTCCCCCGCCTGAACCTCTTTAGGGGAGAAGATAACCGAACTACCGTTTTCGCGGAAGAGGATGGAGTATCCTTTCGTCAAAAGGTTTTTCGGATCGATCGATTTCAAATGCGCAGTCAGTTGCGACAGCTTCTGCTTCAGATGCTGCACCCGGACCATCGGATCGAGCGCTAGCAGCTGCCTTTGCAAGCCAGCTAGCTGGAGCCTTTTCGTTGAAGCCACCCGTTGCATCGATTCCGTCAGTTCTTCCGAAAGATCGTCTAAATGTTGAGCAGCTTGACCCAAAATGGCAAAAGGAGAAGTTAAAATGGGTTGACGCCGGACTGTGTCTAAACGGTGTCGATAGCTGCCAAAAAGATGGAGCATTGCTTGGTTAAGCCTCTTGTCCGCCTGCCTAAGGTATTGGAGATGTTCGGCTGCTGCTGCCATCACGATCTCTGCAGCGGTAGAAGGTGTTGGCGCTCTCACATCGGCCACAAAGTCGGCAATTGAAAAATCGGTCTCATGCCCGACGGCGGAAATGATCGGGATTTCCGATCGGTAGATCGCTTCAGCGACAATCTCTTCATTAAATGCCCACAAATCTTCTAAGCTGCCACCTCCGCGGCCGACGATCAAAACATCGGCGAGCTTGAATTTGTTGAAATGGTCAATTGCCAGGGCAATTTCTTGCGCAGCGCCGTCACCTTGAACTTTGACAGGATTGAGCAGTAGATGGAACTTGGCATGTCGCCTGCTTAAGATGTTGATCATGTCTTGGATCACAGCGCCCGTTGGGCTTGTCACCACGCCGATGGTTTTTGGAGCCGTTGGGAGCGGTTTTTTGCGCGATTTGTCAAACCAACCTCTAGTTTCAAGTTTGGTTTTAAGGGCATGAAGTTTTAAAAGAAGTTCTCCTACCCCGGCATACTGCAGCTGGCGGACGATCAGCTGATAATTGCCGCGGGGAGCATAAACACTGAGCTCGCCTTGAACGATCACTTGATCGCCGTTTTTGGGTATCCGAGCAAGGCTCTGGGCATTTCCTCGGAATAACACCCCTGAAATCTGCGACTGGGCATCTTTTAGTGTGAAATAGAGATGGCCGGAGGCTTGTTCTTTAAAATTCGTAATTTCCCCCTGAACGTTGACATAAGGGAACCTTGACTCCAACTGCTTTTTGATGGAGAGGGTGAGCTCTGTAACTGAGAGGACTTGGTTTTCCATGAAAACTCAAGGATATCATTTTTGAGAAATAGAAGGGTAGTTGAAGCTCTCTCGCCTAAAGGCGAAAGAGTTCTGTTTTATCATGATTATAGTTCGCGTTTAAAAGTGACCGTTAGCTCTGCAATTCCATTTGGGCGTATCCGAAGAGTTGTCTTTTCATGATCGATCATGCGATGTTCCGTCAGTTGTAAAGAGAGCTGGGTTGGGATCCGATGGAATCCTTCAATCTCTTCGCAATTGAGGTCGAATGTACGCTTTCCAATCAAAGCTAGGTAGTTCCGATCGACTAAAATTTTAAGATCTTCTTTTTTTAATCCTGCAACTCCTAAAAAGAACGTCGATGAATTTTCCTGAGATGAAGCTTGAATCACTTCAAACTGCGCAGAATTCTTTACAGAATTTTTAAAAAGTTCGAGGTCGCTGAATTTGAAAAACTCCCACCGTTTTGTATCGGCTGAATAAACATACGTGCATGCCGAATCAAGAGCTCTAAAACCTAAGCACGGTGTCTCTGGAGGGATATCTTGTAAAAATAGAAACATAGGGTCTCGAGGTTTTTGAAGATTGGTTAAGAAAGAGCTTTTCAGGGAGGCAAAAAAAGTCTCAAAATTTTGTCTTCCGTTTTCGTGAGGATGACTTTGTTGCTTTAACGTCAGCTCAATTTTCCTATTCTTTAGGTAATACCCAATGACATCATTTTCCTTTGCTCCTTCGAATAAAATCGAAGGCATATAGTAGCTGCCAGGTATAGTGATATCACCGCTCGTAGATCGCGTCTCAATCGGCACATAAAACGCGTTAGAAGTAAGGGAAATCGATTTCTTGTCTGGTGTTTTCAGAGATTCAGAGAATCGATACATTTGGTCCGCAGCAATTAAGCCCGTATCTTTCCAATTGGTTGTGATATATGTCTCAGCTCTAAAAATGCGCTGGACCACATTGCTAATACCTTGAAATAGACTGCTAATACGATTATTTCCAGTTGAACTTTGAATGAATACGTTCTTTTTCAGTCCTTCGTTTCCGTAGGATGAGTGGGAAGAGAAACGAAAGCCTTTGATCAAGTGTGGCGAAGTGCGTTGATGTGAGTGAAGCCCAGATCGACGATGGGTTCGCATGGAAGGACAAACTTTTAACATATTAACACCTCAAACTGTTTATTTAATGTAATTTGATGTCAAAATATACCCAAGTTGCATAATTGTAAAAAGCACAATTAAATTTTACTTTTTTAAAATTAAATGTTTAAGAAGCTGAATCCGTTAACCTCTAACTCCTGATCAACCGCATGCCGTAATATTTTTGATTTCTTAGATACCGTCAATTGAGTAAAATGGCCTGATGCCGAAAAGAATCCCTATCGTTGCTGCCAACTGGAAGATGTATAAGACGGGAGCGGAGGCTCAAGAATTTCTTACTCAGATCGAGGGGAAGATTCCCTCTTCCGTCAAAGTTTTCATTGCACCTCCGTTTACAGCCTTGCCTGTCATGAAACCGCAAGGCACTGTTTTAGGCGGCCAGAACATGCACGAGGCCGAAGAGGGAGCCTTTACCGGGGAGATCTCAGCCCGGATGCTCAAAGCTGCCGGAGCACAGTTTGTCCTCTTAGGTCATTCTGAAAGGCGCCGCTTGTTTCATGAGACAGATCAGCTCATCCATCAAAAACTGCAAAAAGCGGTTTCCAGCCAATTGCTTCCAATCTTATGTATCGGAGAGACGCTAGAGGAACGCCAGGCCAAGAAAACGTTCGATGTCCTCTCAACCCAGCTTGAGACGGCCTTATCGGGGATTTCTCCTACCGAAATTGTCCTTGCTTATGAGCCTGTCTGGGCAATCGGCACCGGTCAAACCGCAACTCCCAAAATCGCAGAGGAAGCCCACCAATTTTGCCGCAGCTTCTTGAAGAAATTCTGGGGAGAAGAGAGCGCCGCTAAGATATCAATTCTGTATGGAGGTTCCGTGACACCGGAGACGGCGCCTGCTTTAGCCCAGCAGCCTGATATCGATGGAGCCCTCGTGGGAGGATCTTCTTTAGACGCTGCAAAATTCATTCAAATTATCCAAGGATTTGCCTTATGACTTTCTTATTTTATACCTCGATTTTCGTTTTTATGCTGATCGCCGTTGTGCTTTGCCTGGTGATCCTCGTGCAAGAGAGCAAGAGTTTAGGACTTGGAGCCTCTTTTGGAGGAGATCCTGGAGATTCTCTTTTTGGAACATCGACAGCTGACGTCTTAAAGAAATTCACAGCGTGGCTCGCTGTGATTTTCATGGTTGCTTGCGTTCTCCTCTCAATTTGGTCTGCCTCCATTGGGTCCCACCGCGTCAAGTCGCTTGAAACATCCATTGAGGAAATCCAAAAGTGAAGCTGACGTTTTGCTATTACGGAAATCCGATTCTCCGTAAAAAAGGCGAACCGGTTACGGAAATCACAGAAGAGATCAAACAGCTGGCTCATGCCATGGTCGATTATTTCGATAACAATAATGGCATCGGCATGGCGGCTCAGCAAGTCGGAAAAGCCCTTAAGCTTTTTGTCGTCAGGCGATATATCCACCTTCCCGATGGGAAATGGACCGTTTCCGAGCCGCATGTCTATATCAATCCCAAAATTTTAGAAGTCTCTAAAGAAACTTGGGTCG
>DATAHB010000104.1:0-21005 GCA_036263375.1 Rhabdochlamydiaceae bacterium | reverse complement strand
CAAGATCGTTCTTCCAAAGCCAACCCATGGACTCTATCGTGCGACCTTAAGCAACATGATTGAAGGCGTCTCGAAAGGATTTGAAGTCAAACTCGGAATGGTGGGCGTTGGATACCGCGCTGCTGTTCAAGGCCAAAACGTCGACCTCCAAGTCGGCCTGTCGCATCCGACCCAAATCCGGATTCCGCAAGGCGTCCAAGTCACTGTTGACAAAAGCATCACGATTATCATTACCGGCATCGACAAGCAGATCGTCGGACAATTTGCTGCGACCGTCCGTGCTGTGAAACCCCCTGAGCCTTACAAAGGCAAAGGGATCCGGTACGAAAACGAATACGTCCGTAAAAAAGCAGGAAAAGCTGCTAAAGCCAAAACAGCGGCAGGATAATAAATATGGAAAGTTCACTTATCAATAGAACCCGGAAGCGTCTAAAGAGAGCGAAGCGTGTGCGCCTCAACCTCCGCGGCACCGCTGAAAAGCCGCGCCTGACCGTGATGAAGTCTAACCGTCACATCGCTGCACAACTCATCGATGACGAAAAAGGCATCACTTTAGCGTCAGCAAGCACCCAGATGAAAAAGTTCCGCTCCAAGAAACTCTCCGGCAACAAAGAATCTGCCCGTGTCATTGGAACAGAGCTCGGAGAATTAGCTAAAGGCAAACAGATCACAACCGTCGTCTTTGATCGCGGATTTTATAAATATCACGGCGTCATTGCTGAACTGGCGAGTGCAGCCCGAGAAGCAGGATTACAATTTTAAGGAAGAATGATGAAACACAAATCCAAACGTCAACGTCAAGAAGATTTCAATACCCACTTCGAAGAGAAGGTTCTCTATATCAACCGCTCTTCAAAAGTCGTTAAAGGGGGCCGTAAGTTTAGTTTTTCTGCTCTCGTTATCGTCGGAGATGGCGAAGGTCACATCGGTTTTGGCTTTGCAAAAGCCAATGAAGTTTCCGATGCCATCCGGAAAGGCGGCGAGGCTGCGCGAAAAAATATCATGACCTTTGAAAGAGAAGGAGCCACCATCCCTCATGAAATTACAGTAAGCTGGGACGGCTCTACCGTCTTCTTGAAACCTGCCATTGAAGGAACAGGCGTAATTGCCGGATCCAAAGTCCGCTCCGTTCTCGAGCTCGGCGGCGTTAGAGACATCGTTGCGAAAATCTACGGATCAAACAATCCGCTCAACCAAGTCCGCGCAACACTTAAAGCCTTGTTGCTCCTCCAAAACCGACAACAAGTTCTCCAATCAAGAGGCCTAGCATGATTACACTCGAAATGCTTTCCGACACTCATCGTCCGCGTAAGCGCGTCCAGCGCGTTGGTCGTGGTCTTGGCTCTAAGCGAGGGAAAACCTGTACCCGCGGCGTCAAAGGTGATAAAGCCAGACGCGGCTATAAAACCCGTTGCGGCCACGAAGGAGGACAACTTCCTCTTTATCGTAAGCTTCCCACCAAAGGTTTTGTCAATGGCATGTTCAAGAACGACGTCCATGCAATCAACCTTGGACTTCTCAATCAATTGTTTAAAGATGGCGATGTGGTTAATCTCGAAACTCTCCGTAAACGGGGCTATGCTCCGCGCGATCCTAAAGGCGGCCTTAAAATTTTGGCCCAAGGCGACCTGAAAAAGAAAGTGACCATCGAGGCACACGCCTTTTCTAAAGGCGCCCTAGAAAAACTTGAAAAAGCAAAGATCACTTTTAAAGTTCTCGGAAACACAAAATAAGAAATGTTTGAGGGAATTAGACGCATTTTCTCGGTCCCTGAGTTAAAGACAAAAATTGTCTTTACGCTCATGCTCCTCATGATCTGCAGGATTGGGGCGCATATTCCCGTGCCCGGAATTAACGGTGATTTAGCCGTCCGGATGTTCCATCAAGCTACGGGAGGCAGCCAAAACCTTTTCCAGCTCATGGATGTCTTTTCCGGAGGTGCCTTTGCGCATATGACCATCATCGCGCTTGGCGTTATGCCGTACATCTCCGCCTCCATCATTATGCAGCTCCTCATGGCCCTTATTCCTTCCCTCCAACGAGAGATTAAGGAAAGCCCCGACCAAGGCCGCCGCAAGATGGGAAAATGGATCCGCCTTTTCACTATCGGTCTCGCATTCTTCCAAGCTGGCCTCTTTGCGAAATACGCCGTTCAGCTAAATAGCGGTACGCCCGGCATTATCGTCCCCGAGCTCATGGATTTTCAGCTCTTTGGCCTTCCCTGGCTCTTTTACATGATCGTCATGTTCACCATGACCGCCGGCACCATGCTCCTCATGTGGATTGGTGAACAGATCTCTGAAAAAGGGATCGGCAACGGCATCAGCTTAATCATCACCATCGGGATTCTGGCATCTCTTCCCAGCACCATCGGCTCGATCATCCGCCAGCTGAACCTCGACTCCCAAGAACCTGGTCAGCTCACCTTTTCCTCCCTCGTCGTCCTCGGCGTTGTGTTTGTAATGATCATCGTCGGCACAATTCTCGTGATCCAAGGCCAGCGCAGAATCTCTTTGCAATACGCCCGCCGCACCGTAGGTAAAGAAGAAAGCCCCCAAGAGAGTCAAAGAGCCTACATCCCCTTAAAAATTAACTATGCAGGCGTTATCCCTGTGATCTTCGCCTCCTCTCTTCTCATGTTCCCTGCAACGATTGCGCAATTCCTCGGACAAGGCAATATCCTCGGCCAAATCGCCAGCTGGTTTTCTCCTGGCACCTGGGTCCATACCTGCCTCTACGTAATGCTAATTATATTTTTTACTTACTTCTGGACAGCGACGCAATTTCATCCAGAACAGATTGCCTCCGATATGAAAAAGAACGGTGCCTTCATTCCCGGCGTCCGGCAAGGCAAACCGACAGAAGATTACCTTGAAGCCACTATGAACCGCATCACGTTTGCCGGAGCCCTTTTTTTGGCCTTGATCGCGATTCTGCCAACCTTAGTCAGCAGGCTTTTAGGCGTGGACCCTACGATCAGTCATTTTTTTGGCGGAACCTCGTTGCTCATTCTCGTTGGGGTTGTATTGGATACCACGAAACAGATCGAATCGCACCTTCTCATGAAGCGGTATGATGGTTTCATGCGGCGAGCGCGAGCGCGTTAGAGGATCCCTACGAAATAAGGGTTCGTCCATTTTTAGGACTTTTTGAGCCTCTTTTCGCTTCGAATGGATGAGGTCATATACGAAAGTTGATATGACCTAATCCATTCGAAGCGAAAAGAGGCTCAAAAAGTCCTAAAAATGGACAGAACCTTACTTTGTAGGAATCCTCATGAGATTTTTTACATTGAGTAAATCTCAGTGAATTGATAAACTATTTCGATATTAAAAAAGGATTTTACACATGCCCCGTATCATCGGTATCGACGTTCCTGATAAAAAGAGGCTAGAAATTGCCCTGACCTACATCTACGGCATTGGTCGTAAGCTTTCTAACCAAATCATTGCCAAATTAGGGCTCGATCCTAACATGCGCGCTCACCAATTATCCGCTGACGATGTCGCCCGTATCAACGCCGTTCTCCAATCTGAATACACCGTGGAAGGAGATCTAAGACGTCAAATTCAAAATAACATCAAGCGTCTCATTAGCATCCATTGCTACCGAGGCATCAGACACCGTTTAGGACTCCCGGTTCGAGGACAACGCACACGCACGAACTCAAGGACTCGTAAAGGTAAGAGAAAAACCGTAGCTAACAAGAAGAAATAAACGATGAAAGAGAAGTCAGTTAAAGAAGCAGAAGTCAAGAAGCCAGCTAAAGTCCGTAAGAAGATCCAACGCAATGTGCCGGTCGGTATTGCGCATGTACTCGCTTCTTTCAACAACACGATTGTTAGTATCACCGACCTCGCCGGCCACGTTATTGCTTGGTGTTCAGCCGGTAAAGCCGGATATTCCGGTTCTCGCAAATCATCCGCGTTTGCTGCAACCGTTGCTGCGCAAGAAGCTGCAAAAGCTGCCATCGCGCTCGGAATGAAAGAAGTCGAGATCAATTTAAAAGGCCCAGGAGCCGGACGTGAATCCGCCGTTCGAGGACTGCAAAGCTCAGGATTAAGTATTACGATCATCCGCGATGTCACACCAGTTCCCCATAACGGATGCAGAGCCCGCAAACGACGTCGCGTCTAAACAATTTTAGGAGAGAGGATCATGACAGTTAAGTACGGAAAATTCGAACTTCCCGCCAAAATCAAGGTCGATGAATCGGCGCGCAAGGCCCATTTCTGCCGTTTCATTGCAGAGCCTTTTGAAAGGGGATTTGGCCACACAGTCGGGAATGTGCTCCGACGCATTTTGCTCACTTCGATGGAAGCTCCTGCGATTATTTCAATCCGTATTGAAGGCGTTCCCCACGAGTACATGGCGATTGAAGGCATTATCGAGGACATGACACACGTCGTTCTCAACTTTAAAGCAGCTCTCCTTCGCAAACTCCCCACTGAAGAAGAAAATGTTTCCAGAGAGCCCCGTGTCATCAGCAAAACACTCGACATCACCGGAGCGATGCTGGACAAGCACGGCGGCCACTATGTCGTCACGCTAAAAGACATCGTCGGCGATTCCGACTTTGACCTCGTCACCCCGGAACATCCGCTTTTTACCGTCACAAAACCGATGGTCAAGAAAATCGATGTGAAAATCGGTTTTGGCCGCGGTTATGTTCCATCCGAGCGGCATGTCATGAAAGAAAAAGTCGTGGATGAGATCATCGTAGACACTGCGTTTTCTCCCGTACGCCTTGTGAACTACTACGTTGAAAATACCCGCGTCGGACAAGATACAGACTTTGACCGCTTAATTCTTGAAGTCACCACCGACGGAAGAATTTCCCCGGAAGAAGCCCTTTCGTTTGCCACGCAAATCGGGATCTTCCACCTCCAAGTTTTCGAACAGCTCAAGAAACACGCTATCACGTTTGATTCTGACGAAGTCGAAATCAACACCGACCGCGATACACTGCTTTCTAAGCTGGCTCTCAAAATTAACGAGATCGAACTCTCCGTTCGTTCCACCAACTGCTTGTCTGGCGCTAGCATCGAGACAATCGGCGAACTCGTCATTATGCCAGAATCCGAAATGCTCAAATTTAGAAATTTCGGTAAAAAATCTCTCAATGAGATCAAAGCCAAGCTCGAAGAAATGGGCCTTTCTCTCGGCATGGACCTCTCCCGCTTTGGCATCACCCGTGATAACGTCAAACAAATCATCATTGATTACCTCGCTGAGAAAGGAGCTTCAAAAGAAGTATGAGACACGGAAAACACACATTTAAGATTGGACGCACCGCTTCTCACCGTCGTTGCATGATCGCGAACATGCTCAAAGCACTCATCGAGCATGGCCGCATCGAGACCACGGTCACCAAAGCCAAAGAACTCAAACGGCACGCTGACAAAATGATCACGCTAGCGAAGAAAAACACCCTAGCCTCACGCCGTCGTGCCGCTGCTGACCTTATGGTCACCTTTAACACCCTCACGCCGAAACAAGCGCGTGCAAAAAAGGCCGGCAAATCAACCGATATGCTGAACAACGACCGTCAAGTCGTTGGAAAGCTCTTCGGAGAGCTCTCTCAACGCTTTGCAGCTCGTCAAGGCGGCTACACCCGCATCGTACGCCTCGGCATGCGAGCCGGTGACAATGCGCCTTCTTGCTTACTTGAATATCTCGCAGAGTAATTAAAACGCTACCCGTAGGTAGCGTTTTATATCCCTTTACATTCATCAAAAAACCGACTATAATGGTTTTAAAAAAGCTGCCTATATAGGACTCCTATTTGTGAAGATTGCCATCAATGGATTCGGCAGAATTGGAAGACTTGTTTACCGCATTATCGCTCTCGAGCATACGCCACAGATCAATGTTGTTGCGATTAACGATCTCGTCCCAGCCGATAACCTCGCCTACCTCCTCAAGTACGACTCCGTTCATGGACGTCCTGACCTCAAAATTGATGTCCAAGGAGACACTCTCATTGTCAACGGCCACAAAATCAAAGTCTACAATGAAAAAGATCCTTCCCAATTGCCTTGGAAAGAGCTTGGAGTTGACTGCGTTGTAGAAGCTTCAGGCCATTTCACTTCAACTGAGGAAGCCCACAAACACATCGATGCCGGCGCAAAACGCGTCGTCATCACAGCTCCCGGCAAAGGCGACATGCCGACCTTTGTCATGGGTGTTAACCATGAAAAATACAATCCTAAAACTGACACGATCGTCTCGAACGCCTCTTGCACCACCAACTGCTTGGCTGTTCTGACCAAAGTCGTCCTCGATAACTTTGGTATCGAAGAAGGACTCATGACGACCGTGCACTCTTTAACCGCATCCCAACCGACAGTCGACGGACCCTCCAAAAAAGATTGGAGAGGCGGCCGTGCTGCTGGTTTAAATATTATCCCATCCTCAACAGGCGCAGCTAAAGCTGTCGGGCTTTGTTTGCCCGAAGTCAAAGGCAAGCTGACAGGGATGGCTTTCCGTATTCCAACGCCAGACGTTTCTGTCGTTGACTTAACAGTACGTCTCAAACGAGATACCACCTACGATGAAATCTGTGCTGCAATGAAAAAAGCAGCAGACGGCACTTATAAAGGACTTCTTGAGTATTGCGAAGAGGAAGTTGTTTCTTCCGATTTTATTGGAACTCCCTATTCCTGCATTTTTGATAAGAAAGCCGGAATAGCTTTAAATAGCCGTTTTTACAAATTGATCGCGTGGTACGATAACGAAATGGGATATTCCCATCGTGTCGTTGATCTCATGAGATACATGACCTCAAAAGAAAAACAGTGATGGTTCAAACGTTAGAACCCTCATTACAAAAAAAGGTTTTATCCCGTGAATTTTACCCGCGAACCCCTCATAGAAACAGTCATAGTGCCTCGAGAAGGCTGTCGCCTTATCCTGCGTAGCAGCAGAAATGAGTCTCAAGAAGAATTTACAGTCGATGCCGTCGAAATTGTTTCGTTCGGCCCCGCTCTGTTCTACCGCTCTCTTGAGAAACCCAGACCTTTTCTCGTCCCCGTTGGCGACTACGAAGTTGTCGAAGTCAAAGAAAGCCGTGTCGTCTTGAAAAACGCTCAATTTGAGCGCACCATCAAGATCGGCGGTGGACGCGAAGGATCTCTTCGCAAAGACGAAGAGGAAGAACAACTCCTCCCAGCGGCTCTCGAAGACGAGATTGCTGGTGAATCGGAGCAGCTTTCTCATGATAAGAAAAGAGACCGTGGCCGCCGCAACCGTCGCCGCCGCCCTTCCGATGAACGGGACGACATGAGGCACCGCGCCGAAGAAACTCAAGAGTTCAAGCCTGCACCTCCTAAAGAAGCCCAGCACCCGAAAGAGCCTCAGGTAGTCCCTTCCTTTTCCCACCTGATCCCTCCTCCGACAACCCTGATCTCCCAAAATATTCAAAAGTATAAAGATCAGCAGTCAGGCAACCTTCCTCCCCAAGAAGAACTTCCCCCAGAAGAACCGCCCAAGGAAGAAGAGACCGATTCCAACTCCATCAGCCGCGTCGCTGTTGAACAGAAGCCGCTCAGTCTCCAGTCGACCCAACTCGATGGCTGGAATCACTTCTTGACTTGATAGAATCACCCTCTCCCAGTAGACTTTTGTCTCTTTGATAAAAGTCTATTCCTGCTCGGATGGTGGAATGGTAGACACTGGGGACTTAAAATCCCCTCCGTTAATAGCGGGTGCAGGTTCGACTCCTGTTCCGAGCAAATTTTGAAAAAATTTGAGAGGAAAACAAACCAAAGATTTGGTTTGCGTCAGGCAGTCGAACCATAGAATTTAGATACTCTTCGCGAAGCTAGCGGAATGCCCCCCTATAGGATTGATCCTAATCAATTGCGACATGAGACCAATGAGGCAACCTTTCATCCTTTTGATTACATCGACGGCCGATATTCAAAAAATTCTCCCGGCTATTCAGCAGGCTCTTATTCGCAACTGAGAGAAATTTATTGGGATAGGTTCATAGGCTAAGCGTCGTAAGATACTGCCCAATATCGTCGCCATGACCTAGGGCGACGCGAAACGGAGCAAGGGGTCTAGAGAGGAGGGTGTCGATGATGGGAGAAAGCGTAATCGGCAAAGAGGGCTGCCAACAGATGCCCGCCAGGGTGAGGTGGGGGAGATAAAGCTCTCGATGAGGGTTCAGAGGAGCGATTCCGTGTTCAGCGAGTAACGCAACCGCTTGATGATGGAGAGCCAGAAGAGGAGTGTCCCGAGCGATGGTAATTCCAACAGAATAGTGTTGAGGAGGAATTTGCCCCTTTTTCAAAAGAAGTCCGAGCATCCGGATTTGGCAACTTTTGACTGTCCAATTTTGAACGGCTGCCCAAATCGCTTCAACGTCATAACCGCTGGGAAAAGAGGTAAGTGTGACATGGGGATGGCTGCTAGCGCTCAGCAAATACCCATCGCAGATAGGAGTAAAGGCTTGAGCTACTTCGACAAAAGCCTGTTGATCTCGTTCGTCAGGAAGTAAAGCCAGCAAGGTGCGCATTGGAGAGATAATAGACGTTCTGGTAAATTTTTCGCCATGTTTGGACAAATTCGGCATCCTAAGCTTTTTTCTGTTGATTTTACCAGGCCTTGGTGGCGGTTGCTTTTCAAGCAAAAGACCGTTTTCTTTTTGATTTTGCTCGTGACTGCCTGCTTTCAGGTATTTCTTACGTTACTCCCCATGCTGGCGGCCAAGATTTTTGAGGCGGGGAGCTTTCAAGTGTGCCTGGGGATTTTTCTGGTTTGGCTGATACTGAGCTTGGTTTACCATGTGGTGAGGCGGTTCATTGCCAAGTTTCAACTGCAATGCATCTATAGCGTTCAGCAAAGCGCCCATCTTCATTTGCTGACCGTCGATCCTAGATACCATGTTCATCGCTCCAGCGGAGCGATTCTGGCAAAAATCCAGCGCGCAGCTCATGGAGTGGAAGATTTACTTGATTATATCACGGATGACTTTACGACATTGTTTGTAGGGCTGATCACCATCCTCATTGTGATGATCCAGTATTCTTGGTGGGTTGCAGGAGCTTTGGCAGTATTCATTGCGGCGATTTTTGTGGGAGGGTACTATTTTGCAAAAATCTACAGCCGCCCGTGGGAAGAGCGCTTTATTCAAACCGATGATGTGTTTAAAACCACCGCTGCAGAAAATCTGTCTCAGGTGCAGTTGATTCGTTCCAGCTTTGCTTCCAATGAGCGGACCGAGCAGTTGAAAGAAAACATTCTCACCAATATCAAAACCGAAGGGTCTCTTTGGCTCTTTTACACATCAAGCTTTTTTCTTCTGGAAATCCTCTATCTAACATCGCTTTTTATACTCGCTATGGCGCTGGTATGGCAAATTCGGCATCAGATGCTCACTGCCCCTCTTGCTGTTGGAATCTTTCTATCATACATGCAAGGGACAAAATCTTTAGTCTCTGCAGTTCGGCTTTTTAGAAAAACAATGCGTAGTATTGCCTCCATTCGTGATCTATTTGCCTTTATTCCGACATTTGGGAAGGAAACCATTCCCGTGTTGGGAACTGCGGAGACCATTGCCCAACGGACAGAGATTACACTGAAGGTAGAAGGATTGTTTTTTGATTATGGCATCTCTCCGATTTTTCATAACCACTCGCTTCACTTGAATGCAATGAAAGCAACTTCCAGCAAACTGTACGGCATCATTGGCCCCTCGGGTAGTGGAAAAAGCACCCTCCTTGCAATTATAGGTGGTCAACTCAAACCTTTGAGTGGAACTGTTATGGTGGATGGGGTTGATATTTACCAAGCCAATGACGCTAAGCGACGACAGCTGATCGCTCTGCAGGGACAGATCTCAACGCATATCCGAGGAACAGTGAGAAGCAATTTGCTCCTAGGACTACCTCAGGTAGCAGTTTGTTCCGATGAAGAGCTGCTCAAGGTTTTGGAAGATGTCGGACTGCTTCCGATTTTACACGAGGGGCAAGAGACTAAGATTGGTGAAGGTGGCTTAAATTTGTCTGGCGGGCAAAGGCAGCGTCTTAATTTTGCAGCGCTCTTTTTGCGAGCTAAGTACTACAAACCGGATCTCATTTTAGTTGATGAGCCAACGAGCAGCTTAGATGAGATCAGCGAAACCAAAATTACAACACTATTGGTGGAGCTTTCGCAACAATCCCTGACGCTTGTCATTGCCCACCGATTGCGGACTGTGGAGCAAGCAGCAGGATTGATCGACCTATCACTTCTTAGTAAAACTTCAGAAATCAAAGCCTATTCTTCAGCAGACCTAATGAAGATATCAGAGTATTACAGATTACTTATGCAAGGAAAGGTGGCTCTGGATGCATAATTATAGAGGATTAACTTCTCTTTGAAAAAAAATCCACCTTCGAGCGTAGACTACCTGAGAGGGCAGCTATTAACCTGCGCCTCAAATAGGTGGCAAAGCCGCAGCAAGCATCTTTGTCACCTATTTGAGGCGCGGGTTAATAACCTGAATTAAGAAAATTTTAATCAATCATCAGAAGCATCTTCCTTGGGTATGGGTCAGCCATAGAAAAAAATATTTTGTTTTTTGTAGAGCTTCTATAAGTTAGGAGAAAAAAGAGTTTACCTATGTATCGGAAGATTTTATCTGTCATCGCCCTGACGCCTTTTTTACTCAATGCCCAAATGACAGGGAAGATGAAGGACGAGACGTGCGTATCACCCTTTCACACAATGCATGTAGCGGTAAAGCACACCGAGGCTAATGGGGTGGGCTATAAAGACGGCTACACAACATTAGAAGCATTTGGGATTTGGGATCGGTATCCTTCCTTTATGCCATTTCTCGATCTGCGAGGCCATGTCTTCAACAATGGGAAACTGGCAGCAAACGTCGGGATCGGCGAGCGGACAGTGCTCACCTCGATCAACCACATTTTTGGATTTAATGTTTACTATGACACCCGCGCATCGACCAGCGGCCTCAAGGTCAACCAGGTTGGCCCTGGGCTTGAGCTCTTAGGAAAGAGAATGGAATACCGCATCAATACCTATTTCCCTTTTGGCAAGCACAAGAGCCGCATTCTTCACCCTCAATTCGATCGGTTTAAAGGTCATCAGATCGTATTGAAGAGCAAGAGAAAATACGCAATGAGAGGTGTCGATGCGGAAGTCGGAGCGCATCTGACCCAACGTACCGATCATGACTTTTTTATTGGAGCCGGCCCTTACTACTTCACCGGCGGGGGAGCAGATTGGGGTGGCAAGGGACGTGTCTATTGGAGATATAAGGAGTACGTTTCTTTAGAAGCTTCTTATTCCTACGATCACGTCTTCAAAAACATCGTCCAAGGAACCGTTGTGTTCAGCTATCCTTTTGGCCCTAAACTCAAACGGAAAGGAGCCCATTGTCCTAACCCGAACGATCTAGCTCTTTCAAGAGCAGCGTTTGCGCCTTATCGCTTTGAAATTCCCGTCATACGCACAAAGAAGCGAAAAACAGTAGCGACCAATCCTGCGACAGGGCAGCCATGGCAAGTTTGGTTTGTAAAAAACACCAGCAGCTCAGATGGAACATTTGAAAGCCCATTCCCAACACTCGTACAAGCGCAAAATGCCTCAAGTCCCAACGACATGATCTACGTATTCCCAGGAGATGGAACTTCTAACGGAATGGCTGCCGGCATTACCTTAAAAAATAACCAAAAGCTCTTTGGTTCAGGAACTGCTCAGTCAATCGGTACGCAATTAGGCAACATAACGATTCCCTCTCTTACACATAGCTCACCGCTCATCACGAATACCGGGACCGTGATTACTCTTGCCAATAATAATGAAGTGTCAGGACTAAATATAAGTGCACTAAGTGGGGTTGGAGTTCAAGGTCTTAATATAAACAATGTATCCATCCACAACAACGCTATTTTTGGAGACAACAGTGGCAATGGAATAATCCTGCAGGGGGATCTTGCGGGCACGTTTGAGATGTTTAATAATCATTTGACTAATGTGCATGACGGAATCACTTTTCTCTCATTTACGCCGGAAAGGGTCGCGCATTGTAATGTTATGCAAAATACTTTCTCAAATTTCAATGATTATGCAATGGATTTAGCTCTCACTGAGGGAGCAGTTTGCAAGGTTGAGAATAACGATATAGTAACACACCCCACGGGGACAGCGTCTGCCGTCATTATTATTGAAGTTGAAGGTACCCATGTTGGGGAGGAATGTGTGATTGTTAATAATAATCGAATCAATGCGACCTATAACCCCGCAGATGCGGTAGTTTTAATTGAAAGTATTGCCCATTCAACTACGAAAGCAATAGTCACCAACAACACCATCTTGCTGCCTGCAAGCAGCAGTATTCCTGGGATTTCAGTATATACTGGTACACCAGTGACTACGGTATGTTTGAATTTAGAGAACAACACTGTTGTTGGGTCGACTGTCGGTTACCAGTTTTACTTTCCTGCCTCTACAGGGATCGTCAACGTCGATTCATTTGTAGGGAATATGGGTAGTCTTGCTCCAACAAGTGGAAACGTCAACTCAGTTTCATCGGGCACCTGCAATTGCGGTGGGAACTAAGTTGCCTAAACGATCATGATGAAATTTATTAGGATAGGTTCATGGAGACTGGGGACTTAAAGTTTCCTGCGTCAATAGCGCATCTTCGACTCCTGTTCTGAGCAAGGTTTAAAGAAAATTTGCTCGGAAAAAGAGCCAAAAGGTTGGCTCGTGTTATGAAACTCTCACTGCTATTCGGTATAGTTCCCAATAGAGACGCATTTTTACAGAGGAAAATCATGCAACGACGCAAGTTTAAACAAGAAAAGCTCTGGCGTGATAAGGCCATTGATCGGCTTGAGCAAATGGGATCTAAAGTTCATTGGACTAAATTAGACGCGGAGCAATTTTTACAACAGCTTAAAAGGAAGCTCTTAGAAGAAGCGGAAGAGGTGTGGAACGCTAAAACAGAAGAACATTTAGTAGAGGAACTTGCAGATGTTTTAGAGGTTGTAGAGGCTTTTTGTGAGCTGCATGGAAAGGCGCTGCAAGATGTGATTGCCTTGCAGCATAAAAAGCGAGAGGAGCGAGGGGGATTTCAAGGTCGGAGATTTGTCACAGTGGCCGAGCATCCTATTGGAAGTTTTGGAGAAAAATACTGCCTCAATGATCCAGAGAAATATCCTGAAATTATAGACTAAGGGTCGCAACATACTGCCCACTATCGTCGAAAAAAAATGTGAATCATAGGTATAAATATGAAATTCATTCAATCCTGTTTTTTTCTCGGAATCATTTCAATTTCTTCGGTTTTTTCAAGTCCTAAAGCGGTTTTGTTCAATGACACTTCAGCGTGGTACCATTGGGGATGCACGGGGACTAGTTTTTCTTTAAAAGAGAGAATCGAATCCTTGGGTTGAACTGGCTGCTTTTCCGATCAATGCCACTCATGCTTTTAAGGAGGTTCCTCCTTTTGAATCGTTTGATGATCGGGAGAGTTTTCAGCTTTTTTGTGAAAAAAACCAAGAAGCCATCTCAGCGATTAAAAGTGCAGATGCTGTTTTGATTAATGGCGAGGGGACAATCCATGACTTAAGACCAGGCCCTCGTGCGCTTCTCTATATTGCACATGCCTCCAAAGAGTTTTTTGGAAAACATGTCGAAATCATCAACCATTCTGCCTATCCCAAAGACTATCCAGAATTATCAGCGACTTTTTTGCAGAATTGTGACAGAGAAAAAGAAAAAGCGGTTGAGGAGAGAGCCCAAGCCGTCTACAAAGCTGCCTATGCAAATCTCGATTTCGTAGCAATTCGAGAATCATTTAGCCTAAATGAAATGGAAAAAAATGGCATTAAGGCCCTACTGAGCTTTGATTGCTTGCCACTCTATATTCGAGATCATTATCATCACACCAAACAAATAGAACAAAAGACGGTTGTCCTGGCAGGTTCGGTCGCATTCACCGAGCCGGGCGCCTTGCAACTTTGCCTCTTCTTAGAGGGGATGGAAAAAACTGGGTTTAAGATCAAGGTCTTAATCGGCGCTAAAGCATTTCCGGCAAGAGACGACAAACGGTTTGTGGAATTTTTGACCTCGCATTGCAAAGCGGACTGGGAGCTTGTTGACGCCACTTCGCTCGAGGAGTGGTTGGATACGATCAACAATGCCACGCTTTTGGTGTCAGGGCGGTTTCACCACTCCATTGCCGCATTTTGTCTCAATACCCCGTTCATTGCTTTTAACAGCAATACCCATAAAGTCCATGCGTTTTGCCAGATGATAGGAGAGCCGCAGCCTTTGCTCTATTCGGACCCCAATCTATTAGAGCAACTGAATGTGCGCATGCAGGCAATTCTCTCTTCCCCGGCTCCTGACCATACGGAAAAAATGCAATTTTTGTGCGACCTGGCCGAGAGGAATTTTGATGGGTTGAGAGCGCTAGTAACGAGAGGTCGATTAATCGCTCCTATGCTATAGATCGGACATGGAGTATTTTTTCATTGCGGTTAGCGCGTTTTTGGCCTCTTTGGTGACGTTCTATTCGGGATTTGGGCTTGCGACGCTCTTGATGCCCGTCATTGCGGTCTTTGTTCCGCTCCCGCTTGCAATCGGTCTGACAGCGATCGTACACCTCGTGCATAGTGT
The DNA here is from genome assembly GCA_036263375.1 of Rhabdochlamydiaceae bacterium. GTDB lineage: Bacteria > Chlamydiota > Chlamydiia > Chlamydiales > Rhabdochlamydiaceae > PALSA-1444. The sequence continues at coordinate 6,365 of DATAHB010000104.1, read as the reverse complement.
GCTCAGAGCCGGGCTGCTTTGGAAAGCCATCCATTGGGATATCGTTTTTCGTTTCGGAATTCCCGCTCTCATGGCGGTGCTTCCGGGAGCTTTAGTGCTACAACAGCTCTCGCATTTTGCTCCGCTGAAAAAATATACTGTTTGGGGCTTCCACGGAGAGATCTCGCTGCTCCATCTTTTCATCGGAGTACTTTTGATCCTGTTTGCGTCGATGGAAAGGTTTCCTCAAAAAATCGGGGTGAAAAATCTCATGCTAGGGGGAATTCTCAGCGGTTTTTTTGGAGGCCTTTCAGGTAATCAGGGGGCAATCCGGAGCGCCTTTCTCATCCAAACACGCTTAAGCAAAGAAGCATTTATCGGAACAAATGCCCTGATCGGCGCAGTCGTCGATCTGTTTAGAATTGCGGTCTACAGCTGGAGTTTCGGCCAGTTACTGGTCCATATTGATAAGCCCCTTTTAGGGACGGCTCTTGGCGGGGCTTTAGCGGGGATTTTTTTAGGCATGACAGTGCTCAAGAAGGTAACGATTGCGTTTATTCAGCGGCTCATCTTGACCTTGCTTTATTTCCTGGGGACCCTGCTAGTTTTAGGCCTTATTTAAAATAGCTACGATTGGATTGTGATCCGAAAACGCCTTTTTAGAATCTGTTTTGCCATCGAATTGATAAGCAGGGATAATCTTTAATTTAGTGATGTTAAGATTAGGTTTGCCAACTTTTTTAATGATGGAAATTTGATCGATCCATTCTTCTACGGGACTCTTGTCGTTGGGATAGACAATTTTACTCAGCTCATTTGTACAGGTGGGAGGTTTTGGGGGCGCATTCACACTGCTGAGGACTTTTTCAAGTAGGTCTTTTTCTTTCGCTAAGCTTGCATCGATATTGAGATCGCCGGCGAGGACGACGGTGGGGTAGGCCGAAAGACCTTGCGCGTAGGTATTAATTTGATCGAGCTGCTGACGCCGCAGTTCGAAATCCTCTTTACTAGAACCGGCCTCCATATGCGTTCCAATGACAGCAAAAGCAGGGCGGTCCTTATGGGCAGGGATTGTTAACGTTGCAAAACCGCGTGTGAATGTCCACTTGTTATTGTTAAAAGGGGTAAACTTGTAATCGGTCACAGGGCATTTTGTCATCACGAGAAGGCCGCTTTCAAGCCCCCATTTATTCGGGCCGTTATGGGTGAAGAAATGGGCATATTCGTTTTTAAAAGTGTTCACAAAGGCTTCAGTGACCGAGGCGTCCATTAAACATTCTTGCACGATGAGAATATCAGGATTTTCGGCCCGGATGGTTTCGATAATCTGAGGAAATCGATGTCGAAAAGGTCGAGTTCCGCCGCAGGTGTAATTCAAGCCGGCTGGGAATCCGAGCACATTACAGGACATGATTTTTGGATTTTCACTCTGGATCGGCTGAAGATTTCCTTTGACATAGAGATGGTTTTTTTTCTGTGCGGCAAAACCTAAAAGATGAAGAGCTGTTCTTCCTGCTTCTAAAGTCAGAAGTCCTAAGCTAATCAAGCCCATTTGAGGCAGTGTCACTGTCTTTGCAAGAAAAGCTGCTGCGCCAATCAGAGCTAAGGGTCCAATCGCTCGATAGGCGTATTCTCTGACTCTTGTGGAGCAGTTATCAAGCACTGAGGGATTGACAGGATTTCTATAACGCTTGAAGTATTCAATGACCCGATAGGTCGGTTGAGAGAAGACCCCATGCCACCGGTACCAAGACGCCGCGGTGCTATCTGATTTTTCTAAATCGATCGACATAATATAAGAAATTATAATCAAAACAAACTAAAAATACAACTGTTTGTTGAGTCGGATTTAAAATGATTAGTTATGTTTTTTGCAATGCCAATAGCATTGGAGCGGGTCGGCAAACGCATGCACATAGGCCTGGATATGGCCTTCCTTCACGAGAGTAAATCCTTTGATTAAAGCGTCGTATTCTGCAAGCGTCCGGTAGTGCGCATAGTAGCCGTCCCTTGTATTTTTAATCCGTTTCAAGGCACAACTTTCTCGGAAAAAGAGTTCGCCGTGTGGTTTTAACCAGTCGTAAATCCGCTCGATTAAAATAATGATTTGATCATCTTCCAAATACATCAAAAGCCAGTTTAAAAAGACAAAATCAAAAGAAAATTTGTCAAATGTCATGTCCATAGCATGGGAGCAAAGATAGTCGACATTGGAAAACCGTGCATGGTCTTGCTGGTTTTTTGCGATAAAATGAGGGATCATGTCAGTGGACGTGACGTGAGCTGCCTGTGAGGCAAAGTGGTGCGTGAACCGCCCAATGCCTGCTCCCATATCCAAAACTTTTTTTCCTTTAAGGTTAGGCAGGTAAGAGATCACTTCAGGTTTTTCAATGAGATCTAAAGACCCTCCGCTCGCGCGTTTGTACATCGCGGCAAGAGTTGGATCTTGCTGTTTCCAATATAATGAAGCTTTATCTATTCTTCGATTACCAATGTCGTTTTTATTTTTTCTTGCTCTCAACCTGTCCGTTCCTATCTATCTGCGGCTAAAGAAGCCGTCTGTTTCTCTCTATGCCCGAGCAGTTGGATTTCTTGAAGATTTTTTTATTGTGTTAGAGCTTTCTTTACTGAAGGGGATTGCAGTTCTTATAGTTGGGTGCTTGATTCACTGTGTGCTCATGTTTGATCATGTTCTTTTCATGCAGATGGGGCTCAGGCTCCGTTTTTCGCATCTCTTGCACCTGCGGTATGCAGGGTCTTTTTATTCGTCTGCCAAAGAGCTCGGATTGAAGAGATTGCTTGGATGTTTTTGCTCTGTCATCGCTTTGCATACGATGGGATATTTCACAATTGATCGTCCTTTCGATGTTTCTGTTTGGGGAGTCCTTGGAGTTGGCGCTGCAACGGTTTTATTCGCAAGCCGGTTACCAAAGCATCTTCGCTATGCAGTCGATAATTTCTTTTTCGATTTACAATGGTTGTGGCGGAAAGAAAAGCAAAAAAGCGGCGGTTCTTTGCCTTTTCCTCTCGAGTTGTCGCAATCTTTGGATGAAAATTATCCTCTATGGCGGCTGACAAAAAAATTTCAGGGAGAAAAACAGTTCGAGATCAAAACCGACGATCAGCCGCATGTGATCTTGCTCTTCATGGAATCGTTTTCTTCCCATGGCGTTAGCTATGAGAAGAAAGCGACGCCGTGTTTTGACGAGCTCTGCAAAGAAGGGATTTATTTTCCTAATTTCTATTCGAACGGGACGTTCACCTATCGAGCGCTCCTTGCGGGGTTATTTGGGATCGCAGGAGGAGACACCTGCAACGGGCTAGGCCCTTACGTGAACATCCCCTATGTCGGACTTCCGCAGCTGATGAAGCGAGCGGGGTATTCGACGGCATTTTTCCATAACGGCTCTTTGAGTTTTGATAAGCAGCGAGAGTTTTTGAAAAACCATTTCGATCTGCTGGCAGACCAGAAAGAAATCGAAGAGACGCCTCATACTTCCACGAGCTGGGGAGCCCACGACGAGTGTTTAATGCGCTACACGGCAAGCTGGCTGGAAAAACAAACACAACCTGCTTTTATGACGCTGTTTACCATTTCGAATCACCATCCTTGGATCGCTCCGCCCTACCATCAAGCTCCGAGTTTTACTTCAACGCTGAATCTCTCTCACAAGCGGTTTCTGCAGACGATGCACTATTCGGATCATGCGCTCGGATTGTTCGTGCAGCAACTGAGAGAAAAAAACTTAAGTCAAAAAACCATTTTAGTGATCGTCGGAGACCATAGCCAGCCGCTGGGACAGCATCGCGGCAATTTTTATTACTCTCGTTTTCTTTACGAAGAAAATGTCAAAGTTCCTTTATTATTTGTTGCAGATGGCCGGATCTCCGATCCCAAAATCATCAAAGAGATCGGTAGCCATGTCGATCTTCTTCCGACGCTCATGGACATGCTCCGGCTTCAGGGTGTGCAGCATGGGTGCGGCAGCTCTTTAATGCGTATGTGTGAAAATCGCACCGTCATGGTTCACAATCCGTATTCGGAACGATTTTTAGGCTGCCGGAAAGAAAATTGGAAGTGGATTGAAAATCAGCTCACAGAGGAGTGCGAGCTCTATGATCTTGCAAAAGATCCCGGGGAACAAAATAATCGGGCAGCAGAGCTGCAAGAGATTGCCCATGCGCTGCGCCAAGACACCAAAGCATACTTTGATCTGATCTACGGCCTGCATCGCGATCATCGCGTGATCCCATCAAAGGGAGGAGAGTGTCCGCCTTCTCAAGTCAATTTTGATTTTTCTACGATGATGATCACAGACGAAGAGCTGATCCGGTTTGTAGCAGCCAGTCCGCAACTTGAAAAACTTAAGCTGTGCGACTGCCTGCTGATCTCTGATACAGGGGTGCGTGGCGTGCTTTCTCACTGCTCTCAATTGGAAGAGCTTAACCTCAAAGGCGTGACCGATATCACAGACCACGCTTTTCAAACTCCGCGCGCAAAGCTGCGTACATTGCACATCTCCGAAGCTGCGATTTCTGATGCTGGCCTTGAGAAGATCGTCCATTTATATCCGAACCTCTCTATCGTCTCTCTTTTGGGGAAAAACCTCACAGATCACGGGATGAGAGCGCTGGGGAGATGCTGCCATTTGATCCGATTGAAAATCACTGAGGCCGATAATCTCTCAGAAGAGGCACTGATAAGCGTGTTAAAGAACAACCCGCATTTGGTGCAGCTCGTGCTCCAAGGGTGTCAAAATCTATCAGATCGAACGTTAGAAGCGTTGCAAGGGCATCCGTTGGAACTACTATGGCTCTTTGATGCGCCGCGGCTCACGGATGCAGGAATCGCCTATCTATCCAAGCTTCCGATCCGGTTTATTACTTTGGAAGGATGTCCCTTGCTGACAGACAAAAGCAAAAAATCCCTTTCACAACTTAATCTTGAAGCGGCATATGTTAATTGTGAGGGGCTAGTCCATTTATGATTCCGCATCCTTCATGGATTGAGATCGATCTTGAGCAATTTTGCAAGAACGTTGCGATCATCCGTCGCCATATCGGCACAAGTTTATTCTGCCTTCCCGTGAAAGCCAATGCTTATGGACATGGTCTTTGCGAGATAGGAAAGGCTGCGCAGGCGGCGGGAATTGATTATTTAGGCGTTGCCCATTTGCAAGAGGGGATCAGGCTTCGAAAAGCCGGTGTTACAATACCCGTGCTAGTACTTGGAGCAATCCATGAGGATCAGATCGATGATTTGATCGATTACGATCTTGAATTTACAATCAGCTCCAAATTTAAAGCTCAGCTCGTTGCTGAAAAATTGCAAGGACGGTCATGCCGGGTCCATCTGGAAGTCGATACCGGCATGCAACGCACCGGCGTAAGGCCGGAGACGGCCAAAACATTGCTTCCCTATCTCCAAAGTTTGCCCAATTTTGAAATCGTGGGGATCTATTCCCATTTGGCTACTGCCGATAAACCTCAAGATCCGCAGGCTCTCAAGCAGATAGAGGCTTTTCAAGGTGTTCTCAATGAATTTAAAGAGGTTCCTTTGCTCCGGCATTTGGCAAATTCTGGAGGCACAGCCTACTTTCCCGAGGCCCATCTCGATATGGTCAGGCCTTCGCTCATGACCTTTGGATACCTTCCTGATCCCTGCCCTCCTTCTTTGCAAGGAATCGCACCCTGTTTTTCCCTCAAGGCCGAGGTGTCGTACTTCAAAGTCGTCAAACCTGGAGAGGGCATTAGCTACGGCCATTCGTATGTGACCAAGAAACAAACCCGCATCGTGACGATTCCTATCGGATATGGCGACGGATACCGGCGTTCTCTTTCCAATCGAGGTTCGGTGCTGATCCGCGGCAAACGATTTTCGATTTGCGGAACGATCTGCATGGATCAGTTCATGGTCGATGTTGGGGAAAGCGAAATCTTTGTGGGAGATGAAGTGGTGCTCATCGGGAAACAAGGCAGCGAGGAGATCACGCTGAAAGAAGTCTCTCAGCAGTGCGACACCATTCCGTATGAGATCCTCTGTCAGTTCAATGAAAGGATCCCTAGAGTCTATTCAGCTTGCCGCCAATGACTTGTGATTCTTTGATGTTGCTATTGGGAGAAGCATCGACCTGGCCGCGGCCCGATTCAAAAATGATGGGTTCCGTGCCTTCTGTTTTCCCTTTAAGCTCGATCGTTTGGGTGACAGAATCTCTCGTCTTTTTGACTTGAATCGCACTGATCTTGCATTCATCAAAAGTCGAAAGATTCGAAGTCAATGAGATCTCTTTTTCAAAGGTTGAAAAAGCGGCTTTGATGGCTCCTGTCACCGTGCATTTATCCTTCACAACAGAGTGTGAAAGGACAGCTTGTCCGTTGACCTGCAG
>DATAHB010000103.1:0-8352 GCA_036263375.1 Rhabdochlamydiaceae bacterium | reverse complement strand
CTCCTCTTCACAAAATAGGCAAGCGGGCAATGGAGGATTTGGTGGCGGCGGCGGGGGACAGTGGGACACTTCAGCGGGGACCCCGGGCAATGGAGGAGTAGGTGGTGGTAATGGAGGAAGCACTTCTCATGGAGGAGGTGGTGGTGCTGGTTTTGGAGGAGGGATTTTTGTAAATAGTGGCTTTTATAATGCGAGCACTCCGGGATCATTGACAATTTTAGGCACGTTCAGTACGGACGCAAATAATACAACTGATTCCGGAGGAGGCGCTTTATTTTCTGGATGGGCCGCCGGCAACGATGCTTTCTTATTAACTGGCTCCATGATTACGTTGGATCCGAATGGGGCTTCGATCACTTTTACGAATTCAATCGCTGATGACAGCCCTGATTCTTTTCCGACAACGCATACTGATTTTACCAAAGGAACGCAATCGGGAGCTGTGATTTCGATCGGCACGGCAAATCTCGCAGGCACAGTCAATCTTGTTGCAGCAAACACATACAAAGGAGGAACAAATTTAAATAAGGGGACCGTCGCCATTAGCAAGAATACCTCGCTTGGCACTGGCCCGTTAAACTTTAGCACCAACAATGGAAATATTCTTAAAGCCGCCGTTTCAGGGCTTAGCGTCGCAAATACAATCAACTTAAACGTCAATGGCTCTGTCGACACGAATGGCAACACACTGACTCTGTCAGGAATGATTTCGGGTGCCGGCTCATTGACTAAGATCAGTGCTGGAACACTCGCTTTGTCAGGCAACAATAACTATAGTGGAGGAACCAACCTCAATCAGGGGACGCTTTCCATTGGAAACAATAGCGCACTGGGAACAGGAATCTTAACTTTTGCCGTCAACGATGGGAATATTTTACAAGTCACAGCAAACAACTTGACGCTCTCTAATTCGATGGTTTTCTCAAAAAATCCGGTGATTGATACCGCTAACAACAACCTGACACTTTCAGGAAGCCTCACAGGACCAGGAGCGCTGAATAAAACAGGATTAGGGCAGCTGCGTCTATTAGGAAATAGCTCTATTGGGCCTACAACAATTTCTGGAGGAATGTTAACCGTCGATGGTTCACTTACATCGTCCACTGTGACGGTTTTGCCATCAACTGCTATCAATGGAGGCGGATCAATCACCGGTGATGTCCTTGTTGGAGGAATGCTAGGCCCTGGCGACATGATTGGAATTCTCTCAGTCACAGGGAACGTCACCTTTCAAAACGGCTCGACATTTCAAGTCGAGGCTGATCCATCAAAAGCCGACCTTTTGAATGTCATGGCACCTGGAAATATCATCATCCAACCAGGGGCTACCATAGAGATCATCCCTACTCCAGCTTCCTATGGGGCAAACGTCATTTATCAAGTCGCTGCTGCTGGGACGGTAACAGGGACATTTGACCATGTCATCAATACCTATCCTCTCATCACCGCACAAGTGATCTACGACACGGCACCTTCTCCTTTTCCTTCATTGGAGAGCTCAGCGCTTGCAGCGGTTAACGAAATTCTTCTGATCTTAAATTTTGAGCCTTTTTCGATCATTGTTGACAAAGGAAATCCTGGGGCTATTGCTAAAAGCCTTGATGGATTTACACCGCAACCTGGCTCTGATATGGAAGCGGTTTTACGGCAGCTCTACTTCATACGCGATCCGAACATGCTGATAGATGCCTTTAATCAGATGCAGCCGTCGCTTTTAAATAATATCTCTTTAGCTCAACAAAATAGCAGTTTATTTGTCTCTTCGGCTTTCAATAAGCATACATCCGATCTGCGTCTAACTCGCTCACCTTGCACGAAAAGAAGAGATAGGAAATGGGAGGTCTGGGGAGATGGAAGCGTTGACTGGGCACGGCAGCGCGGCGATAAGCAAAATGTCGGATTCCATGCTAAGACTAAGCTCGGTGCTGGCGGCGTTGACTATAAAATCTCAAGGCAGTTTTATCTAGGAGCATTAGGAGCCTATACACACACATCGGTCAACTGTCCTAATGATCTAGCCAAAGGCCGTACCAACACCTACTATGGAGGGCTCTATAGCAGCTGGCTGGCTCTTCGACTGTTTGCTAACGCCTCTTTAGTTGGAAGTTTTAGCGATTACCACTCAAAGCGAACAGTTAAATTTGGAACCATCAACCGGGCCCCTAAAGGAGATCATCGAGGAACAGGGTTCATTGTTCATGCCGACTTTGGAGCAAACCTTCCTAAAAAACAGCGAGCTCAATACTACCCTTACGGCCAGCTCGACTACGTCTTCCAACATGAAGAAGGATACACAGAAAAAGGGGCTCAAAGTTTAAATAACAAAATCCGGGCAAGAGCTACCAGCATGCTCCGCAGCGAGCTAGGTGTACAAGGCCGCTACTGCTACTCTATTGGAGAAGAAGTAATTATCCCCAGTGCAAGGATCGGCTGGGTGTATGAAGCTCGTTTCCAGGGAGAGAAGATCAAGGCACGCCTTGTTGATGTTCCTAATTGGTATACGGTGGAGGGGCTCTACCCCAACCGCAGCTTGCTTGCCGTCGGAGCATCTCTAACAGGGGTTCTTTTTAGAGAAGTAGCGCACCTATCGCTCACTTATCAGGGACTCTTTGGCAGCGGGTATACATCGAATGCTTTGAATATCTTGCTAAACTTGAAGTTTTAAGCCGAATCTAGGGCATGTCAGAAAACAGGAGCCTCTAGGTTAAATTGGACTTAGAACAGGGGCAAGGTCACGCCAAAAACCCCGGGGATTTTCGCGCAGCTTCAGAAGCCGCTTTTTCATGTTCCTTGGGTATTCTAGTGATTGTTAGCCACTGAGGGCAAGGGCAACTGGTAGGCCTCTTTTACTTCTGCCAAATTCCATTGATCTGCAAAAGTCATAATTTGATGGTAGCGCTTTGGATCAATGATGTGTTGGGATGAATCGATAATATGTGGCTTCTCAAGAATTAAAACCTCTTCGCACTTTTTATGTAGATCTTGCATGTTCAGATTTACAGCGATCGTGAGGCTACTTTTTACAAAGCTCAAAAACTTATCCGTTTGCCGGCCTAAATACATCTGGTTGATGAAAATGTTGAGACAGCGATCTTTCATTTCAAAGAACTCAAAAGCATTGGCAATCAAAATAGTTCCCAGTAATTCCGGCGTTTGGTGGTACTCACAGACTGAACTATCATTTGTCCTGACTCCCTTGCTCAGTCGTTCATCAATGTGCTGGATTTCTGCAAGTGTTTTTTCGTATAACAGACCTTTAATCTCTTGAAGGTCGTTTGCGGCCGTGTTGCACCAATCAAAAAAGTATCCGAGTGAACTGACAATTGTATGATATTTGCAAGTTGTCCCCAGAAAAGACCATAGATCTTTCAATGGTAAAGGACCCATCGCTCGAGGGCGTGCAAAAAGTTGTATCCGCAGTTTTCGACAAGCGCTGGTTAAAATCGGTTCCGATGCAAGTTTAAGGGCTAAAGCAAAAAATTTCTCCAGTTTCTCATTATCATAGGTATCGCCGTAGATTTCAATTGGGGGTATTTTTGAAATTTGTATTAAGATTTCTTCAGTGCAAACCTGCTCTAAGTTAGGGGTGTTATCGCTCCTAGCCAGCTGAATCAAACTCTCAACATTCTCGGGTGTCACTTCGGAACGAATATGTTCTACAAGGGCTTGTCTTAGCTCGAGATGATTGTAGTTGTGAGCCAGAGCCAAAAACGCTTTCAAGTTTTGGGGTGTGACCGATTTACATAAATGCTCGAAACAGATTTGTTCCAAATGAGGGAGCATGAAGTAAGAAGAAAAATTGACCAAATTATCTATTTGGTAAACGGAGGTGTTCTCTAAATTTATCTCGCCAGTATAGAAGTAGTCGAGCAGTTTCTCTACACTCTTTTCCTCTACGCCCGCCAGCTCAATTTTAATGATGGCCCCCGGTTCTGCCTCGATGCATTGACTTTCAAACATTTTTTCAAAATAAGGAGACTTACATGCCAAGACAAGTTTATGAGCTGGAAAAAGTTTTTCTCCAAATTTTAGTTGGCAGTCGGCTAAACGCCCCATTTTTTGCGACTTGATGGCATAAGGGGTTGGTGGGTTGAGGAAAGGGTGGTCTCTTTGCCAAGTGACGACGATGGTTTTGGGCAATTGCATGGCATCGACTTGCTGAATTTCGATGCCGAAATTGCGGTAAAGCGCCCGGGCAACAACAATGAGTTGAGGAGTATAGAGGAGTCCTTTAAAAGCAGGATAGGGTACGTGATATGTGCAGATGGTGTCGGCTGAGTCGAGAAAGGTCGTCTTCACGGCCTCTACCACCTTGTTAATAAAGGTTTCATAAGTGCTAAGAAAGGTTGAAGAGTCAACTTCTTTTTTTAACCAGGGGTCTAGATTTGGATCTGTGGGATCTATCCACGGATTTGGAATCGGCTTCGTTTTTGACAATTCAAAATTCAAACTGAAAGAAGACTTAAGATTGACTAAATTAAAATTTCCATCAAATTGAACTGACATAAATTCCTTTTTTCGGGATATTTTACTTCAATAGCTCTATTTATGGGAATTGCTTTTAGACGCCTGTAATAGGTGTTTTTTTGTCAATTGGATGGCAAAAAATATCAAGCGCATCTCTATCGTGCTCTATGTGAAGAGGAGTTTTTGGGAAGCTATTCAGAGGGTCGTTTCAAGTCGAGAGGTTCCGGATCCTGAAGAAGTTCCCTAACCCCTCTATCATAGTTGATAAATGTAGCGAGCTCGAGGATGTCGCTACGACTATAGAGCATTGCTCCCGAGCAGCCAAGCCCTTGATTAAAGGCTATTAGTTGCTCCGCCTGCTCCTGAGTGATAGAATTGCGCGTTGACTTAACCATAACCTCTCCTACTTTGCAAGCAATAATGACAGACTCAGGTCTGCAGATGATATCACCCACGGTGATGAGGTTACTGATAATCTGCTCAAAATGAGCCTTCATGTGTTCGGGGGCTGGCAGTTGATCCGTTACGTTTTGGAAATCATTTCCGAGCAAGCAGCAATAGTATTGAGATTGTGCGCTTAAAGGGATGAAGAACAACTGGGAGCCTTTGAACTGGAGTTGGTAGGAGACCTCGGACGAAGAATTTTCTAGATCGTCAGAGTGGCCTTTGAGGAAATCAACAAACAGCTCGCGTTTTGCATTTTGCTTAAAACGCATCGTTCTGGAACTGACTTCCATCATCATCCCATGATCGCTTGCATATTTTTCAAATTCTAAATAGATGTTGTCTTGAGCATCATACTCGATCTTCCACTTAAAAAAAGAATCTTGCGAAGCCGCCACAGGAGACCAGATCGGCCCCAGGGTGATGGATTTGGATGTGGAGAAATTAAGAGGGGATATAAGGGCATCCGATGAAGGGGTTGAAGTCCTCTGGTTTCGAATTTTATCAAAAAGAGATAAAATATTCGTCAAGAGAGAGTTCAGCCTGGTATTCCACTCTTGTTTTTGAAAAGAGGCAACGATTTGTTCTTGCTTAAAGGTTAGCAGTTCCATCAATGCATGATCATGATCAAGAAATTTTTGAGGCAGCTCAGTGCGTGTTACGGCTTTGTTTCTATTGATAAATTCAATCACCGTTTTTTCATCTTTCGTTCCTTCATCTTTTTTACCCCACCGAGTTTCGCGGTGCTCCAATACGATTTCTGTTCCGTTAATAACAGTGATAATAACATTGGCGTTAGCGACACTTTTAGAAAAAGAAGACTTGTATTGGCCATTAGGAGCAAGTTGAATCGTCCATTTAACATTAAGCTTGTTCCAGTTGTAGATGTTTTTCCCCCTCATGATTAAATCGTGACCATCGCGACTCAAATAGATGTCGTAGCCACGGTAGTCTTTCAGATAAGGGATTTTGGCTTCTGAAGCTTGGGTGAGCTGGTAAAGAGCTTGATAAAGGTTTGTTCTTTTTTGAATTTGTTCTGTCTTTGGGAGAGCCCGGTATCTGATCTCCTGTGCTGCTTGCTGAGGGGAGAGACTAAGGGAGGAAGTGGGGAAGAATTGTTGTATATCAAAGGTCGGTCTCGCTTGGGTGAGAGGACTTGGCGTTGCAGGGGTTTTTGTATCTAAGAAAAGCTCCCTTGCTTTTTGTGCGATACCATAACCCAATGTTGTGGAGAGGAGAGTTGCAAAGGCATTAAAAGCGATCTGGCTAATAGAGAGGGGGGAACTCCACTGAAGCAAAGGATAAGTGACTAAATATAAGAAGGCCAGAGTTTTTGGGGGTGTAGTAGATGGAAAAGATTTTTTTAAAATGATGGGGAGGATAATGGAGATAGCTAAAGAGACAGCAAGGTTGGGAACAGGAACAGAAGGAGCGAAGTTGTTGAGTCGAGATAAGGCTGGAATCACAAAAAACGCCCATTTTTGCCATCCATTTTAATGGTGAGAGCTTTATTGCGCCAGTATAAGTACTCAATAGACAGCAACGCTCTCAGATGTTTCAAAGGCCAATTTCGACAACGCTAATTTAGAATCGAGTGGTTTTGCCGACGCGGTACTCAATGGCTCAACATTTAACAAAACCAAACTTTTTCGCCTCAGCATGATTAATACGGAGCACCGATGTTTCATGGAAAACTGCGACGAAAAAAGACTGCAGTAGGTTTTGAAAAGATCAAATTAACATTTTAGCTCATAAAAATTTTTTAGGCGCTTTTTTCATCATTAATCTTTTTTAAATTAAGCCTTAATCATGCTACAATTGCGTATCAATTTTTGTTGGGGATTTATTTATGGCAGTGGGAGTAGTACTTAGTGTAGCAGGGGCCTATTGCGTCAGTCGTTTGGCGGATCAAGGTTTAGCGAATTTCTTCGGAGAGGCTACTTGCCGGCATGGGACGCACCCCTTAGCCTGGCTCAGTATTCATATCTTTGGGCCTGCTCCTGTGATGGGAGGCAACTCAACAGGCGGAAGCAAGAAAGAGATCGCACCTGATAACGAGGGTTTATTCTTTTGCGCACGAGGTCCTAGAAGTCTGTATAAAGAGTGGAATATTACCAGAGCTGTCATTCCACGCTTTATTCCTCGCCAATATTGCTTCTTATCGACGCATAATTTTCTGCGAAAATTCAGTATCCCATCTCTTCATACGGTTCCTATAGCATTGATTACAGCTTTGGTTCTTCCGCCTATTCGGATTCGCATGGCTCAAGAAGATCTCGAAAAGATGCCTGTAGCCCCTCTGATGCCAGGTGAAGCTGTGTGTACAGACCGATGGATTCCTCCTTGGAACCTGGGGACACCAGGCACGATTTGGAATGCTCTTCACTATAAAACACCTCTTCGCATGTTTCGGGAGCCGATGCGTGTGATCACGGGGATTGCCCAGCTGGCTATTGCAGGGGCAGTTGCTTATTATGTCTTTACAAAAATGCCCGATTACATTGTCCGGCAGAAAACGGCTTTAATTGCCGGCGCCGTTTTAGGCATGATTTAATCAAGTATATGTTCAGAAAGAACGTCTTATTTTCACTCTGCATAGTCGTGTTGGTTGGATGCGGTCCTATGTATGACCAGTCTGCTGTCCAGGGCGATATTCCTGTTTTTAAAGCAAACAAGCCGATTAAACTGGCGCTCGTGCTCGGTGGGGGTGGTTCTCGAGGTGTGGCCCATTTGGGAGCGATCAAAGAACTTGAAGCGGCAGGAATAAGGCCGGATTTGATCATCGGCTGCAGTGCAGGGGCGATCGTAGGAGCGCTCTATGCCGATAATCCTGAGCTGACGGGGATAGAAGAGATGGTTCTTAAAATGACACGGTCGGATTTGATGGATGCCGCGTGGTTCTCTAGGTCGGGTGTTGTAGGAGGAGCTGCCTTGCAGAAGTTTTTGCAAAATCAACTTCAGGCTAAAACATTTGATCAGCTCAAAATCCCGCTCATTGTGATTGCAACGGATCTACATACCGGAGAGACCGTTGAACTTTCACAAAACGATGTTCCGAAGGCTGTGGGTGCCTCGTGTGCGTTTCCGGGGGTATTCCCTCCGGTGAGGCTCCATGACCGGTATTTGATCGATGGGGGAGCTTCGAGTCCGGTGCCGGTGGAAATCGCCAAAAAGTACGGCGCCGAAGTGATCATCGCGATCGATGTGAGCGAAAAATTGCCTTCTTCTAAACCTGCCCATTTGTTTGGCATTGCGAAACGCGGGGTGGAGATCATGTATCTAAATTTTGTTGAAAAGTCTCTAGCCCATGCCGACATTTCGATTCGGATGGAGTTTCAAGATGTCGGAATTTTCTGCGACGGTCGGAATCGCTTCATTTATGAGCATGGCAGGCAAAAAGTGATCAGCATGCTTCCGGAAATCAGAGAAAAGATCAAGCCA
>DATAHB010000102.1:0-12856 GCA_036263375.1 Rhabdochlamydiaceae bacterium | reverse complement strand
GGTGAGGTCTTTGATCCATTTCGATGCAGGAAGCCCGGTCAGCATCGATACAATCCGGGGAATGACCCAAAAAACAAGCAGGCAAATACACAGAATATACAGGATGAGATAGGTGCTCAGTTGTTTAACGGTCGTGATTTGGATCATTCCGACGCGGTCGGCAATGATCAAAAACGTTCCCAGCGGCGTGATCCTGCTAACCCATCCTGTCATCCGCGTGAATGCTTCGACAAGTGCGTCTAAAAAAGAAAGCACGGTTTGTTTTTCCCTTAGGTGCATCAGCGCGATTCCAAGCAGCAGTCCAAACATCACAACAGCCGGGACCATGTTGTTCGAGAGCGCATAGAAAATATTATCGGGGATCAAAAGCTCGGCAAAATTAATAGTGGTGGGAGTTAGCGTGCTGTAGGAGGCGTGGACAGCTCCCTGGGAATGGGGAAATAAATAGACCGTCATGTAGATCATGCCGATGTTGATCACCCAAATGCCGGCAATGAAAAGAAGTCCCTTTTTTAGAATCTGCTTGGCAGCGCCGGTTGCCAGCCTTCCAATTCCGTGAATCACCGCACAAATCAAGTACGGGATCGTGGTGATTTTCAAGATCATAATGTAGGCATTTTCGAGCGGCGCAAAAGCGTGGCACAGATCCCCTAGCAATAGACCAACGAAGATCCCGAGCAGGGTGGCGATGAGCATTTGGAAGGTCAATGAGCTGCGAAGTAGAGCAAGCATTATTAATCTCTATTTATCACATCTTTATAAGATGTCTAATTAAATTTTAGCTGCCTCCATGCCTCATAAAGGCCGATCGCGACGGAGTTAGACAAATTGAGGCAACGGACGTCCTCCTTCATCGGGATCTTGCAAAACTTGTCAGCCCATTTTTGATGATAGTGGAGAGGAAGACCTGTGGTCTCGGATCCGAAAATCAAGTGGTCGTCCTTACCAAAACCAATCGTTGTGTGGTATTTTGTCGCTTTTGATGAAAAAAAGTAAAATGGAACTTGCAATTGGTCGAGGTAGCTTTCGAGATTGTCGATAAAAGAGACATCGACGCCTTCCCAATAGTCAAGTCCAGCTCGTTTCAACCACCGGTCTGTGGTTTTAAAACCGAGCGGACGAACCAAGATCAGGCTGGCGCCTGTGACAGCACACGTGCGGACAATATTGCCCGCATTTTGAGGGATTTGGGGTTGGAATAAGACGATTTTCAACGAACAACTTTTGTGTCGTCGAACGGGAAAGCGACTTCAGGATTGATCTTTGGGGTATTCGGGGCTGTTTCGATCGGTTGCTCTGCAGGGGCATCGGCTTTGACGACTTCAATTTCGTAGGTGAGCAGGCTGTTGGTGTGCTGATTGTATTCTTTTGTTGTGAAGGCTAGGTCGGGGTGGATATAGACGATCCGTTTTTCGCCTTCTTTCATCCCGATTAGCGCTTTCTTAAATCCAACAATCATCTCGTCTTCTTTTATGTTGATGCGGCTTTCATCTTTTGCAGGCTCTTCAACAGATTCATCTAAGAATTTGGCGGTATATCGGATAATTGGCGTGCTATTCTCATCGACAACAGGCCCAGTGCCTTCTTTTTCAATTTTGTATTGGAGTTTGTTCGCTTCGAGTTCTTTGATACCCTCAGCCGACTTGTTTTGATCTAAGAAGGCTTCGGTTTTTTTGAGATTTGCGGCAGCCAATTCTTTGAAGACAGCTTCTTGCGCATGAAACATGATCTCAGCGCATTCCATCTCTGATTTGAATTTCCCTTTGCCTTGGAGACCATCTTTGAACCCCTGGACAACTTTATCGGTATCGTAGTTGATGCCAAACGTTTGGATGCTTTTGGCCATGAGAACTCCAAAGGCTTCCGAGGCTTCCAACACTTTTTGAGCTGTGCTGGCTTCAGGGAGTTCTACGGCAGGCGCCTGCGCTTCTGCAACCGGAGGTACAACTGTCTCTTCAGCAAAGGCAAAAGAAGAGACTAAGCATAATAGTGCAATAATAGTTCTATTCATATACCTATTAAAGTAGCTTCTCTATTAATTATATCCAAGTGATTTCTACGGGCTCGGCTCGGATTTTTAGCTCGGTTAATTGCTTTTGGGTTGGAGGAGAGGGTGTTTGCATCATCAAGTCGCTCCCTTTCTGTGTTTTAGGAAAGGCAATGACGTCGCGGATGTTTTCCGTGCCGGTCAAGAGCATCACAATCCGGTCAAGGCCAAAAGCCAGTCCCAGATGAGGTGGCGTGCCATACTTGAGAGCTTCAACAAAAAATCCAAATTTTTCTTCGATCTCTTGCGGGCTCAAATTTAAAATACTAAACATTTTTTCTTGAAGCTCGCCGTTGTGGATCCGTTGTGATCCTCCGCCGAGTTCATAGCCGTTGAGGACGAGGTCGTAGGCCAACGCCCGGACTTTTAATGGATCGGAATCGAGGAGGTGGAGATCATCGGGATTCGGTGAGGTGAAAGGATGGTGCTCGCTTTCCATCCGTTTATCTTCGATATTCCAGCGTAGCAAGGGGAAATCGACAACCCAGAGAAAGTTGAATTGCCCTTCAGGAATAAGTTTCCGTTCTTTGGCAATATGCCGTCGTAAATGGTCGAGGCCTTGATTGACAGCGTCTTCGGTTCCTGCAGCGATAAGAAGAAGATCACCTTTTTCGAGTTCTGTGCGAGAGAAGATCTCCTGCATGAGCTCTTCGGTGAAGAATTTCGCAACACTGGAGGAGACGCCTTCGTCTTGCCGTTTGATCCAGGCAAGGCCTCCCAAGCCAAATTGCTGGGCAAACTGTGTGTAGTTCTCGATTTCCCGGCGCGAGGCCGCTGCTCCTGCTTTCACTAAAATAGCTTTTGCGCAGCCGCCGATAGTCAGTGGCTCTAAGAAGATTTTCGATGTCGATTGTTTGACGATGTCATCGAGCCTGATAAGCGGCATACCAAACCGTAGGTCTGGCCTGTCTGTTCCATAGTATTCGATGCAGTCTTTATGCGACATGTAGGGGAAAGGCGTCGGAAGATCGATGCCACGGCACTCTTTGAACAGTCGGACGATTAGTCCTTCCATAAGGCGCTGCAGATCTTCTGGGATGCCAAAACTCATCTCTAAGTCGATCTGGGTAAATTCCGGCTGCCGGTCGGCGCGGAGATTTTCATCGCGGAAGCACTGAGCGATTTGAAAATATCTGTCCATACAAGAAACCATCAGCAGCTGTTTAAAAATCTGCGGAGATTGAGGAAGGCCATAGAAGTTTCCCGGATAGATGCGAGAGGGGACGAGATAGTCGCGGGCTCCGGTCTCAGGGATCGACTTGACTAGAATGGGAGTTGTGATCTCTAAAAAGCCGTGTTCATGCAGATAATTTCGGGTATGATGCATGGCGAGATGGCGCGTGGCGAGATTTTTTGCAATCTCTCCCCTACGGATATCGAGATACCGGTATTTTAAGCGGATCTCTTCATTGACATCGGTCAGGTCGTCGCTAATTGAAAACGGAGGGGTTTTAGCAGGAGACAAAATCTCGAGTTCATCGACTTGGACTTCGATTTCGCCTGTTGCCAGCCGCTCATTAGCGGTTTCTCTAGGCGAAACGACGCCTCGTATTGAAATCACCCATTCGGCGCGCAGTTTGGAGGCCTTCGTATGGAGGTCTTTGTCTTTGTTCGGGTCGAAAATCAGCTGCGTCAATCCAAAACGATCTCTCAGGTCGATGAAAATCAGTCCTCCCAGGTCGCGGCGGCGGTGGACCCAGCCGGAAAGAGTCACCCGTTTCCCCACAAGCGACATATCGAGGTCTCCACAGGTCTGGGTGCGGCGGTAATCGAATTTCATGAACCTATCCCTTTAAGAAGTTTTCCAGTTTGGAAAGAACAATTTTTTGGCTCGTGCGGGTAGCCATTTCCTTGATTTCAACTTCTCCCGTCTCCATTTCCCGGTCTCCAATGACAATGGAGTAGCGGGCATTTTCAGAGCCCGCAAGTTGTAGCCCGTGTTGGATTTTTTTGCCGGACAGGTCCATTTCGGCAGCGATGCCTTGGCGCCGGAGGCGGCAAGTGAGAGCGAAACAGGCTTCTGAAGCAGCCTCTCCCATTGGGATCAAGAAGATGACTGGGCTGGGAGGAGCTGGAAAATTCACGTGCTGGGCTGTCATGGTTTGCAGAAGCCTCTCAATGCCGGCCGCAAAACCGACAGATGGAAGATTCGGGCCTCCGAAAGAATGGATCAAGCCGTCGTATCGTCCGCCGCCGCCAAGTGTATTATGTGCGCCGAGCGATTCTGAAGCGACTTCGAAGACGGTTTTATTGTAATAATCGAGACCACGCACTAATTTGTGATTGACGACGTAAGGGATCTTCTCCATTTCTAAGAGCCGTTTGACTTTTTCGAAATGAGCTCTTGCCTCATCGGAAAGAAATTCCAAAATGGAGGGAGCTTTTGCTAGTAAAGCTTGGTCGCCTTCGTCTTTGGAGTCTAAGATCCGCAAGATGTTTTTCGTGAAGCGGACTTGGCTATCAGCCGAGAGTTTTTCAAAGTGCGGCTGGAGATGTTTTTTCAGTGCTTCGCGATACGGGATCCGAGACGCTTCATCTCCGACAGAATTGATCATGACTTTAAGGCCCTTTAGGCCGAGTCTGCGGTAGATTTCGCACAGCAGATCGATAAGTTCAACGTCTTGTTCGGGTTTACCAATGCCGATGGCTTCAGCCCCAAATTGGTGATGCTGCCGGTATCTTCCCGATTGCGGCCGTTCGTAGCGAAACATCGGGCCGATATAGAAAAACTTATGAAGGCCGGGGATTTGATCGAGGTGCTTTTCGACGAAGGCTCGCATAACGGAAGCTGTCCCCTCTGGACGGAGGGTCATCGACCTTTCTCCCTTATCAAGGAAGGTGTACATCTCTTTGGTCACAATGTCGGAGCTTTCTCCAACACCGCGCACAAAAAGCTCAGTCCTTTCAAAGAGTGGGGTCCGAATTTCTTTAAACCCATAATCGGCAGCGCAGCGGCGCAGGACTGTTTCAACATATTGCCAATGCCAAGACGCGCGCCAGGCGTCTTCTGGTTTTGGCTCTTTGGGTAAAACGTCAAAGACGCCCTTTGGGATTGTGTATTCCATAGATTAGTAAATTCTACCCCTGAAAAGGTAAAAGCAGCAATATTTATTTAACAGCCTCTTGAACATCAGAAAAATCGAATAGTTTAAGAACATTAGCATGGTAGTAATCTGTGGTAATAAAATTGCCATCGTGAATAAGAAAGTCGTGCTCATCGTTTTCTGGATCGACATCTTCTAAGACGGAGCCCTTTTTTGTTTTTAAATTCCATATGACGATAAACCCGCCGGTTTCATCTCCTCTACTGACCTGGGATACAAACACCCCTTCCATGCAAGGCTTGGTCCAATTGCAACACCCCCAAGAATCCATATCTTGCCGGGGATTAACACTCCAAGAGAGCCGCGCAAGATTAATGGCTTCCTTTAATTCTAGGGTCTTGGCATCCCAGATTTTGACAATAGGAGCTATGTCCTCATCGCTGAGTATCTCATTATGGCTTGTCACAAGTAGGTCTTGATATACAGTAGCATGGGACACATCTGGGAGCACACGCTTCTTGCTGATAAGCTTTTCGGAGCTGTGATGCAAGGAGAAAATCTGCTTCCGAGCTCTCACAACAACTGCATCGTGACTTACCGAAAGATCGTCAATTTTATCGACTGGAATTGAAAAAATTTGGGAAGGGGCGGGTTCTTCTTCGATCTTCCATACCAAGATCGTGCCTTTTTCATCTGCCGCAGCGACAATTCCATGTTCGGGGTCGCAAGCAAGACGCGCCCATATTTGAAGATGGTGATAAGACTTGTCGGAAGCAGATGCTTTGCGAATCGAAGTGATGTTAAGTTCTCCTTTTTTAGAGGCAATCACAACCCGATCTTGACACCCAATAAATTCGCATGGCAGATAATAATCTTTGGCAGAACGACCTGTCATTATTTTTAATTTTTTTAAATCAATACGATCAAGTCTTGACATCGGGTTTCCAAGTCTCGCGAAACCTACTGGCTTAGACAAAATCACTAGCTGATCTTGCCAAACGATACGACATCCTATCGATTCACAACCTTCAGGTTCAATGGATTTTTGGCAAAATTGGTTTTGGATCAGGTTCGAATAGATTTTAAATTTTCTTTTGGGATTCAATTTTTCAGGAGGCTCGTTAGAAGAAAAAACGGTATCATTAAACTTAGGCCAGAAGTCTTCTGTCTTGATAAGGTCGTAGGCCTGTTTACAGCTGAGTCCAAAACTTGCAACGTCTGTAAAGTAAAGATGTTGCAAAATGTTTATGGCAATCTCCAGAATAAGCCAGTTGCATTGTAGCTCAAATGCCGGTGTTTGATAAACATGCATGGGAGTAGGTGCAACGCGTTTCATATGAACAAAGTATAAGCTCATTCATAATAAAAAAAATCTGAACTTATTTCTTAATAAGAGCGAGAATGAGATCGATAGATGAAAGCCAGTGGTGGAGCTGGCTCTCCTTCTTGTGAGAAATGTAATCTTCATGAAGCAGGTGGAGCTGTTCCATGAATGGGAAAGGAAGCCATTCCTTACCGGCAAACTTGGTCATGTAGTAGCCAAGGGAATGTTCTTGCCGGGCAGGATAATGGTAGAAGGTTTCAATTAAAGTTTTTAATTGCACGTTAATGTTGCTTTTTTTCCGTCCTAAAAATTCGACGAAGGTGACGCTGTCGATAAGCTGGTGCCAGACGTGAGAAAGGTGTTGGGCGTAGTCGGCATCTCGGCTGACATCTTTTTTAGTGAGTTCAGCAAGGACATTTTTTAACGCTGAGAGTTCGAGCTCCAATTCCTCGGCTAGGGCACTTTTGCCCCCGGCGATCGGTCTGGAGGCAAGAACAAGGGCCATTTTGCGGACGTAGGCGCAAAGGGCGGCCATTAACAGAGCCTTGGGGTTCTTTTTAACGATTTCCTCGATCCCATCCTTGTTAGCCTGAACCTGTTCCGTCCGTTGGACGGCGAGCCAGTTTTTAGGAGGGTCAAAGGCAGGATCGACGGCAGGTTTCACGTCACTCATAAGCTCTTTTGTATACTAAAATTAATGATTACATATTTATAAAAAAGAGTTGCCTGTGAATGAAAATACAATTGACATTAGGTCATTAGGACAAGTATCATTTTTCTTTCACCAAGAGGTTTAATCAACGCGTGAAGTGGTTGCAAATATTTAAGCCCGCTCCTGCCATCAGTGAGATTCAAGATCCGGATGTCGTTAACGCTAAGTATAAATATTGGCGCTGGCGGATTTTCATCGGAATGTATATCGGGTATGTTTTCTACTACCTTTCACGCAAAAGTTATACCTATATTATGCCGCTCCTGATCCAAGATTTGGGCATGACCAAGACCGATCTGGGGATCTTAGGAAGCTTGTTTGCAATCATCTACGGGTCAAGCAAATTTTTAAGTGGGGTGATCTCCGACCGGTCGAATCCCCGTATTTTCATGTCTATCGGGCTTATTCTGACCGGCGTGTTAAATGTCTGTTTCGGAATGTCTTCTACGTTATGGGTCATGGCTGTGATTTGGGGTCTGAACGGTCTTTTTCAGGGCTGGGGCTGGCCTCCAGTCGCGAAACTTTTAACCCATTGGTATTCTCAAAAAGAGCGTGGGACGTGGTGGGGAACCTGGAACTCTTCCCACAATGTTGGCGGTGCCGTCGCCTTTTATATTGTCGTGGCCGTGGCGCAGCTGCTTGGGTGGCGCTATGGGATGTATGTTCCAGGAATTATTTGTATGGGAGTCGGAGTCTTTACCCTTTTTTGCCTGCATGATACCCCGGCCTCTCTGGGGCTTCCGCCAATTGAAAAATATAAAAATGACTATCCTCCGTCCAGGCAGCACAAAGAAAATATTACCCTCAAAGAACTTCTCTTCAAATATGTCATTAACAATAGTTATCTGTGGCTCTTAGGGGTGGCCTATTTCTTCGTCTATGTCATCCGAGGGGCTTTCAATGAATGGTCTCCTCTCTTTTTAATCGAGACGCGAGGATATCCGTTGTTCACTGCCAATGCGGCGATTATTTGGTTCGAGATCGGGGGGCTGGTTGGAAGCTTAGCTGCAGGCTGGGCCTCGGATAAGATCTTCAAGGGCCGCAGAGGGCCGATCAATACGCTGTTTGCCCTTGCTGTTATCGGAGCGATTGTCGGTTTATGGCTCTCACCTCCGGGCAATCTCTATCTCGATTATTTTCTCATCTTTATGATCGGGTTTCTGATTTTTGGCCCCCAGATGCTCATTGGCGTAGTCGCTGCCGAACTTTCTCACAAGAAAGCCGCTGGGGCCTCCACCGGCTTTATTGGATTCATCGCCTATTTAGGGTTTGCTGCTGCAGGCTATCCGCTCACAAAAATCATGGAATTTGCGGGGTGGAACGGTTTTTTCATTGCGCTTGCTGCGTGCGGGGTTGTCAGCGTCCTGCTGCTTGCGCCGCTGTGGTCAATTAAGTTCAACCCCAAATTCATGAAAGAAGAAGAGCCTGCTGCAGAGGTTTTGGAAAAGCCAACAGAAGCTTAATTATTATTTTTGCTTTTCACAGGGGCACTTTTTCTTCTTTTTGACTTCTTTTACATTCTTAATGCACTCCTTTTTAATAGGGAGCTCGGCTTCGATGTAAATTGGAGAGAAAAACACGGCCATGACGGCGCCTGTCAACATGACAAATCCCATATTTTTTAGCATTAAGGTCTCCTTTTCCTTCTGTTATCAAAAGAAGCAGACAAGCGCAACCTTTTTATTGACTTGCGGTTTGCCCGAATATACACTTCATACATGTACATTCCCCTCCATGTTCACTCCCAGTTCTCTATTTTAAACTCAACCGCATCGATTGAAGATCTGGTCGAAAAAGCCAAAAATAGCAAGCTGCCCGCACTGGCTCTGACTGATGAAGGGAATATGTACGGGGCAGTCGAATTCTATAAGGCGTGTAAAGAAGCGAAAATCAAGCCAATCATCGGCTGCGAACTTCACCTGGCTCTCTATTCCCGCCTGGAGAAAAAAAGAACACCAGGCACTCCCGCGGGGTTTCCTCTGGTACTGCTAGCGAAAAATAAACAGGGATATCAAAATCTTTGCAAACTCAGCTCTGCGGCCCACATCGAGGGGTTTTATTATACCCCGCGGATTGATAAAGAACTTCTGGCTAGGCACGCAGAAGGGCTGATCTGCCTTTCCGGATCTCTGCAAGGACTCATCCCTTATCTGATCATTCAGGGAAAAGAGCTCACCCAAGAAATCGAATGGTTTAAGCAGACATTCAAAGACGACTTCTATTTTGAGCTGCAGCGGAGTCAGATGTCAGAGGATGATATCGTCGGCGATGGGATGGAAAAAGAAGAGTGGCTGGTTCAAAACTATCGCGACTATGTCCGGAATCAAGAGATCGTGATCCAAAAGCTCATAGAATTGGGCAAGCAGTACGATATTCGGTGCATCGCGACCAATCCAGTCCATTACCTAGAGAGGAGTGATTGGAAAGCCCATGAAATTTTGATGAACGTCCAATCAGGAGAGCCGTGCGAGATCTGGGAAAGAGACTCTCAAGGCAATCCGAAAAACCGCGTCCTGAATCCAAAAAGGCAAGCCTACTTTACGCATGAACTTTACCTGAAAACACCTGAGGAGATGGCCCGGCTTTTTGCCGATCTTCCCGATGCGCTGGCTGCAACTAGCGCTATTTCTGAAAAAATCAATCTCGACCTCGACTTCAAGACGAGATTTTATCCCGTTTTCACTCCTCCTGAGGGCTTTACCAAAGAAGAGTACCTACGGGCGCTCTGCAAAGAGGGGATTCCTCACCGGTATACTCCGGATAGGCTTGCCAAAGTCCAAGAAAAATACCCCGATAAAAATCCCCTACAGGTTGTCCAAGATCGTTTAGCCTACGAGCTTGATATTATCATCTCGAAGGGCATGGGCGATTATATCTTGATCGTGCATGACTTTATCTCCTGGGCCAAAAATCGAGGCATTCCCGTCGGTCCTGGTCGAGGATCAGGCGCTGGCTCCATTATCTTGTTCTTGATCGGCATCACCGATATCGAGCCACTTCGGTTTAACTTGTTCTTCGAGCGATTTATCAATCCCGAGCGGATCTCGTATCCCGACGTCGACGTCGATATTTGCATGGACAGGCGCAGCGAGGTGATCGACTACACCGTTCAAAAATACGGGAAAGATAAAGTCGCTCAGATTATCACCTTTGGCACGATGAAAGCCAAGATGGCGATCAAAGACGTCGGCCGCGTCTTAAGCGTGCCACTGCCGAAGGTCAATGCGATTGCCAAACTCGTGCCGGAAGACCTTGGGATCACTCTTGAAAAAGCGTTAGAAGATCCCGATTTGAAAAAAGCCTACGATACAGATCCGGAAGTCAAAGAACTGATCGACATCGCCCGCCGTTTAGAAGGTTCAGTTCGCAATACCGGCATCCATGCGGCAGGATTGATCATCTCCGGAGATCCGCTCACCGATCGAATCCCTGTCTGTATGGCCAAAGACAGCGAGATCTTGGTCACACAGTTTTCCATGAAGCCTGTTGAAGCCGTTGGCATGCTCAAGATTGACTTCCTAGGACTGAAAACCCTGACCTCGATCCAAAAAACTGCTGATGCCATCCGGATCAGTCACGGTAAAGCAATCGACTGGGTCAATCTTCCTCTTGAGGATAAGGCGACATTTGGTCTCATGAACCAAGGCAAGCTTAACGGCATCTTCCAGATGGAATCGACAGGAATGCAAGACCTCTCCCGGCAGCTGCACATCGATAAATTTGAAGAAGTCATTGCGGTCGTCGCTCTCTATCGCCCAGGTCCAATGGAGATGATCCCTTCTTTTATTGCTCGTAAACACGGCAAAGAGCCGATCGAGATCGACCACCCTCTCATGAAGGACGTTCTCTCAGAGACCTACGGGATCATGGTCTATCAAGAGCAGGTCATGCAGATTGCTAGTCTATTAGCTAACTATACTCTCGGAGAAGGCGATGTGCTTCGGCGAGCGATGGGTAAAAAAGATCACGAAGAGATGGCCAAGCAACGGGAAAAGTTCCGGACAGGAGCGCTCCAGAAAGGGTTAGACGCCGATCTCTCCATGAAGATTTTCGACAAAATCGAGAAGTTTGCTTCCTATGGCTTCAACAAATCCCACGCAGCAGCTTACGGTTATCTTGCCTACGTGACAGCGTATCTCAAAGCGAACTATCCTGGCACTTGGATGGCGGCTCTCATGACTTGCGATCGCGACGATGTTACTAAAGTTGCCAAGTTGATTGGAGAGAGCCAGGCCATGAATATCCCGATCCTGCCTCCCGATGTGAACGAGTCGGGGCAAGAGTTTGTCGCTACCCCGAAAGGAATCCGTTTTGCCATGGGGGGCATCAAAGGCGTCGGGGAAGGGGTTGTCGAGGCGATCATCCAAGAAAGAACCGGCAAAGGTTCTTTCCGCTCTCTTTTTGATTTTTGTTCCCGCATCGATACGAGAAAGGTCGGCAAGAAGACCATAGAGAATCTCATTGAGGCGGGCTGTTTTGATTTTACCAAGGTCAGCCGCCAGACAATGATCCTGTCATTGGAAGAGATGTATCAGGCCGCAGTGCAAAAGCAAAAAGAGATCTCCAAAGGGTTCATCGATCTCTTCGGAGAAACTGCCGATCCTGCTCCTGTGATTGTACAGCAGACGGAAACAGCTTTTTCTAAACAACACTTGCTCCGTCGTGAAAAAGAGCTGCTGGGCTTCTATGTCACGGGCCATCCTCTCGATGAATTTAAAACCCTGATCCAGCGGCTCTCGTGCGTCCCTTTTACGCAAGTGAGCCAGCTTGATCATGATGTTGTGCTCCGCACTGCCTTCATCATTGACGAGATCCAAGTCAAAACATCGGCAAAAACGCAGAAAAAGTTTGCTATTTTAAAGATCAGTGATGGAACAGATCGGCTGGAAGTGCCCGTCTGGCCGGAGCTTTTTGAGGAAAAAGGACACCTTCTCAATGAAAATCAGCTGCTCTATGGCATTTTGCAAGTTGACAAGCGGGAAGGCGAGCTGAAATTCCAATGCCGTTGGTTTGACGATCTTACGACAGCGGATGAGCAAATGATGAGACTCTGCGAGACTGTCTATGATCAACTCAAAGTGCAGCAAAGAAATATGGCCCGCCGCGATAAAAGGCCCCCATTGAAACAGGAGAAGCAGGAGAAAAAAGAAATGAAAGGAAAACTCTTCCTCAAGCTCAACGCAGACCAGGTCCGCCACAGCCACGTGCTCTTGTTGAAGAAACTCTTCCGGTCCTCTCCTGGATCGATGCCGATTGTCTTAGAATTTCACTCTGCGGGCCAAACGCTTGCCCATCTGGTCATTGATACTCGCTGGGGGATTTCCTTGGATCAATCCTTAGAACAGGAGCTGCGCAGGCTGCCCTTCTTGCTCCACATGAATGTCAGTTAAAATTTTAACACTTCAAGTATTCATCGGGGATTGAGAGCTGTTGCAAGGCTAATTCTGCCAGCAGTGCAGAAATTTAATTTATTGGGTTTTTGTTTGGAATATAAGGGTAGGTTCAGGAGAAGAATAAATCTCCCGGTGAGTATAAATGATCTTTTTGGCTGCCTGGTTTTCAAGCTGTGAAATAAACCCACCTGTCTCGGCGTGGTCAAGGGCCAGAAATAGCAATTCTTTATCGCGGGCACTTGGAACTAGATAGGCTTTTGGTTTGAAAATATAGCCCGCAGGTGTAAGCTCAGCTGTCGGTACAATAAAGAAAGGCCCGTGGGATCCGCTCAGCAT
>DATAHB010000101.1:0-10021 GCA_036263375.1 Rhabdochlamydiaceae bacterium | reverse complement strand
ATCCCTTATCCTCAACCTGCCTCTGCTCCTGTCTCCGCTCCGGCTGCAGGCAGATAATTCTTTTACCGCCCTCCGGCTCTATGTCGGAGGGTCTTTTCCCGCAGGAAAACTGTCGCATCGAGAAATGCTCGATTTTAGAATGCCGCCTTCAACTCCATTTCCCCAGCACTTTCGGAAAAATGCGCTCCGTATTGGCCGTAATAGGTCAGTGTGTATGAAAATGAATTGTTATTGGAAGCAACGCCAAAGCTTGCCGTTGGGCAGACAAGATTATTTTTTGGATTTAGTCCTCGCACCGTAAAATGACAATCCTTATTATCTATAAAATTAGATTTCGTCTGCTTTCCTAAGAATCTAAATTCGCGGGCATAACTCACCGAGACATCAGCCAATAATTTTGCTCTTTTCAGACATCTCGCATATCCAAATCCTATTCCTACATCTGGACGCAAAAGGTCATAACTTTTTTCTTTGACTTTCAGACCTAAACCATGTGCACCATGTTCTGTAAATCCATCTTGGTCGATGTAGATGTAATCCACATCAATAAACGGATAAAGGTTGAATTCATGGTTATGCCCACGGTTGATTTTAAAGTCATATCCGCCACCAAGATGGCCCATCCATTCATTAGATTTTTGCGAGTGCTTGGCTTTTCTTTTTACCGAACTTGAAAAAGCTGGTATCGTTGTCGCTGCACTGAACTTCATTTTGCGGCTTGCATCCGCTGTGCTGTAAAGGTAAGAGAATAATCCGTCTGTGAAAAAACCTGAGCCCGTCCACATCGCGCCAATTGTACCAGCATATGTATTAAAGTCTCCCCTAGTCCGGTTGCCCTTGACGTGAACATCAGCTCCAGCATAAGAAAATCCACCCGTTAAAACCCAGTGTTTCATCTGATAGTCTAAAGCGGTAGTGACCCCTGCAAACTTTTCCTTATATCCCTTGTGTGTGCTGTTGCCGCTTTGGCGCACCCATTCCACGAATGGGGCAGCCCAAAATCGCCAAAACTGCTGCTGCGGGCAAGCGATCACTTTTTGTTCAAAAAAATGATGCGAGTAGATTTGGCGGATGCGTTCAGCCACATTTTCTTGTGCAAGCCCAATCGCATTCAAATCTGAGGGCTGCATCTGGTTAAATGAGTCTTGCCATTGAGAGGGGGTTTGGTGGTTGATGATACTCACGACGTCTAAGAGATCAACAGGAGGAGCATCAGCTATCGAAGAAAAGCACCTGGCAGCGCCTGCAGCATTGCCCGATGCAACAAAAGGATCGATCGATTCTAAAACTAATAAAACATCCGTCGGATCATACACGACTATGAAATTATACCTCGACATAGGATTGACAAGAGTAAATGGTCCATTCACTGTAACCCCGCCCGGAGCCTCAATGATTTTATAGGTTTTGGGAGGAGATGGCGGGAGGTCGAGATAAGAAATCGTTATTGAAGAACCTGAATTAACAGTCGCCGTCCCAGGAGCTCCAGCTGTCGCTTGAAGAAGATCGGAAGTAGTTGTATTGAGTTTTACAAGGTAATTAGAACCGTTGTTAAATGCGAAGCTCTTGCCAGTCAGGGTACTGATCGTAGTTAAATTATCCCCTGCAATAATTGTTCCGTTGACGATGGTTTGCGCAACAGTTCCAGTTCCCATCAACGTCGCCCCACTATTCACTGTTGTTGTAGAAACAGTGATTGTACCATCGACGACCACCGTCCCAGCTTGAATTGTTGTGGGTCCAGTATAGGTATTCGTACTGGTACTGCTTATCGTGAAAATGCCGCTGCCTTGTTTAGTCAATCCGCCTCCTACGCCATCACCATTTCCGGCAAAGGTGGTTGAATTACTAGTTCCAAAGATTAAAGTATTTGCACCCAGATGCAACAAACTACCGGAAACTCCGCTAAAGTCCCCAATGGTGATATTGCCTCCTGCCCCGGAGATATCAAAAGCGGCTCCTGAGCCACTTATGTTGACAAACCCACTAGGGTTGAAACTTGTTGTAGTCAGTGCCAATGTCCCTGCATTAATTGTCGTACCTCCAGTATAAGTATTTGTGCCATTCAATGTTAGAGTGCCAGTTCCTGTCTTTCTCAGTTCACCCAGACCGCTAACGCTTCCATTAAAAGTTGCTGAGACTCCTGTATCGGCTTGGACGGTGCCACCCCCAGAATTCAATGTTGTCTCACGAGAGGTCGTGGTAAAACCTGTCGCCAATTCCAGTGTTCCTCCATTGAAAATCATGGGATTGGAAACAAGAGGCATCACATTAGAATTATTTCCGAGGTTTAAATCAGCTGAAATGATCGTTGTTCCCCCATTGAAACTGTTGCTTCCTGTGTAGGGTCGTACTGCGCCGGTATTTCCCCTTAGATCTAATATCCCAGTTCCACTCATGGTGAGGCCGCCAGTAGTGACGCTGCCGCCTCCTATCCCCTGATCGCTCTCAATAGGAGTCGTCACGGTCACAGTCGTTGTATTGGCAAAATCGATTGTTCCTGAAGACATTAAGAAAATATCAGGACCAAGAGCAGTTCCATTATGTATAGCACCAGCCCCTGCTACAACGGCATTAGGTGAATTTAAGTTGATATTTCCAGAGAGTGTAAGCATTGCTCCCTTAGAAACAAAAATCGCACCGCCCAAACCTCCACCACCTCCTCCAGATGCTGTGGTGCCATTTCCCCCTGCAAAGCCGCCCGATCCTGGAGTAAGCCCACCAGCCGCTCCGCCGCCCCCAAATCCGCCATTACCTCCTACCCCTAGTGGTCCTGATCCAGCAGCTCCGCCGCCACCGCCAAATCCGCCGGCGCCTCCTACCGAAGGAGGGCTGAACCCTGTAAATCCCGCTCCTCCTCCTCCTCCATACGTGCCCGCGGCACCTCCAACTCCGCCGCCGGCTCCTCCTCCTCCTCCTATTCCGCCGCCGCCTGCTCCACCCGCAGCTGAAATAATACCTGCTGCTCCACCTCCTAACCCTCCTAAGGTTGCACCTGCATTGCCGCCTGCTTGTCCTACCAAGACACCTGGATTTCCGCCACCACCGCCACCGCCACCACTGTTTCCAGATCCACTCGAACCTGGAGTGAAAATCGCTCCTCCACTGCCAAATGTCCCCGTAGTTCCTTGTCCGCCATCGCCTCCTGCTCCAGTTAAACCAGGAGCTGGATTACCAACATTTGCGTCAGATCCGCCGCCACCGCCGCCGCCACCGTCCATTGGAATAGCTGGACCAGGATCTCCATCGCCACCAGCAAATAAAAGGCCTCCACCCCCTCCTGCTCCTCCAAATTGTGACGGTTGTCCAGCACCGCCGGGTGCACCAAAACCTCCACCCCCACCTCCTCCTCTATTACCGGCCCCTCCGGTCCCTCCGTTCATTCCTCCCCCACCGCCAGAGATAGTTCCAGCTAACGTTGGCGAGTTTCCACCTTTGGCCACACAGTTTAAAAACTGTATGTTCGTTAATACAACGTTTGCATTTTCCCCAACAAAAATTCCACCGCCGGCGCCTAACCCTCCACCCCCGGAGTTATTCGAATTACCACCAACTGAGCTTGTGGATGCAGTTAAACTCCCAGTTCCAACACTGTCGATGAGCGTAAAATTGGGAGTTGAGGAAAAAGAACTAGAATACCAAACGAAAAGACCTGAAGCACTATCAGCGACACTTCCGACTAAAGTAATCGCATTGCCATTGATATCCATGGAAGTGAGGTTCTGACGGACTGGAGGCAATGGGCCTGGAAGTGTAAAAGTTCCTCCAGTGTTGAACACAATGGAATTAGGACCGGTATTAGCGTTGGCCTGTAATAGAGCTTGGCGCAATGATCCCCCCACAGGGAATGAGTTGTCGCCGTTATCTCCTGTCGTTGTCACTGTGTAAGTTGTTGCCAACAGGGATGTAGAACTCATAACGAGAGAAAAACAAAGTAAATCACGAACATATTTTGTGGAAAAAAGAGCAGCCATCCTTAACCCCAACGCTTTAAAATTTTAATTGCTTTGTACTTGTTAAGATAGTTTACCTCAAGATATTTTTGATCTTGAGGTTTTGATGAAACGTGGTACTAAATAAGTCTTTGTTGTTGTATCCTGGTGCTCAGAAGCCCATGAGGTGATCCATGGCAGTCCAATTAAGACCTTTAACACTCGGTCAGGCCAGCGATGTTTTAGAAACCTTGTCTCTTCTAAACAGCAAAAACCATGAGCACTCCAAACTCGTCATCTATGAAACTAAAGTAGCACTAGAAACTGACTCCTCGACGTGGCGCACGATGAGTTCTTGGTCAACGTCGGTGATATCAACAGGACGGTACTATGCCGGGTACTCCGACGAGCGTGTGTCCAGAGACATCGCAGTACTGCCTGATTTATTAGAAAGAGCGTATTATGTTTTCAAGGAGTGTTGTGGTGAACTAGAAATCGATGGCAAACAAAAGAACCTGGCACTCGCTCAAAGCGCCAATAAGGGTCTCCAGAAACTTATCAAAAATCAGTATCAGAACGATTTATCTAAATCAAGATGTATAAAGCAGGCACAAAGCAGCGTAGAGAAAATTATTGCTATTTTAGAAACCAGGCCTCAATCTTTCTATGTAGATCCCGACAAACAAGCAAGTCGTGAGAAAGATCAAAAGATTAATCTATTAGAACAGAAGATTGCTCAGTTAGAAAAGACGAATATAGCACAGCAGTCAGAAATCGAATCAATAACTGTGCTGAGGGATAATTTTAAGAACCATATTGAAATCCAAAAAAAAGAAATTACTAGACTACAAGGCGTAATCCTCAGCGATTCTTTGAACGGTTCCGTAGATCCAAATACAGTCTCCACAACAATTCTGATTGGGAGACTCAAACTCTTGACGGATATTCTTGCGACAAGAAAGCTGTAAGCAGGCAAAGATCTCTTTGTAGGGTGCTGATCCTAATCTTTTCTAAATCTGCTGTTCATCGTGCTTTCTATATTTTTCACAGCGACCAGTATGGATATTGTACTGGATTGCCTCAGACTTAGAGAGTTCTTTACTAGATCAGGAGGCACAAAAGCCTCATGGACGATGGGTATGCACATTATTAAAGATTTTAATTATACAACCCCGGAAACAATAACGAATCACATTACTATTAATATTGATTATGATAAAATATCATAAATAAAAACTGGGATTTATGACATCCATTCAAACAAATAGTGAATTAAAATTTTCACCTGGTTCGACTTCTTCATATTTAGAATCTTTTAAACAAAGCCTAGGAATATTACCCGCACCTTCCACTCTCTTACTGGAGCAGCTGGAGAGTCAAGAATCCCTAACCGACTCAACGCTCCTGAAGGTCGTTGCCTTCCTCGCAGGTCACCCACACACAAAGCTAGAGCAAGCATTAAAAGAAAAACTTGTCAAAACAACTCCTTCCGAAGCCTTGGCGAAAATCAAATCTGTCTGCAAAGTAGGTTTGCTGGAGGATCGTTTGAAAATGCTCGAAGTTTGTAAAAGAATCATCTCGCTCGATCAACTGAAATCAGCCTTCAACAGCTCTGATCCGAGGGCTACTGCTCAAAGAGAATCCTCTATTATACCCCCACGAGCACGGATAACAAAAAAGATCTCTGACACGGCGATTCAAAATTGGCATAAATATTCGAACATTTTTGGTAAAACCATCCATTGGGCTCAAACCTTGCTAGCGGGAATTTTTATGGCTCTGCTAACCGCCTTCACCTATCCTGCGTATAATCAACTATCAACTTTATCGGCAATAGAGGGATATTTAAAGAATTGTAGCTCGATCATCAACGGATTTATCAAGCTGACAACGTCCTATCTAGGATTTTTTGACACAAAAGAAAAGGCCGCCCTTGTGGGAGTCATTTTTTTGATTTCTGCCATTGCTATCAATTATATCCACCAACGGTTCCGCTTAGGGATTCCCGAACAAATCGATAGACAAGGATACTTTCAAAATACAAGCCTCGAAGCACAAAATGGCAAAATTATAAAAATGAAAGGCCGCCATGAAGAAAAAGAACAAGTTAAAACAGCTTGGACTGTCCCTCCGAACGAAAAATTCCGTATTGCACTGCTCATCGGACCTACAGGCTGTGGAAAATCCGAATTTGTCAAAGGCCTGGCTTGGGAAAGCGTGAAGGATCCCGATTCTTTTGTTTTTGAAAAAACGATCTTTACGGCCAATATGATCAATCTAGCAAAGGAAGGAACGTTCTACCTAAACGGGGTCTTCACAAACATCAAAAGTTATGAAGACGATATTGTCTTCTTCTTTGACGAAGGCCATAGCGCTGGAAGCGAAAAGGGGAAAATTGGGCCTGTACTTGAGAGTCTAAAAACACTCCTTCTCGATAAAAATATTCGAGCCATCTTGGCTACAACAGAAAAAGAATACGAAGACCACATCAAACATAATGAAGCATTTGTCGATCGTTGTATCAAAATTGATTTTAAGGAAATGTCAGATGTCGAGTCCAAGAAAATCGTGAAAAATAAAGTCGAGCTGGATGTAGACCGCGTGATCGAAGTCGATGCAGATGCTTATGATGCCCTGCTCATCGTTGCATCCGGAATCCCCACACGCTATAACCCTAGAAAAGTTATCGATCTTTACAAAGATGTCAGGAGCCATGTCCATGGGTGGACACCTAAAAAGTTGAGTCGAGAATTAGAGCAGGAAACAACTGAAAGAGATGATCTTGATGCACAATGCAAAACAGCTAATGATAATCCGAATTGGAGCGATAGTTCTGAAGGAATAGCGCTCCTCGACGAACTCCAAAAAAAAGAAAGCAAGGTCCAGGAGTTAACCCAAAAACTAAAAACTCAGAAATCAGATCTGAGTAGGATTGCCCGCCTCCGCAGCCTTGGTTCCCTGTACCGTAAACAGTATAATGAAGTAGTTCACCAGCTTGTTGCTGAAGAAAAACAAGAACTTCTAAAAGAATTTCTGTATCTTAAGCATATTCTTAGACCTACACTTCAGGACGCACTCGAAAGTGCAGCCCAAACGATAACAAAAGCCTATGAAGAAGAATTCCCTCTGAAAATAAACGCAGCCCTGATCAAAAAGCTCTATCCTAACGCTTTTAGCAGTTCCTAAAGATTCTTTAATCCGTCAGCCATAAAAGCCCTAAGCTCCTTGAGGCTGAGGCGGCGTATCTGATGAGGGCATCGGGAGATCGCGCGCCGCACCAGAAGGCGATTTGCGGCTCAGTTCTTCTTCCGCTTTGACGCGGGCTCGCTTGCTTTCAATGCTCCAAGAGCCGTTCATGATCTCTTCGACATCTTTCCGATCGAGAGTTTCAAACTCGATGAGCATTTCTGTCATGAGCTCGACTTTGACACTCTCGGCCTTGACGATCTCTAAGGCCCGCTTAAGACCTTCATTAACAAGGCGAGAGACTTCCACATCGATTTTTTTGGCTGTCTCATCCGAATACGTCTTAGAAGAGACGTTAGGCATGCCGAGATAAACACCGTTGTCAGATCTTTCATCAAACGCAATGGTGCCGAGTTCGCTCATACCCCATTCGCAGACCATGCTGCGGGCAAGGCGTGTAGCCTGGGTGATGTCCATCTGAGCGCCGCTGGACATATCGTGGACAAAAATCTCTTCGGCAGCGCGACCTCCCATTAGGACGGCAAGCTGGTCAACGAGTTCTTTTCTCCAGTAGCTCAGGCGATTTTTCTTCGGCATGAAATGAGTAGCACCAAGAGAGAGTCCTCGTGGAATGATCGTGACTTTATCAACGGGGTCGGAACTTTTGACAATGAGCGCCACAATCGCGTGGCCCGATTCGTGATAGGCGGTTGTCTTCTTTTCGTTATCGTCGATCTCTAAGCTGCGTCTCTCTTTTCCATATTTAACTTTATCGACAGCTTCGCGGGCTTCTTGGGCCGTGACTGCTGAACGATTCCGGCGGGCTGCAAGCAGGGCTGCTTCGTTGAGGATATTCATAAGATCGGCGCCCGAGGCTCCCGGAGTTGCACGGGCAATGTCCATGAGGTCAACGTTAGGATCGAGCTTGATTTTACGGGCATGGACTTTGAGGATCTCTAAACGGCCTTTGATATCGGGCAGATCAATGATGACGCGGCGGTCAAAACGGCCGGGGCGGAGGAGCGCTTTATCGAGCACATCGGGGCGGTTGGTCGCGGCGATCAAAATGATCCCTTCAGTCGGATCGAATCCATCCATTTCAACGAGAAGCTGGTTCAACGTCTGCTCGCGCTCATCATGGCCTCCACCGATACCAGCACCACGATGCCGTCCGACAGCGTCGATCTCATCCATGAAGATAATACAAGGAGCGAACTTTCTCGCTTCGCTGAACATATCGCGGATACGGCTGGCGCCGACACCGACAAACATCTCAACAAAATCAGAACCGGAGATGAAAAAGAACGGGCGGTCGGCTTCACCAGCAACAGCCTTCGCAATGAGGGTTTTTCCGGTGCCCGGAGCTCCGATGCAGAGTACGCCTTTAGGGATGCGGGCGCCTAGAGCGGTAAATTTGCCCGGGTCTTTGAGGAACTCGACAATCTCTTGAAGCTCTTCTTTGGCCTCATCGCAGCCGGCAACATCTTTAAAGGTCACTTTGTTTCGGTCTTTTGCCAAGAGTTTGGCAGGGGACTTACCAAAGTTCATCGCGCCGCTTCCGACGCCCTTCATTTGACGGGCGAAAATGAAGTAGAGCAAGAATCCTAGAAAAAGGAACGGCAGGATCGTAAAGAGATAGCTCAAGTAGTTTGGAGAAGGTTCTTCGCTTTTGAAAGTCTTTTCGAGTACGAGCGTCCGCGGCTGATCGGGAGCTCTGAACGCAGTCCCTTTATTGGTTGCAAATGCATCCCATTCATGTTTGGCCTCTGAGAACCAGTTGCCAAACGCTTCGGCATCTTGCTTTTCTAAAGCACGAGAAGAAAGCTCTTGGTTATTGAAGTACCAGATGACATTGGCAACGCTTTGGCGGGCTTTGTCGAGCTGGACTTCGTTTTGCGCCATGTCGTCCGTGACTTGGTTGAATTGATTAAGGTCGGCGATGTAGTTGCGGACCGACCGGAGCTGAACCAAACGGGCGTTGTCGGTCTCGGTATTGAGAGCGGCAACTAAACTCTTGAGCTGGCCAAGCGCTAAGCCATAAGAGGTGATCTGCTGCTGAGCGTTCTCGCCGGGAGAGGCTAAACTTTGTTCTAATGATCGGAGCTGTTGTTTCATCTCTTCACTCCCGATGCCAAGTGAAGAAGATCGGAAGCCTTGGACAAGCGTCGTCAGATCTTTGCCAAATGCTTCGACTTGATCGGCAGCAGGTGGATACCGTTTAGAAAGGGCAGAGAGTGAGACGATCGGCTTGTCGGAAAGCGTCTTCACGACAATCGAATTTTCTCTTGCAGCTGTATCATATAGAGGATCGACGACCCAGTAACCAGTCGCGGGAACAGCCATGCCGCTCAGGTGTAAAAACCAGTCGGCCGATTCGGCGACGGTTTTTTGTAGAGACGTTAGTTCTACTTGAAGCTGCTGCTGCTTTTGCTCGAGTTCGTTATGCCTGTTTAAAAGCTCAAGGTATTTGTAACGGGCTTTCGACTCATCGGACTCGCGATCGCGAAATCTTCCTGTAAAGGTCACAAGGTTATCGTTTTGAGCAATCTTGCGACTTTCAGTTGGTTGAAGCAAATCAAGATCGACAAGCGACTCGACCTGATGGCTGAAGGCCACCTTGGCGGTCTGCTCGGTCGACATGTTTTGCACCGTCAGAAAGATGAGCAAGCCAGCGAGTAAGAAAATGATGAATCCGCCTGGAAATCCTTTTCGTGGCTCGGGCCGTGGCTTATTATCGTTATTCATGTGTTTTTACCTTAAACTGTAACCTTTAAATTAAATCACGTAGAGGGGTTTTCGTAAAGAAATTCCCTATGAACCTATCTCAGAATTCTAAGAGACTGTTAGCGGGTTCAGGTTGCGTCGCTTTTTGGACTTTTTGAGCAATTTTCGTCTCCATTGCT
>DATAHB010000100.1:0-23187 GCA_036263375.1 Rhabdochlamydiaceae bacterium | reverse complement strand
AACGCCGCCTCGGAAAGCGGACTTTTTTCACTGCGCAACGTTCCATACGATGTGAGAAGAAGATCGTACTGTTCATTAAAATCGATAAGCGTCCGCTGCGCTCCGTAATAGACATAGACGCGCAGGCGCGGCAAAAATCGTTTCAAAAGCTCTTCCCAGTGAAAGATTACCGATGTCGGACATACGACGAGAAATTTGCCCGCTGGATTGGCATTCAATGCAGCGGCCAGCAGCGCCATCGCTTGATGCGTCTTTCCAAGCCCCATCTCATCGCACAGCAATCCAGAAAGCCCTTGCGCGTACAAGAACCAAAGCCATTTCAGTCCTGTCTCTTGATAACCCCTCAGCTCGCTCTTCAGTCCTCTGAGATCAAATGGAATGGCAGGCTCAAAATTCTTAAACTCATTCCAGTTCTTCAAGCTGACCGGATCTTCCGGCTCTTTGATCTCCTCAAAAACAAACAGCTTGATCCACTCCAACGTCGTCAGCCGAACCTGTTTTCCCCTTTTCGACCACCGCTTCTTAGGAATCCCTCGGAGCCAATTGTACCGCGGCGATTTTAAAAGAATGAGCCCGGCGGTCGAAAACAGATGCCGCTTGTTTTCACTGAGCGCCTGCCAGATCTTCATCACATCGATCGATCCGATATTACTTTCATATTCTAGATCGAGCAGCCAAGAGCCGTCCGGCTCTCGATTAAACGCATTGATCTTTAAAAAGAGGTCGTGAGGTTTTTTCAACCTAGAATCGATCTCGGTGATCGAAGGGTGTAGAGTATCGATCTCATATGCCACAAAATACGGTTCGGCACTCTCTTCGATTGTGACCTCCTTGAAAAAAGGAAGTCTCAGTTCTCCTGGCACTTCATGAAACCCTTCCCCCTCTACGTAGGTAAAGTTTTCGAAAATTTCGACTTTTTTATTTTGATAGGCGGGCAAATAGGTGTAGTGGGGGCGAACAACAATCCTTCCTTCTTCATTCAACAAGACATGGAGTCCTGAAGATTGTAGCGGCGACTGAGCGGCAAAAAAACCGGTGATGTTTTCAAGATCGTCTCGGTGGCCTCGAATAAACTCGGCGATTTCTTTCCGAGGAATTTTCAATCCTGCGGCAATCCCTTGTCCTGATCGACGTGCCATTTTAGAATAAAAACCTCTTCCCTTCACATAGATCCACTCATTGAAGTCGATCACTTCTTCGGCTTCTTCCGTCAGGTCAAGCCCTGACTCAAAACAGAGCTCTTCTTTGGTCAGAGTGTAGACAAGCCGTGATTCAATCGTGATCACATGCGTTTGAAATCCTTCATACGCATGGAGCCAGTGCCTGTGCTGCGTCACAAAATCGGCGACTTGTTCTTTTGGGATCACTGTCTCGGTCTCTTCAAATAGCACATCTTCCAAAAGAAAAAATCCTTTGTCCGATAAGAAAACCCATGAGCCGTATCTGGCTGCGCTTGGCCGCTGCAAATCCCCCTTATCAAAAACATAACAGACAAAATGTAGCTCCTGATTTGCATCAAAAAAGAGATGGTACTTGGCCCGAATCGGGTTTAAATGGAGTTTGGTTCCGACAAGATGCGTTTCAACCAGATGCTGGTGCCGGTGCAAGAATTCCCCGATCTGCGATGCAGGGATCACCTTCTCGTTGAGCAAAGGATCGAGCTTGGACGGATAAAACCCTTTGCCTGGAACAAAATTCCACTCACCGATGGGATAAATCTTGACCGGCTTTTCTTCTTTTTCCGTCTCAATGATATCAAGATTGAAAACCTTTCTTAAGGGATCGTAAAAAATCCTTCGGATCTGTTCATTCGAAAACTCAAAAGTCTTGAGCGGGGCATCAACATGCGCTAAGGCCGGAATAATCTGCGGCCAATTGGCCTCTGCGATGAAAAAACTGCACTCCATGTCATCAAAATGGACGGTCATCTCTTTCGGGAGCGGCTCTTTATCGTCATTAAAAGAGATCTTATATTTCTTCCCGGCATCTTGCTCGATCATCCACCATTTAGCAAGATCAGACCAGAACGAAAGCTCGTAGCTAAGCATGTGGCTCGGCCTGCCCTCTTTCCACATCACGAGTTCTTCAGGAGAGATGTTCGAAAATTTCAACGACGTCTCTTCCGTTTCCATCTTTCTATCAACGATGAGCTCTTTGAGCTTTTCTTTCCCTTTGGCATTCAACGCTTTTAATGAAAATAGCTTCTTCTTCGTCGTTGAAAATGCTTGAAATTGCGTCTGGAGAGTTCCTTTCAAACATTTCGTTTCATACCCATGCCGCCGCGCGGCCATCTGGCAAAGATGCGTCCAGAGCGAATCCCGAAACCTCACATGCAGCGGCTCTTCATGGCCGCTGAAGATCGTGATCCAAGCCGCAGCTTGATGCGGACACGATCCCCCTTGTTCAGCTTGCTCGCAGGTGCAAAAATGGTCTTTTAAATTTCCTTCATCGGTGATCTGTAAAAAAGGCCAAAAAAGTTCCTTGCCGGCTCCCCTAACAGAGCTCTGGACAGAAACCTGGTACGTCCCTTCCGAAAAAAGAATATCTTTGACTTTCCCCTGGTCTACAAGCGTTTGACCTGCTTGAAGATCTTCAGGCGAAAAAGTTATCTGCGACATACTATAGACCTTTGGTACAAAGAATGCCGTACCCATAGGAAGAATGCAAGAGAGGTCTTTCAAACGAAGGTTATCGTATTCAGCCTATTCAAGTTTCTGATATCAAGCTTCATATACGAAAAAACACAAATAAAAACAAGTTTAACAGTTTTACGCGATTATTTTATCTTTTTCATTAGTAGGATAACTACTTTTATTTTAAAATTGCTGCTAAAAAGAGGCTCTGAATGAGTGTAAACCTTCCCCCGGCATTGAACTTCCAAACTTGGCAGCAATGGATTTTAGCAGCGGCAATTGAAAAACCCACCTCTTCGACCGAGCATGCCTGGATATGCTATACATATAATGAAAAAAGAGAGCAGTGCATGTCTGTTCT
Source organism: Rhabdochlamydiaceae bacterium (assembly GCA_036263375.1). Classification (GTDB taxonomy): domain Bacteria; phylum Chlamydiota; class Chlamydiia; order Chlamydiales; family Rhabdochlamydiaceae; genus PALSA-1444. The sequence goes on along the minus strand of DATAHB010000100.1, from coordinate 20,193 downwards.
TTCCCCAGAAGAGTATAGAAAACTCTCCTCTAAAAATTCTTTTTGGGAAAAACATTGCGAGAAAATTCCGCTCATAGAACTGCTTAATATCACACAAACTTTAGCAACTCCAACTATTGAAGCTGGCATTGTTTCCGATCTTACTGATTCGTTATGGGGAACGGCTTGCACGGTTTTTTCAGGCGATGCTTTTTCATCCGATATGAAGGCCGATACACTTGTACTCACTTGGCTGCAAGATTGGCAGCAAAAAAAAACGATGAAAGAAGATGAGATCCGCCACTTTCCTCGTTTCATTCAGGCCTTAGAAAACATGTGTTTGAGATCTGAAGCAAAAAGAGAAGCCTTAAAAGCAAAGGGGGTTTGGGGCAGCTTTTTTCTATTTATCTATTTATACTTCAACAAGATTCCAGAAACAAAAAATCTAAAAATCGCCAGTCCCCAAAAACAACCAGAATACGATTTACCGATACACGAAATCAAGAAAAAGCTGTGCGAGCTAGGTATGAACCAAATTAAAAACCGCATACTCCTAAATATGGAGGATTTTGAAGAAAACTTTCAGGACGATCTAGTACAAACAAAAGAAGAATACAAAAAGAAAAACTGGAAGGATGAGATCCAAGACCCTAACGACGTTAAGAAGAAATGGTTGCTGTATTATGCAGAAGATAAAATCAGCAAAGGGAAAGTATCAGAGCTCGGCAATGAGCAAAGAGTTCGAATCCAGACTCTTAATAAACTGTGGGAAGAGTTTAAAAACTATTCTAAATCAATTATTAATACCTCCCAATCCGAAGAACCGCTTTCAAGAAGTGATCAACCACAAGCTTTGCAATTAATAAGTCAATGATTTTTTTAATAACAAATTGAGCCGTGGAAGACAAAGGTCGCCCGTCCTTTGAGCTTGACGGTCTTGGGCATCACCTCGACAAAGAGCTCTTCGCGAGAAGCTGGAACAATACAGATCGGGTTTTTGAGCTGATATTTTTTCATGGCGGCGATGGCAACTGCTGCAGCTCCTGTTCCACACGCGAGCGTCTCTTCTTCAACACCGCGTTCATAGGTCCGGGTATAGATCTTATTTCCCTTGACCTCTGCGAAGTTCACATTGGCGCCTTGCGGAGCAAATGCTTTGTGAAATCTCAACTTCGAAGCAATCGATTGGAAATCAGGAATTGCCAAATCGCTTACAAAGGCCACCGCATGTGGAACGCCTGTGTGGATCAGCTGAAGAGAAAATGGATCGATCGGAAAATTATCATGCGCCCAAATATACGCTCCCAGATCAACCGTGATCTGATCGCCTTCCCACGAACACTCGACAATTCTTTCATGCGTTTCAATCGTCAGATTTGAATGGGGATAACCCATCTGCCGGATAAAATCGACCAAACATCTGAGCCCGTTGCCGCATTGGGCCGCTTCTTTTCCATCGGCGTTAAAAATCCGCATCCGGAAATCGGCTTTTTCTGAGGGCTGCAGTAACACCACGCCATCAGCTCCAACTCCTAATCGATGCTCGCACAGATGTTCAATGAACTTGTGATCTCCGGCAGGAAATCTTAGACTTCGATCATCGAAGATGACGAAATCATTTCCCGCACCGTGGTATTTAGCAAAGGGTAGTTGCATGCTCTCATCGTAGCAATCCCAAACGTTATTAATCTATTGCGAATTAGAGAAGAGCGCGCATAGAATCTCTCTACAAACTTTTACAGAGGTCTTTTTATGGCCGCTATCGCCTATCTTCCAGCGCCGATCAAAGTCGAGAAGAATCATAGAGATACTAAACCCGACTATTTACTCTATTTATGCTGCTCTGTTGCTTTAGGCATCCTCTCTTATTATGCCCCTAAAATATTTCTCGGAGTTTCAGGTATAAATTTTGTCTACCAGGTCATCGTATTCAACCGGTTTGTTCAGGAAAATAACGGTAATCCTCAAAATATCCATCGGTGGACCACCACTGCATGTCTGGTCACGTGGAGTATTGGGACAGTCTTTGTTTTTAAGTCTTTTCCTTTCTTTTGGTCCGCCATTAAATGTACCGGCCTCAAAGAAATCAGCCGTTTACATTTGATCCCTACTCTCACTCATTTTGCCAAGGGCTTTCTGAGGATGACGGTCGCCATGGGATTAGCCCCATTCCAACGCACCGCTCAAAACCTTGCCAGCCAACGCAGATGGGTCGCGCTGGCAGATTATGTCGCAAACTATCCTGCTGAAGTGAAACAAACGATCTTGTCTTCTTATTGGAAACAAATAAAATTTTACATCTCTGCTTGTGTGCCACAAACGGAACTTGCAGCGTTCATGTCCTCACGAGATCTTTGTTTGAATCAATTCCAGCCTGTCGAAAGTAAGACCAACATTCTACGAAAATATTTTGACAGCCTAACTCAAGAAGGTACAGAGAAAAAGATGCAGGATTGGACTCTTGCAATTCATCAGCTTCAACAACTCCCCATCGAAAATCTAAAGACCTTTGGCAAGATATTGAAAGATCTGACCCAACACTTAGAAGGCGAGTACATGCCAGTGCCGAATGATGTGGAAGCAGCCATTCTGAATGCGATTCTCTCAGACTATAAAGAGGTCCCACATCACGATAAATGGGGAAATTTTTCCGAACGTTTCGAAAGACTTGATCGAGAAAACCAATTGCTTCTGGGCACGGAGCTGCTCCGTTTGGCCGGTGCTGTAAAACCACTAATCCCCACGTTTTTTTCAGAACCCATGCGCCTAGCAATACTAATAGCTGAATACAAAAATGGCCTACCCAGCGATCTAGCTCTCACACAATCTTTACGGGAAAACCTTGGAGAAGGTTATAAAGAAGAACTTAAACAAAGAACAGTCAATGAACAACAAAAAAACTCATTTACATCTTGAGTTCTTTGTAGGACGAAACAATCCCGTCTAAAAGACCAAAGTCCAAAGCCTCTTGTGACGAGAACCACCGGTCTCTATCGAGTGCTTTTTCAATGGTTTTAGCATCTTTGCCTGTCGCCTTCACATAGATATCGACAAGCGCAGTCCGCGTTTTGATGATCTCTTCGGCTTGGATGGCTAGGTCAGTCGCTTGGCCACGGATCAACCCCATGATAGACGGTTGATGGATCATGATGCGAGAATGCGGCGTTGCAAACCGCTTTTTCGGAGCTGCAGCAAGACTTAAGATCGATCCCATCGACGCTGCAAGGCCCGTGACAAGCGTTGTCACCGGTGAGGTGATCATCTTCACTTGATCCCAAATAGCCATGCCGGCATCGACAGATCCGCCGGGCGAGTTGATGACAAAGAGAATCGGTTTTCCCGGATCGATCAGCTCTAAATACCAGATCTTCCGGATCGCATCTTTTGCCGTGCTCATATCGACGGCATCACAAAAAAAGATTCGTCTTGCTTTGAGTAGGGCCTCATCGATCTTATTGTCAATCATTCGGATGTTCATCTCTGGTCTTTCTTGCTCGTCGCTCATATTACCTCTTGGTGTGATTATTCTTCTTAAAGCCTTTTCCATCAAGGCCACTTTGATGGGTTTTTACAAGTCTATTAATTTGTGCAGGTTACAAAATAGACGATGCATCAAATTGACAACTGTGTCATCTACTCGTATCGTCAATTGACAAAAAAGTGATCCGAAAAATCACTCAGAGAGAGCTCGGGATAGAGCGGAAATTGGTGTAAAAGCTCTCCGACATGCCTCTGCACAGTAGCGAGGACTGAAGGTTCAATTTGAATTTTTGCACGGCTGGGGCCACCCGTCTTTTCATCAATGAGTGGTTTCGTCGATTTCAAAAGGCTGACAATCCATTTCGCAATCTGCTTCATCTCGGCTTCTTTCATCCCGAGCGTGGTGAGCGCTGCTGGGCCCATACGGATGCCTGATGTATACCAAGGGCCGTTCTTATCAAACGGAATGGCATTCCGATTCACGGTGAATTTGGCTTCGCGCAGCGCTGTTTCAGCCTGCCGGCCTGTCAGTCCAAACTTATCAAAGACATTGGCAACCAACAGATGGTTGTCGGTGCCCCCGGTGGTCAAATGAACGCCCTGATGCAGAAACTCTTCGGCAAGCGCATGGCAATTTTTCACGATTTGGTGCGCATAAGTGCGAAACTCAGATGTATTCGCCTCTTTAAACGCGACAGCTTTGGCTGCCATCACATGGGGTAACGGGCCTCCTAGAACCAAAGGACAACCTTTATCGATCACTTCCTTGTATTCATTTTTGCAAAGGACCATACCGCCGCGGGGACCTCGGAGTGTTTTGTGTGTAGTGGAGGTCACGACATGCGCAAAAGAAATCGGATCGTAATTGCCTTGCATCACTTTTCCTGCAACCAGGCCCGCAAAGTGGGCCATATCGACCATGAAAGTCGCGCCGACGGTATCGGCGATTTCTCGCATCTTAGCAAAATCGATCAGCCGAGGATAGGCGGAGTAGCCTGCGATCAAAATCGCCGGCTTTTCTTTTTTCACTTGGGCCTCAAGCGCCTTATAATCGAGATAACCTGTATGTGGATCGACATCATAAACAACAGAATGCATCATTTTTGAAGAAATATTATGCCGGTAGCCGTGCGTCAGGTGCCCGCCGGAATTGAGCGACATCCCCATTATTTTTTGATTCATGAGAAGATGCCGCATCTTCTCATACTCTTCAGGAGTGAGCTCATCGACCGATTTTTTACCGAGTCTCTCGACTTCTTTATTTTGGATGCGGTAGACCAAGATTGACCAAAACGCCACCATGTTGGCATCGGCTCCCGAATGCGGCTGTACATACGCATGGTCGCAATTAAAAATTTTCTTAAGCTCTTCGACGGCGGTGGCTTCGACCACATCGACGTTGTCGCAGCCGGCATAAAACCGGTGGAATGGGTGCCCTTCCGAATATTTATCGGTGAGAAGATTGCCCATTGCCAACTGGACGGGAAGTGAAGAAAAGTTTTCAGAAGCAATCAGCTTGAGATGGGATCTTTGATCCTTGAGCTCTTGCATGATCGCCTTTCCAATGCTGGGAAATGCAGTATGGACGGCATCAATCGAAGCCAGATAGGCAATCGCTTCTGTTTTCCGCTCTGCTTCAGGAACTTTGTTAAAATATTTTTTTAAATACGACATCTATTCGCATGATGTCAGAAAGGTCTTTTCTTTGGTACCCCCCAAAAAATCCCCTTGAGAAGAAAGCAAGCAGACCTATATTCTATCTTGTTACAAACCAGGATTATTGCAATGAAAGATGCCCTCAAGACGATTTTGGAAATCCAAGAGCTCGACATGAAGATGCTCCGTCTGATGCGTGTTAAAAAAGAACGTTTAAAAGAGATTGAACAGATCGAAGCTTTGCGCAAGGAGCTCCACCAGCAGCTGACTGAAAAAGAAAATGAGATCAGTGAATATGGGAAACAAGCTCAAGCGCTAGAAGCAAAGATCCAAGAGATCACTGCGAAAATGAAAAAACTCGAATCTCAACAGGGCTCTGTCAAAAAAGTGGAAGAGTTTAATGCACTGACGCAAGAGATGACGGCGCTTGAGCGCGAGAAGATCAACACCGAGCAAAAAGTTTCCGATCTCGTTGATAAGCGGGTTGCCGGCGAAGAGCTTCTCAACAAAATTAAAGAGAGCCTCCAAACCTCCGAGATTAGCAGCTCTTCTTTAGAAAATGAAATCAAAGACAGCATTAAGTTGATCAATGATGAAGGCTCCTCCTTAAAAACAGAAAGAGACCGTTTGGCAAAAAGTGCAAATGCAGAGGTACTCCAAACCTACGAAAGACTTCTGCGCAATAAAAAAGACCGCGTCGTTGTTCCGATTGAAAATCGAACATGCAGCGGCTGCCATATTGCACTAACAGCGCAACATGAAAACATTGTCCGCAAGGGAGAAAATCTTGTCTTCTGCGAACATTGTTCTCGCATTCACTACTGGCAACCAGAAGAAGTGGCTGCCACAAGTACAGAAGCAACAACGAAACGCCGTCGACGCAGAGTCGCTAGCGCAACTTGACATCGCTGTATACCCCAAGGAAAGGAAGAAGTAGAAAATTTTCTTCTTATCCCGCGCTGGCAGTGATATAATGATCTCAACAAAAGTTTTCGGGAAAGTAAGCAATCGCTGTCTAGTAAGACAGAGGAAAGTCTGGACTTCACAGGAGAGGATACCAGCGAAAGGCTGGGGGCCGTAAGGCTACGGAAAGTGTAACAGAAAATACTCCGCTGCCGGTTTCGGCAGACAGGCTGAAAATGCGGACTTTGGGAGTCCGCCACACTTGCCGAGAGGCAAGGTGCTATAAACCCTATCCGAAGCAAGGGCGTCAAGTTTGTTCTCCGCAGTTGCTTGGCGCAAGATCGCTTGAGAGCTTTGGCAACAAAGCTCCTAGAGGAATGATTGCTCATGACAAAATCCGGCTTATCGCTTTCCCGAATTTTTTAAATCAGCCTGCTCTCGCAAGAGCAGGCTTTTTTATTTCTTAGAAATCAAATCGGAAATCAACTGTCAATCCTTGAAGACCTAAATCTCCAGCTGAGCGGTTGTATTGCAGTGTTGTCCCTGTCAATGTCTCATTTCTGAGCATCTGGTTTTGTTTCCACCAGTATTGGAACTCATAACCCACGCGGAGCCCGAAGTGGCACCGGTTGCAGTTGAAGCTTGTATCCCAGCTCATACCAAACATCGCTTGCAGCATCGGAACCATTAAATTACGATTTAATCCCGAAGGTGCAAACCCAGTCTCTGTGTGTTTCACATTAAAGTGACCGTACATCAGAGCTCCGGCAAAATCACCAAAGAAGTCAAAGTTGTGGGTACCAACCACGGCAAATGTCCAATTCGAATTAAACCCACCGGAGGCTCCAACGCCCCAGAAGTTGTTTTTCGTGTTAGAAGTATAACTGCTGGATGGCGCTTGCGTGAAGCTTTCATTCACACGTTGATTGATCCAACCGCCTTTAATCCCGATATGTGGTCTCAAAGAAAGATGCTTGCTTACAAAGAAAGAACGTCCAAGTTCCCAATCAATCATTTGGTAAGCAATCCTCCAATTGATCTTTCCTTGTGTAAACGGTGTCGCTAGGCCAAACAGATCTGAAGCCACTTGGGCTCCAAATGTTCCCACGGCATTGGAATTGGATGTGCGAAACCACGTATAATAGATATTGGTATCCCACTGATCGTAGTCCGTATTGGCACCGAGTCCGGCACGGAAACCCCATGCCCATTTAAAATCTAGCGAGTGATTAGGTCCAGCAACGGGAGTCGTCACTGCGGTATTGGTGTTTTTAAATGCCCAATCAGCATTATCAACATCGGCATGCCAGTAGAGAGCATCCGCGAACAGATACCAGCCGTTTTCGCTTCGTGGAGCTGCAGAACAGAGAGGATTCGTGCAAACAGGCACTGGCGGACAGGGCTTTTTGCAAACAGGTGGAGGAGGTTTGCAAGGCTCTGGTGGAGGGGGTGGTTTGCATGGCTGCGGCGGTGGGGTCGGCTTTGAGCAGCTGTCGCCAATGATTTGAGATTCTTCAATTGCAGAAACTTCATTTGCCATTACAAATGCAGTTAAAGCAGCAAAACTTAACAAAACAATTTTGTTCATAATTTATTTCTCCTATTTATAACCATCAAATAACATAATTATATAGTTATTACAATGTATTGTTTTTAATAACTGATGATCAGTGAGTTAGATTCAATCTTTTTAGTTATTATTTATTAATAGATTTATTTTACTAACAAGCTGATTTTAGTGTGGGATAGTATATATAAGGAGAGAGAAAGTGGAATTGCAGGCTCTAAAAACAACTCAGCCCATCCCCTTCACCTCAGTACCCAGACTAAAGTGAAGAAAGATGGGCTGAATCTTAAAACTTCTAAATTAAGCTCTTAGAAGTCGAAGCGCACATCAATTGTCAAACCTTGCAGTGCGAGATCACCCGTTGTGCGAGTGTATCTTGGAGAAGCTACAGACTCCCCTGTACCGGCATCATTAAAGTTAGAGAATCTTTGATTCTGTCTAAACCAGTACTGGAGTTCGTATCCTGCGCGGATGCCAAAGTGCATCTTGTCACAGTCAAAGCAATAATCCCACGCTAAGCCAAGGATTCCGGATAATACTGGAACCATCAGATTGCGGTTGAGGCCAGAGGCATTGAATCCAGCAAAAGCTGCACCAGCTGCATCTGTACCTGTCTCAGAATGGCTATTTGAGAAGTGGCCATACATCAGAGCTCCGGAAACATCTCCGAAGATACTCCACATCGGTCTGTCTTTCACTTCGCCACGTCCGCTAGGCATTGTATTCCCGCAACCGAAGAACCAGTTGGAGTTAATACCGGCAGAAGGACCGACTTCCCAAGACTTGGTTGAATTGCTTACGCTGTATGAAGTTGGAACAGCAGTAGCTGTATAGGTTTGACCTTCTGTCAACTTGATCCAAGCTCCTTTCAATCCAACGTGTGGACGGAGAGAGATCGAGTTGCTGACGTAGAACGACCGTCCTAATTCCCAATCTAAGACTTGGAAGTTCAGTTTTGTTGTTGCTGTACCGCTTCGCACAGTTGATGGGGTCGCACGTAGAGCGCTGTTAAGGCTTGACGCAGATCCTCCAGCTGGATTAGTAAACGCTGTTTGGCTTGTTGAACCAGAAGCAGGATTGTTAACGAACCAGGTGTAGTAGAGATCTGTATCCCACTGATCATGATCCATTGAATAACCGAGACCTACGCGGAAGCCCCAGTTCCATTTGAACGCCAATTCTTGGTTAGCACCTGAAACAGGAGATGTTGCTCCTGTAGAATTGACAAATGCCCACTCTGAGTTGGTTACATCTGCGTGCCAATAGAGAGCATCAGCAAAGAAATAGACACCAACGTCAGTGCATGGACGAGAAGAAGTGAGCACGTTGGGTGCCATTCCTTGTCGTACGCATGGTTCACATGGTTTTGGTTTTGGTTTGCACTCTACTGGTTTTGGTTTGCAGTCAGAATCCATTCTTCCTGCAACCAAATTGTCATCTGCGAGCAATGTAGAGGAGCTTGTTGAGTCTCCGTCTGCAAAGGCACAGGCTGTTAATGCGAGCATACTAAATAACAAATTCTTGTTCATGCGCTACTCCTTCTTGTTTTGAAATAGTCATATCTCTCCCTTTTACCAAAGGATGGGTCTTATCGTAAACAACCTTTTTCAATTTTGTCGAAACTTTTGTGTAAATCGTGGTGGTCGAAAGTGATGAATGTCCCAATAGAATTTGGATTGTTTTGAGGTCCATACCTTTTTCTAACCAATGTGTTGCAATTGTGTGCCGAATTGTGTGTGGTGTGGCCTTTGAAGCCAGACCCGACTGCTTTAAAAAGGTCTGAAAATTCCGATCGACCGAACGAACAGAGAGTCGCAGCCCCCATTTATTTAAGAAAATCGCATCGTGATTTTTTTCTGCAACATGTGTCTCACTATCTACTGTGCGCTGCGGATGAATAAGATAACTGTTAATCCACGCAGAGGCATTTTTTGTGATGGGAATGACACGTTCTTTTTTTCCTTTCCCTCGGATGCGCAATGTGAGATTGTCTGCATCAAAGTCGGCGCGATTAAGCCCGACAAGCTCGCTGATCCGCAGGCCTGAGCTATAAAAAAGTTCCATGATCGTGCGATCACGAAAACCCAGGTAGGTCTTCGTATCGGGTTGCTGAAATAGCCGCTCGACTTCATCATATGTTAAAGGAGAAGGAATTGTTTTCTCTAATTTAGGAGCATCGATCTCTTCTAATGGATTATGAGTGATCGCCCCTTCCTTAAGGAGATACTTAAAAAAAGAACGGAGGGCCGACAATCTCCTCAATATGGTACGCTTGGTGGATTGCTTCTGATTGAGGTGTGTCAGATAACCTCTAATCATTCTTTTATCGACAGTCTTTATATCATCTATTTGAGCAAAGCCCTGGAAATCGGCGAGATCTATCCCGTAATTTCTCAAGGTATGATTCGAGGCGTTTTTAATTGCCTGAAGATAACTTAAAAACTTTTCTTTCCACTGCTGCATAAACTGCCTATCTGTTATACTGTTTTCTCTATGATCACATTAACCAAAATCTCTAAAAAAGTCGGACCACGCCTTCTCTTTGAAAATATCAATGCCGCCTTTAGCGCAGGCAATCGTTACGGACTTACAGGCCCTAACGGCTCGGGTAAATCAACCCTCATGAAAATCATGATGGGCCTCGAACCACCTAATGAAGGAACCGTCACGCTGCCGCGCAAGGTCGGTTTCCTTAAGCAGAACATTGAAGACTTTAAAGATCAAGATGTGATTAGTGTCGTCATCATGGGCAATAAACGGTTATGGAATGCTCTGCAAGAAAGAGACCATCTTTATACACAAGAGATCACCAATGAGATCGGCATCCGGCTCGGCGAACTCGAAGAAATCATCGCGGAAGAAAATGGATACAGCGCAGAAGCAGAGGCTGAAGAACTTCTCATCGGAATGGGGATTGCACAAAAATTACACTCCCTTAAGATGCATCAGATTCCACTGGATTCACAATTCCGTGTCCTGCTTTGCCAAGCGCTCTTTGGCGAGCCTGATGCACTTCTGCTCGACGAACCGACCAACCACCTTGATATGGAATCGATCGGATGGTTAGAGCAATTTCTCCTTCAGTATAAAGGAGTGCTCATTGTGATCAGCCACGACCGCCACTTCCTTAACACCGTCACAACGCACATCGCCGATATCGACTATGAGACTGTCATTATCTATCCGGGCAACTACGACCAAATGATCGTCGCAAAAACGGCTGTCCGGCAGAGAGCTGAAGACGAAAATAAATCGAAAGAAAAGAAAATTTCTCAGCTCCAAGATTTCGTATCCCGCTTTGGTGCAGGGACAAGAGCAAGCCAAGTGCAATCGCGCATCCGGGAGATCAACCGGTTGCAACCGCTCGAATTAAAAAAATCGAATATCCAACGCCCCTATATCAGGTTCTATCCACCGGAAAAACCCTCCGGTGAAATTGTCCTTAAAGTCGAAAACGTCTCCAAAGCGTATGACCATCCCGTCATTAAAAATTATAGCTGCGAGATCCTCCGCGGCGACAAGATCGGCGTGATTGGAAATAACGGTCGTGGAAAAAGTACGCTCCTGAAGATGCTGGCCGGCAATCTTAAGCAAGACAGCGGCAAAATTGAGTTAGGCCATCAAGTCCAGATAGGCTACTTCCCTCAAAATCATTCCGATATCGTCAGTAAAAAAGGCAATCAGACCATTTTTGACTGGCTGAAAGCAAAAAAAGAGAATGTCTACGACCAAGACGTCCGCAGTGTGCTGGGGAAAATGCTCTTTAGCGGCGACGATGCCTTTAAACCCGTCTCCCACCTCTCCGGAGGAGAGACAGCCCGCCTCATCATGGCCGGCATGATGCTATGCAACTACAATTTTTTAATCATGGATGAGCCCAACAACCACCTCGACCTTGAGGCCGTTGCAGCTCTGGCTTGGGCACTAGAAGATTTTAAAGGAACGGTAATTATGGCATCCCACGACCGTGGACTCCTCGATGAAGTGGCCACCAAAATCATCGCCTTTGAAGAGGGTGGAATTGAAAATTTCAAAGGACCACTGGAAGAATACTTGGCGACTTGATATACTCAGCGCAGGGTCACTTAAATGATATCGAACATCAGTCCAACCAATCCTGTAAATCCGTCTGGAGATGCTCGCAGAGATACTCCGGATGTATCAGCTGCAGCAAAGAAACTCGCTGCTCAGCTAGATACTGCAACGGCTGAGTTTTCGAATTTAGATTTGAAAACTCTCGAGCCTAAGCTCAATCAAGTCGCACACCTCATTACCACCCTTTGTGCAATGGCTAAACAAGGTTTGCAAGCCGCAGGAAAATAATTCATGCTAAGAGAAAAGCTGTACGATGCCGGTGAAATTGTTGAAACGATTTTAACCCAACCGCTCTCAATTCCAGGCCTTGCAAAAAACGTTTCTTTACTGGAAGCAGCGAGCCACTATCTTGCAGATCCCAAATCCACCGAGCTAAAAAAGATGCTCGAGACCTTTCTGCGCAATCCGGCCGCCCTTGAAATCATGCTGGAAGAGTTCAAGCTGCTTTCTCAAGATCTCCGTTAAACTAAATTATGTAACAATTGTTTGAAATAAAGATTGCGGGTGAAGTTAACCCGTAGAAGATTTACACTCCTTTTGCGAAAAAATAAATAAGGAGCGCCATGATACCTATCGATGCTTCATGTTTTGATCTTTCAATAGGTTCTACTGTTAATCGTGATGAACTTTTTGCTAAACAGAAAGAATTTCTACAAGCTTCAAAAATTCAAGTCGATGAAATTAAGAAAAATTGTTTCCGCTATAAATTTATCGAAGATAAAGATAATAAATCGATCGCCGAGATTAAAATTAAAAAATCAGACGATGAAAGCTTCAAGGTATCGTTCTTGGGAAATGGGAGTAATGAAGTTAAACGACTGAGCATAAAAGATTCTAAAATGGCTGAATTTGAGGCAACTTGTCATAGGCTGCGTCATCCTAAAGAGAGCATCATAAGCGAAGCTGACGGAATACCAGGTGCATTTCTTGCAATCGTCGGTCTAGTGAGCGCTGTCGTTGCCGGCATAGGCTTTAAACATTGCTTTACAACAAAAAATCCATCAGAAATTTTACCAGCGCTCGCTATTGCTGTTGCTGGAACAGCTGTTGCTTGGATGATTGCGTTAATCTTCCGTAAGAATATAACTGCTACAGATGAAGCTAATAGAGAAGCTAGCATAAGATTAGGTGAAACCATGTTGAATAAGCATCTCACAGTGATTCAAGCCTATATGCAAAATGCAAAAGAAGTTAGTCAAGCCCAGCTTTTGGTCTCTCAAAAGGCATGAGTCTGGCTCTGCGAGTCGACGCGAGAAGAGACCCGCGACCTCGCGGGAAGTGAGCGCATGAGCAGCCCGAGGCCTCAGATCGCAAAGCATAATCGTGGCACAGGAGAGCAAAGCGGGCGGGCGTAGGGCAGCGAGGTGAGGCTCAAGGGGCCAGTAGGGGACACCGGATACGAAATGCTGTGTCCCCGACATGTGCAATGGAAGCCCTATTCAAATTTCAAAAACTTGATTTCGAAAGTAGTCTATTTTTTCGCGAACTGGAAGACTTTTAAATCATCGGCGGCAAACGTGTTGGGGAAGATAGCACGCGCCTCCGTTTCAAACGGCTGCAGATCTTGATAACGAGCAGAGAAATGGGTCAGGATCAGTTCTTTGGCGTGCGCCTTTTTGGCGATCTCTGCCGCTTGCTTAGCAGTCATATGATGGTATTCTTTTGCTAAGTGGCGATGCTCATCGAGATAGGTGCTTTCACATAAAAAGAGGGAGGCGTCTCTAGCGGCATCGATGGCGCCTTGGCAAGGCAACGTATCGATCACAATGGTAAAGACATCGCCGCGGCGCACATGGCTCACCTCATCTAAAGAGATGATTTTTCCACCGACCGAAATTTTCTTCTCTTTTTCGATCTGCCGAACCATTTCTCCACGCACGCCTTTTTCGTCGAGCTTTTGCTTATCGAATTTGATGGTGTCTTTCTCTTTGATCCGCCACGCAAAATTTTCCACACCGTGAGCAAGTGAAAACGCTTCGATGCGGAATTTGTCACCTTCTTCCACAAGACCAGGTTTTTGGACGGGGTGAGGAATAACTTGGATATTCTCATGATACATCGTTCCGTAGCGGAGCCTATCAAAATAAACTTGCCCGCTGGCAGGATAATAACAATGGATCGGATGGGTCACCTTATCTAGGTTAAGCCGCATGAGCATCGATCCAAGGCCTAGACAATGGTCACCATGAAAATGGCTGACGAAAATCCGTGTCACACACGTCGGAGCGATGCCCGCAAAAATAAATTGCCGCTGAGTTCCTTCTCCGGGATCGAAAAGGAGTCCTTCTTCATTCCAGCGTAAAAGATAGGCGCCGTGGTTCCGTTTGCGGGTCGGCTGCTGGCTCGAACATCCTAAAATGGTGAGATCTCTGACGCTCATTTGAGCCTCCGGCTGAAGAAAGGAAGACGGGCAAGTAGAAGCCCCGTCAAACCTCCGCTAATATGGGCGGTATTGGCAATATTGGCATAACGTTCTGTGACATGGAAAAAATCAAGCCCGAGTGAAACCATTTCAAGGACAAGCAAGACTGCAACGTAGATAACGAGGAAACGGACAACACTCTCATGGAGAGGATACCCTTCCCATGGAGCCATCTTCTGCCGCATCCAAATAAAGAGGGCCATACCCATCACAATGCCGGAATACCCCAAAAATTCAGGTCCACTCATGAGATACTGAGCAACGTTGGAAGTCATTCCCACAATCAAGGATAAAATGAGATACCGAAAGATTCCAATACGCTGTTCGATTTGCCTTCCTAGCATCCAAAGCCAAGCCATGTTGAACAAAATATGGAGCCAGCTGCCATGCAAAAGCACCGGAGAATAAAGGCGCCACACCTCTCCCTCTCTAATTTTTCCAAAAAGTGATCCTGGTGGAAGATCTTCGTATTCTTTCCAGCTCCGTTTGATAAAGAGATCCGCAAACCCTTTCCAGGTAGGAAAGTCTTTGGCTTTTTCAAAAGCAGCCTCAGCCCCCGGAAATTCTTTGATCTCTGCCAGTGTTTTGACAGGATAATCGACTAAAAACTTTTCTAAATTCGCAAAATAAGGAGGAAAATCAAAAAGCAGTTTTTTTTCGAGGGAGGTAAATGTCAGCTGAGCAGTAGCTTCACCTTTCTGCCGGATCTTTTCATTTTGAAAACTGTTCAAAATGAAAATGAGTCCGCAGATTAATATGACCAAGTTATTGAATGAAAACGTCGGCAGTCTCCTGCTGACCATCTTGACTTTCCAATGAGGCACACTCTTTTTTATCTGAGGCTCATGTTTGGGCTCAAAACGGGCATCCTGGGGATTTTTTTGCCATTCTTGATATAAAGCCCACGCTTTTTCAAATTCATCTTCCTCCACAATCCAAAGACGGAAGAGCATTTGGCCCGACGGGTCTTTCGTCGAATCATAAAGACTTTGAATGCCTTCTTTTTTCAACGAAGATTGAAAGCCAAAGGCCTGCCCCTCGTCTTTAAATTCACCAATTAGACGCATGTAGTTACTATTTTTTTGATCAAGAAAGAAGTCGAAAGCCCTGGAATCAGCTCAACAATATGGATCCGTCCCCCATGGGCTTTTACGACATCGGATTCGATGCAATTAACACCGTACTCTGCGCCATTGACATGGACATGCGGTTTGATTTTAGAGAGTAAAACACGCGGATCCGTCTCTTCAAAAGTCGTGACAAAGTCGACGAATTCCACCGCTGCGATCATCCGAAGGCGGTACTCTAATGGAACAATCGGCCGTAAGGGGCTCTTATACTGTTTGATGGAACTATCGGAGTTAAGAGCTAAGACAAGCAGATCAGCTTGAAGCGATGCTTCATAAATCATATGAAGATGGCCTGCATGGAGCAAGTCGAAAGAGCCATTCAGAGTTGCAATGGTCTTGCCCTTCTTCTTGAGCTCTTCGACACTCTTTTCTAATGTCTTAGGATCGATCCACTTTTGAGAAAAATACTCCTCAAAGTTTTTGGGAGAATGCGACATTAAAGACCTCATCATAATTGTCGACAAAATGTACCGTCAGCCCCTTTTTCACATAAGACGGCAGTTCATCAAAATCCCGTTTATTTTCTTTGGGGAAAATCAGTACCTTGACACCGGAGCGGCGAGCAGCAATCACTTTTTCTTTCACTCCACCGATCGGCAGGACTTTACCCGTCAGCGTCAACTCTCCTGTCATTCCAAGGTCTTGTAAAATCGGTTGATTACGCAGCAGCGAGACCAGCGACGTCATCATGGTGACGCCGGCAGAAGGACCATCTTTCGGAGTCGCTCCTTCGGGGATATGGATATGGATATGGCTCTTTTCAAAGAACGTTTTTCCGGGAGCATATTTTTCATAGGTGCTTTGCAAATAACTCCAGGCAATCTGCGACGACTCTTTCATCACATCGCCAGCTTGCCCCGTGAGCTTCATCTCGGTTTTTTCCGACGGGAACTTGACAGACTCGACATAGAGTGTTGCGCCTCCCATGGATGTCCACGCAAGTCCCATGCAAACACCGATTGGCGTGCGGGGATAATATCTATCGCTGGTAAAAATCGGCTTACCGAGATACTTTTCCAAGCTCTTTTCGGTCAGGTGGTGCTCTTCGTGCTTTGGTTTTTTCTTTTTCTTAGTCGCTTTTTCTTCTTCGCGTACGACTTTCACAGCCACTTTACGCATGATCTTTTTCAAATTATTCTCAAGGCTGCGGACACCAGCTTCTCGGGCATAGCCATTGATCATCTCCTTTAAGGCGCCAACAGAAAACTCGAGATCCTGCGATTTGAGTCCCATGGTTTTGCGGTTTCTGGGGATCAAATATCTTTGTGCGATCTTGATTTTTTCTTCCATGATGTAGCCCGAAAGACGGAGAATGTCCATTCGGTCTTTCAGAGGTTCCGGAATCGTATCGAGAACGTTCGCTGTCACAATGAATAAAATATTCGATAAGTTGCAGCGAACATCGAGGTAATGGTCCAAGAAATCTTTATTTTGCTCCGGATCGAGTACTTCAAGAAGTGCGGAAGCTGGATCGCCTTGATAGCTATTGCCTAACTTATCGACCTCATCGATCATGATCACAGGATTCATCGTCTGTGTAAATTTGAGTGCCTGGATCATTTTACCCGGCATTGCCCCAATATAGGTGCGGCGATGCCCCTTGATCTCGGCCTCATCGCGCATCCCGCCAACGGAAAACCGGTAGAATTGACGATTGAGGGCTCTAGCAATGCTCTTACCAATGCTGGTTTTTCCAACTCCCGGAGGGCCGACTAAACAAATAATGCTTCCTTTGACTCCGCCGGAGAGTTTCCCCACGCTGATAAATTCCAAGATCCGTTCTTTAATATCTTCGAGACCGTAGTGATCTTCCTCGAGAATCTTTTTGGCTTTGCCTAAATCGTGCGACTCTTCGCTCGTGATCCCCCAAGGAATAATCGTGAGCCAGTCGAGGTAGTTGCGGCAAACTGCATATTCAGCCGATTGCACTTCCAATACGGAGAGTTTTTCCATCTCCTCGCGGATCACCGTCATGACATCGTCGGGCACTTGCCTTTTCTTCAGGCGGCTTTCAAATTTTTCCAAATCGATCGATTTATCTTCTTTTTCCAGCCCTAGCTCTTTTTTGATCGTCTTAAGCTGCTCCCTCAGAAAGAAGTCGCGCTGGGTTTTTGAAATAGTCGACTCCATTTTCTGCGTGATCGAATTTTGCAATTTGCTCAAATCGAGCTCTTTTTTAAGTAACATTAGCGCTTTATCAATGCGGGGATGGAGATCAAACGTCTCTAAAACCTCTTGGAGTTCTTCCCGTCCGGCAGTTGTTAAAGCCACCGCAAAATCAGCGAGTTTTCCCGGCTCTGTGAAATCGGAGTGCGACAAGAAAATCTGCAGCTCTTCTTTAAAGAGAGGGTTCAATTTCAGAAGCTCTTTGATCGTCGTGATGATGCTGATCGAATACGCTTTCAGCTCCTTTGTCAGCTTTCCGCCGCCATCTTCAAAATATTTTACCTGCGTCCGCAAATACTTCGCCGTCTTGATTGGCTTCGAGATGGAAATTCTCTTTTCCATATTCAATACAACCTGCGCACCACCTTGCTCCATCGGAATAATGCGTAAAATGCGGGCAAGCACACCCACCTTATAGAGATCATCGAACCCGACTTTATAGACATTGGCATCTTCTTTCTTAGTCAGAAAAAGGCCCATGCATTTATGCTCGGTCTTCGCAACAATCTTAAGCACTTCATAAAAAGGTCCCGGCTCAATGACCACAGGTGCGGCCATCCCAGGAAAAAAAGGACGGCGGGTCAGCGGGAGAATAAACACCTGGCCAGGGCCGCTCGGAGAAGGCTGCTCCTCCTGCTTGCCCTGTAAAGATTCTTTGACAGCATCGACTACGGCTTCTTCTTCTTCAGTGAAAACGTTTTCATCATCCATAAATTGCTGCATTAGTCCTCAATGTTTAATCTTGAAAAATCTATCAGTTCTACAAAAATATCGCAATGAAAGGTATAATAGAAGCCATGCACTCCCTCATTATTGATACAACAGGCTCACAAGCTTTTATCGGATTTGCCGAAAACGGTCGCCTCCTTTCTCAAACGATCATTCCGGAGAGCCGCCATCTTTCAAAATTTCTTTTAACATCAATCGAATCCATTTTGCAAGCCTCCACTCCAACTTTTATCGCAATTGGTACAGGCCCAGGATCTTTCACCGGATCTCGCGTGGGCGGAATTGTCGCACAAACTCTCGGTTACGGCTGGAATATTCCCCTCATCTCTTTTTCGTCGACGCTCCTCCCTGATTTAGACGCCATTGCCGCGCTGTCTTATGAAAAATATCTCACCGGCAATCACTCGACCCAAATAGAACTTGTCTATATTTCCTCTTCACCTTAAGATGGGTAGTCTAATTTAAAGGAGTGATTTCCTCAATGACTAGCGTCAAGGTCCGTCCCGGTGAGCCGATAGACAAAGCTCTACGCGCGCTCAAAAAGAAAATTGACAAAGAAGGCATCTTAAAAGCCGCAAAAGCACATCGCTTTTACGATAAGCCGTCTGTCAAAAGTCGTGCTAAAGCTAAAGCTGCTTTAAAGTATAAAAAATTAAAATCCTTTAATCGCTATTATTAATTTTTTAGCACTCCGATCTTTGGATTGCTAAAAAATCGGCTTCGCGCTAAGCTTATTTCAAATCTTATGGCTGACTATTACAACATTTTAGGTGTTTCTAAAGGTGCCTCTGCGGACGAAGTCAAAAAAGCGTATCGCAAAAACGCGCTGAAATACCATCCCGATAAAAATCCCGGCGATGCCGCTGCGGAAAAAAAATTCAAAGAAATCTCCGAAGCCTACGAAGTCCTCAGCGATGATAAAAAACGACAAATCTACGACCAATACGGCGCCGATGCTCTTAAAGGGGGCATGGGAGGCGGTCCAGGTGGTATGGGCGGCATGGGCGGATTCTCCTCCATGGAAGAAGCACTCCGCACCTTTATGGGAGCTTTTGGCGGCGGCGGCGGAGATTCGATTTTCGACTCGTTCTTCGGAGGGGAGCAAGAGCAGCACAGCTCCGTCCAACAAGGCGCCAGCAAAAAAATGAGCATGACGATCTCTTTCGAAGACGCCATCAAAGGCGCTGAAAAAGAAATCGTCCTCACCAACTACGTCTCGTGCTCCCGCTGCGACGGCTCAGGCGCAGCCTCGGCCTCTGCAATCAAACGGTGCTCCCGTTGCCAAGGCTCAGGCATGGTCCATCAAAGCCGCGGGTTCTTCAGTATGTCTTCCCCTTGCCCCACCTGCCACGGCCAAGGAAAAACCATCTCCGATCCTTGCAAAGAGTGCCATGGTGAGGGGCGCCAAAAGAAAAAACAAAACGTTACCGTGAAAATCCCTCCGGGCGTCGATAACGGCATGCGGATTCGCATGGGCGGGTATGGCGATGCAGGCCTCGGCGGAGGCCCTCCTGGCGACCTTTATGTCTATATCAACGTCGATCCGCATCCCGTCTTCCAACGCGATGGCGATGACGTGATTATCGAAATGCCGATCAGCTTCACCGAAGCGGCTCTTGGCACCAAAAAAGAGATCCCGTCTCCCGTCGGAAGCTCCCTCCGCATCGACATCCCAGAAGGCACACAGCCCGACAAAGTCCTCCGCGTCAAAGGAAAAGGAGCACCCAACGTCCACGGACAAGGACAAGGCGATCTTCTTGTCCGCGTCACCATCGAAACTCCCGTCCGCCTGACCGACAAGCAAAAAGAACTCTTAGAAAAATTTGCCGCTCTCGAAACCGAAGGCAATTCCCCCCGCAAGCAAAACTTTTTCGACAAACTGAAATCGTTATTTAAGAATTAGGGCGTATCATCAATTGATCCTTCAAGGAATACATATGGCCGTGACACTTATGAACCTATCCCAATAAATTTTTCAATGAGCTTTTTGGCAATTTTCGCTTCAAATCGATTGATTTAGCAAGGGTCATATTTTTAATATGGCTCTTGCTAAATCAATCGATTTG
>DATAHB010000099.1:0-13614 GCA_036263375.1 Rhabdochlamydiaceae bacterium | reverse complement strand
CTTCGCCCGTCATTGACCGCGGCGACCATCGAGAAAAAAACAGTGGGTTGATAGGATAATCAGGAGTTCTTAATTTTTTAGCTTCCTCTGCGTTATTCATACTGTCCTTTTTTTGTTCATCATGTAAGATGGCCCTTATATGCGTCAATAAGTATGAAAATAGCAGTCATTGGTTGTGGAGTCATTGGAAGCGCCTTGGCGCGCCATTTTGCGGATGAAAACCAGGTTTTTTTAGTCGATCGGACCTATAAAAAGAGTCTAGTGCTTGCGCAGGAATTGGGCTGCGTTGCCTGCGAAACGGCTGCAGAAGCGGTTCAAAAGGCTGATATGGTGGTTCTTGCCTTCAAGCCAAAGGACCTTACCGCTTTTGCTGAGGCTTCTTCACAGGCTTTTAAACAGAGTCGTATCGTGGTTTCTGTTTTAGCAGGAACTCCCGTTGCTGTATTAAAACGACTTTTTCCATCGTGTCTGATTGTCAGAATCATGCCAAATCTCCCCATGATCTGCGGCAAAGGCGTGATTGGGTTTGTCCAGACGCCGCAGCTCACCGCAGAAAAGCGCACACTTATCGAAGAGATCTTTGAAGGGCTTGGGCTTTTGCATTGGATTTCCGAAGACCAGCTGGAGATCCTCTCTGCTGTTGCTGGCTCCGCCCCTGCTTTCAACCTTATTCTCTTGCAGGCCATGATCGATAGCGCCGTGATGCTAGGTTTTACTTTAGAGGAAGCGCAGCAATACGTCCTCAAGGCCATGGAAGGGGCGCTCGCCCTTTTAAAGCTGGAAGGTAATTCGGAAAAGTTGATCAACCAAATCGCATCTCCTGGAGGCACAACTCGGGCTGGGTTGAAAGTCTTTGCAGAGAAAGAAGTTTCTCAGATCATCAAAGACGCCTATCAAGCGACCTTTGATAGAGCTAAAGAATTGCATTAAACTACGCAGCTAAGAACACACCTCGGGCAGCCAGACGCGCCCGTCTTGCGAGGCGTTCGTCAGAGTAGCTAGTTGCAATGGATTGATGATGCAATTGGACGCTTTTATCAAAGAAGGGATGGGACTTGGGTCTTTTCACATTGATTTTTGCGTTTATTTTTGCAGCGCACTTTGCAGCGCATTTGGACAGGGCTGCCCCCAACGTTGTTGGGGCATTGCGCACAGCTTCCGGGATGCACAGTTTTAGAGAACACCCGCCATTCCGATTTTCGACAACACTGCTACTGTATACATAGGCGCCTATTGCCAAGAGGATGGAGAGCGCCATTAATGCGTAGACGATGGCAATCGGAGGACAGGCGACGGCGATTCCTAACGAAGCTAATAATGCGAGAATGGAAAGAGCGCAAGAGATGACTCCAACTAATGCTCCGATAATGCGGATGATATGTAGCCTTTGTTTCTCTATTGCATAAACATGGATGGTTTCGATGAGCTTTTTCGCCTCATCGCCTGCTGCTTTTTCCCCCTTTTCAACCCCTTGGAGAAGACCTTTAATATAGTTTTGCCCGCCTTGGATAGCAAGATCAGCATTCAACCAATCGGGGAGAGCTCGTTCAAGTTCCACGTCAGACATACTGGCAATTTTGACCAAATAAGCATAGACATTTCGACCTGCCCAGTGTTGAAAGACGCGGTCGGCTTTTGCTAGGGCTGTTTGATTTCCTGCATTGACTTGGGTTGAAAGCTTAACTAATTGAGCCTTTTTGCCTGTGATGATTTTTCTGAGTCGCAAAGGAAGACGCTCCTGGAATACTGGATTATCAAAATGGGCAATGGTTGTAGCTAAAGCAGTTTTCGTATTATCCTCTGTCCAAGCCTTCTTG
This sequence comes from Rhabdochlamydiaceae bacterium, assembly GCA_036263375.1. Classification (GTDB taxonomy): domain Bacteria; phylum Chlamydiota; class Chlamydiia; order Chlamydiales; family Rhabdochlamydiaceae; genus PALSA-1444. The sequence continues at coordinate 11,797 of DATAHB010000099.1, read as the reverse complement.
TTGAATAGCAAAGTAAACCTGTTTTGCCGATGTAAGGAAAGGCTTTCTTTGGCTAATTGGAAGACGCTAGTGACGTCTCCGATGACATTGACACCGATCTTCATCGGAGGTAATTCCATCACATATCCAACAACGGTAATCACCGAGGGGATAGTATCCATGAAAATTTGAAAAATGGATGTAATATTTACGAAGAATTTACTGACGTAATTCCCGAATGTCAAGACCCCGGTCGCTAGTTCGGTTCCCGATTCCACGACCAAGAAGCTACGGCCTTGCGCCAAGCTACGATTGAGGCCTGTTACCGCAGGACCGATACCTGTAACGGCACCTTCTAGAGTTGCTAAAGCATTTTTAATTGCTGTCATATTAAAATCCTCGCTTAACATTATACTAAAATTATAATAATACCCCTATTAAATAATTGACTATTAATATGTTAAGTAAAATATTTACTACTAACTAATAAAAATTTTAGTATTAAGAGGGTGGGCGTCGGAGAGTGGCGATCAGTCCTGCTATAACCCCCAGAGAGACAAGGGCTAACAACCCCGAAGGCAGGAATTTTAGGGTAGTCATGAAGCGGTAGCTAAAAAACGCGTCTAAAACCAGCGTCAAAATCAATGCAAAAAAAGCGCTCTTTTTAAAATTTTTTTTTGAAAACATCCCGCCAGAAGCAATCAATAGTAAGAGGCCTGAAACACCTCCCATGATAAGAGAAGCAAGGCTTCCTGCTTTCAGGTGGCCAATCACGCCACCCACTAAAATCAAAAGTCCATAGATAGCGACAATGTAAGCCATAATTTGAGTGCCCACTATAAATTGACTTTCGGGTAAAAAACAAGTAGAATGTCATTACCATGTTTGGCTTTGCAAAAAAGATTTACAATTGGGCAAGCCGCAAGGCAAATTCACGCTTTGCGCCTCTTTGGCTCGGGGTCATCTTTTTTCTAGAGCTGATTTTTATCCTCCCTATGGACGCTATTTTGCTCCTATTTTGCCTGGAAAACCCTACTAAACGGTATTGGTATGCGTTAGTCGCAGCCACGGCTTCCATTGCCAGTGCTTTTGTCGGCTATTACGTTGGACTCGCGGCATGGGACTTCGTTAGCCCCTATGTATTAGACCGCTTGATTTCCACCTCATTTTTTGAACGTGTTCACGGCCACTATTTAGACTACCAGCACTGGGCTGTCTTTTTCGGTTCATTTTTACCCGTTCCTTTCAAAGCGGTCACGTTGACGGCGGGGGTTTGCGAACTGGCCGTGATTCCTTTTATATTAGCGGTGGGCCTTGCACGTTTGACCCGCTTTTTCCTGATCGCCAAAGCTGTCCAACGGTGGGGAGTCCAAATCAAGAACTTTGTCGATAAACATTTCCATCGGTTCGTTTATGCTGTTGGTGCCAAGATCGCCCTTGCCCTAGGCTTCCTTTGGGCGCTGAGTTAAATGTTGATTCTCAATCCCGTTCAAGTTGCCCTGGCTGCAGAGATTCTGAAGAGAGGGGAGCTCGTCGCTTTTCCCACAGAAACAGTCTATGGCCTTGGCGCCCCCATTTTTAACCCTGAGGCGATCCGTAAAATTTACCTCGCCAAAGGACGTCCGTCTGATAATCCGCTTATTGCCCATATTTCCTCTTTGGATCAAATTCAGCAAATCGCTCAGGAGATCCCCCCAGAATTCAACTTGCTCGCCCAAGCCTTTTTCCCAGGCCCTTTAACGGTTGTCCTCAAAAAGCACCCTTCCGTGCCCAGCATCGTTTCCGGAGGCTTAGACACCATTGCTGTTCGCATGCCCAGCCACCCAATAGCCTTAGAGCTGATCAAAGCCGTAGGAGAGCCTATTGTTGCCCCTTCTGCGAACCTATCGGGCAAACCCAGCAGCACCATGACCCAGCATGTTGTGGATGATTTTGAGGGCAAAATTGAAGCAGTCCTGGACGGCGGGCCTACTCAATACGGGGTCGAATCGACCGTGATTAGCTTAGTTGGAAATCCCTGTTTGCTCCGTTTGGGAGCTGTCCCAAAAACAGCACTTGAACGCGTCTTGAATAAGCCACTAGGCAAAGCGACAGATCAAAGCAAGCGCTCATCGCCAGGAACCCGTTACCGCCATTACGCACCAAAAGCCTCGATAAGGCTTTTTGAGAGCGAGGAAGAGATGGAAACCTATCTCAAGACTCAATGTCTGCACCGTTGGATCAATCCCGACCTAACCGTTGCAAATCTCTATGCCAAACTGCGCCAGGCAGATGACGAAGACGTTGAAGAAATCATCCTCTGTTGCAGTCCTAAAATGCGGCAAAATCCTGTTCTGATGGACCGTCTTCTTAAAGCCTCATTGACACATTAATCTTTTTTGATTAGGTTCCATGTTAAAATGGGAACCCTCTACTAGAGGTTCTAGGAGGCAATTTGGCTCGAAAATCAAGTAAGAAAATCATGAAACACATCGGCGCTATTCTTGGCATCGCTGTGGTGGCTTTTATCCTCTATCGAAGCATCGACATCTCTTTTGAGAGACGCAGTAATGCGGATTGCGGCTGTGGTAAAAAACCACCCATCGAAGCCGACGCCCAGCCCATGCCTCCACAACCGCCTCAGCCCCCATCTCAGCCAAGCGCAAACATGTCTAGCCTGGAGCCTTCAGAGCCTGGTGATGAGCTAAAGGACGTCGAAGAGAACTAAGAGTCATTTCACTGAACTCCCCGATGGATTTGAGCCCGGGTCCGATATTGGGCTCGAAGGAAACTTCATAACCGGGTCTGCTCTTAGCGTCTACAATTTCGTCAATGGGACCTAAAAAAGCCTAGCACCATTAGGGACGGGCTTGCTCGGGTTGACTAAGACGACTTTTCCGTTGGGATCAGGAAGGCCAAGAGTAAGGACTTCTGAGACGAAAGGCCCGATTTGTTTGGTTGGGAAGTTGACAACGGCGATCACTTGTTTTCCAATCAGGACGTCTTTGTCAGGGTAATGTTCGGTGATTTGAGCCGATGATTTTTTAAGGCCGATTTCAGGGCCAAAATCAATCACAAGTTTATAGGCAGGTTTGCGCGCTTCAGGAAAATGATCAATTTGAATAATCGTGCCCGTGCGGATATCGACTTTGGTGAAATCATCATAGGTAATCATGCCGAAGGAATGTACAGGAATTGCCTTAAACCAGCAAGAGCTGGTCGGATTCTTCGCTGCTATTTATTTGAGGAATAATCGAAGGTAATCTTTTTGGGTTTCTCTGACCATGCGGGCTATGAAATAGATAAACTCTTCGTCACTTGTGTGAGCTAGCTCTAATGAATCGATATATTCTCTTCGGGTTATCGGTGGGATAATTGCAATATTATACCCTTCTTGAAGCAAAATCAAATTCATAAGAAGTCTGCCGGTTCGACCATTTCCATAGATGAAAGGATGAATGAATACGAATTCTTTATGCGCCAAAGCAGCAGCTTTGACAGGGTGGTGTTCTTTTCTGAATTTATCGATGTAAGGGATGAGTTCTTGCATAAGCAATGGTAAATCGATTGGTTTTGGAAGTGGATATTTCGATCCGGTGATGATTGCTTTGCTAGATCTATATTTTCCAGCGTTTTTCTCATCGATTCGAAAGTAAAAAAGCTGATGCAACTGTTGGATATCTTTTTCTCGCACTGTTTTATTATTAACGAGTGTGAAGAGAAAGTCATATGCCTCGGCATGTCCAATAGCCTCCAAATGGTCTTTAAGAGGCTTCCCTCCGATAGTAATGCCTTCTTCTAAGACAATTTTTGTTTCCGACTCAGTTAAAGTATTGCCTTCCAGGGCATTGCTCGAATAAGTTAGACCAATCTTATAATATTCTTTGAGTTGTTTCACTAGCTCAGTGCTAAGAGGCCTATAGGAATTAATTTCGTCTCGTAGTGAGTCAATTTCTTTGAAAACATCCTTCATAGAAATCATTGTATAATGACCTTACGATGCAAACAAGATTTAAATGAGATCCTCATAGCTAATATTGACCCATTTGCGCTTGTTAGCTGTTTTGCTTCTTTATACGCTGTGTTTCTTACATGCTATTGATAGCTTCTTAGACAAGCAAGAGCTGGTCGGATTCTTCGACCTTTTTGACTTTCTGAGTGGCAATGCGGATGCCACGGGCCTGGGCACCTTTGACAAGCACGTCTTTCATTGGGTAGACAATTTTTTTCAGTTTTTGGTTGGTTTGGGGGACGAAGTGGATTTCTAAGGTTGCTTTGGGATCGTCGGAGATGTAGAGGAGTTCGTTGAGGTCGTCGATGTAATGGTACGACTTTTCTAAGATGAACTGCTCGACGATAAACCGTTTTGCCCATGGCTGGCCGGTCTCTTTATTCTTATAGATGACATTCATGATGGTTTTTTTATCGGCAACGCCGATCCAGGCGGCATTTTCGGCATACTGCTTTTCAGGGATATTGACGACTTGATAGGTGCCGTTTTTATAGAAAATGACAATTTTGTCGAAGTTAGTGCAGGAGAGTTTGACAGGTCCGGCAACTTTGGTTCCGAAGAAGCCTGTTTTAGGATCGTAGCCGACTTTGACCTTCTTGGTTTCGATGGCGCGCTTATCGATCTCTTCGATGGCTTTCACGCGGGTTTTGCGAGGATACTCTTTGCCGAATTTATCGATGAGCCGTTTGAGATAATCGATGGTGAATTTTTTGACGTTTTTGAGGTTTTTTTCGACTTCGCGTAAGCTTTCTTCGAGAAGGGCGATCTCTTCCTTGTTCTTATCGATATCGAATTGAGAGATGCGGCGGATGGGAATTTGGAGCAGTTTTTCACGATCTTCGTGTTTGGGCTCTCGGAGAAGTTGTTTGAGGAAGGGTTTGAAAGAGATTTCCAGGGCCTCATGGATCCCTTCTAGCGTTTTGACGGTTTCAATTTTTTTGTAGATCCGGTTTTCAATGAAGAGTCTTTCGAGGGTTTTATAGAAGATTTTTTCGAGGAGACGGTCTCTTTCAATTTGGAGTTCCTGTTTGAGGAATTCGACGAGTTTATCGGCATTGTATTTCAAGATCTCGTGGACGTCTGTTTCCCAAGGCCGGCCGTCTTTGATGACGATGATTTGGGAAGTTAGGGTCACTTCGCATTCGGTAAATCCATAGAGGGCATCGAGGAGCTCTTCGGCGTATTGTCCACGGGGAAGTTTGATCTCAATTTCGACGTGTCTTGAGGTGTAGTCGTTGATCGAATCGATCTTAATTTTGCCCTTTTTCGCGGCTTCTTCGATGGAACGGATCAGACTTTCTGTGGTAGTGCCGTAGCAGATGTCGCGGATGACAAGCGTTTTATCATCTTTGACGTCGATTTTAGCGCGGAGTTTAATTTTCCCTCGTCCTTTATCGTATTGACTTCTATCCATGATCCCGCCGGTGGGGAAGTCGGGATAAATTCTAAAGTCTTTGTCTTCGAGATAGGCGATTTCAGCTTCCAAAAGCTCCGTGAAATTGTGTGGCAGGATATGGGTCGACATTCCGACGGCGATTCCATCAGCGCCTTGCATGAGGAGGAGTGGGATTTTTGCCGGCAGCGTGACGGGTTCTAAATTGCGGCTGTCGTAGGAAGGGATTTTGTCGGTGATGTCGGGATTGAAGAGGGTTTCTCGAGCGAGCGGAGATAGGCGCGTTTCGATATAGCGGGCAGCGGCCGACGGGTCGCCAGTGAAGATGTTGCCGAAATTGCCTTGACGATCGAGCGTAAACCCTTTGTTGGCGAGGTTCACGAGGGCTTCATAGATGGGGGCATCGCCGTGGGGATGGAGCTGCATCGTCTGTCCGACGACGTTGGCGACTTTATGGAGTTTTTCATCACTGAGTCTCCAGAGAGTTTCTAAGATGCGTCTTTGGACAGGTTTGAGTCCGTCAACGACGTTGGGGATGGCGCGATCGAGAATGACGTAAGAGGCGTATTGGATGAAGTGGTCCTTCATCTGGTGTTTGAGATCATCCATTTTCGTTTACCAAGTTTTCCATGATAAATGTTTTTCGTTCGGGGGTGTTTTTCCCCATGTAGAATTCGAGGGTCGGCTTGATGTCGGAGAGGTTGCTAATGGCGATCGGCACCAGGCGAATATCTTCGGCGATGAATTGTTTAAATTCATCGGGAGAAATCTCTCCAAGTCCTTTAAAGCGGGTGATTTCCAGCCCTTTCTTCAACGCTTTGGCTGCCTCGTCTTTTTCTTCGATGGAGTAGCAATAGATGGTTTTTTCTTTGTTCCGGACTTTGAAAAGGGGAGTTTGCAGGATAAAGAGGTGGCCGCTTGAAACTAGTCCCTCGAAATAGGTTAAGAAAAACGTAATTAAGAGATTGCGGATATGCATGCCGTCGACATCGGCATCGGTGGCAAGAATCACTTTGTTATAGCGGAGATTGGCGATGTCATCTTCGATGTTGAGCGCTGACATGAGGTTGAACATCTCTTCGTTTTTATACAGCTGGTCGAGCTTCATGCCGTGGACGTTGAGTGGTTTTCCTCGAAGGGAAAAGACGGCTTGGGCTAAGGGATCTCGCGTCATGACGATCGAGGCAGATGCCGATTCTCCTTCGGTCAGGAAGATCATCGACTTTTCGCCCTCTTTAGAACCGTCGCCATAATGGTATTTCGAATCGCGTAATTTGGGGATTTTGAACGAGATCTTTTTCTGTTTGTCTTTGGCCTCTTTTTTGACGGCAGCGAGCTCTTTTCTCAGTTTTTCATTGAAGAGAATGCGTTCGATGATTTTTTTGCCGGTCTCAGGATACTTGTAGAGCAGGTCTTGGACGGCGTCTTTAACTTCTTGGACGATGGGAGCGCGGATATCGCTATTGGAGAGTTTGTTCTTAGTTTGTGACTCAAAGACAGGGTCTTTGACTTTGATTAGAATTGTTCCGACAATTCCTTCTCGGACATCGACGCCTTGGAAGTTCTTTTTGGCAAAGTCATTGACGCCTTTAAGGATGCCCTCGCGGAAGGCTGAAAGATGGGTTCCGCCGTCTTGTGTGTACTGCCCGTTGACGAATGAAAAATAAGTCTCGCCATAGCTGGAGGTGTGCAAGAAAGCAAACTCAACATTTTTGCCTTTCCAATGGAGCGGTTCATAGAGCCTGTCTTCTTTGACTTCTGAGTTGAGCAAATCAAGGAGGCCATGTTCGGAGAAGATCGTTTCTCCATTGAAAAGCAGCGTCAGGCCGGTATTCAGATATGCGTAGTGCCAGAGCCGTTTGTTGATGAACTCTTTTCTAAAGGCGAATTTTTTAAAAATCTCAGGATCGGGAGTAAACTCGATATAGGTGCCGTCGGGCTCTTTGGTCTTTCCCTTTTTTTTGTCTTTGAGGACGCCTTTGACAAAGCGGGCTTCGACAAATTCGCCATCCCTCATACTGCGGACGATAAAGTGGGAAGAGAGGGCGTTGACGGCTTTGGTTCCGACGCCGTTTAATCCGACAGAGAATTGGAAAACATCGTCGTTGTATTTGGCGCCGGTATTGATCTGGCTAACGCACTCGATGACTTTGCCCAGCGGTATTCCCCGGCCCCAGTCCCTTACCGAAACGGTCTTATCATCCAGCGTGATCTCGATCTTATTCCCATGGTGCATGATGAATTCATCGACAGCGTTGTCGATAACTTCCTTGAGCATAATATAGATCCCGTCATCGGCATGCGCTCCATCGCCGAGGCGGCCAATATACATCCCCGGACGAAGCCGGATATGGGCCAACGCATCTAGGGAAAGGACTGTACTCTCGTCGTATTTTTTAGCCATGAACCTATCCGCAAAGTCTAAAAGTTGTCTTTTTTGCCATATTTTACAGCCGCTTTTTTGCCTGCTTATTCAAGTATGTCCTGCAAAGCGGCTGTAAAATCTAACAAAAAACCCTGCAAAATCCAAATTTTAGACTTTGCGGATAGGTTCAGCGATCTATGCTAGCATGTTTTGAACTTTTTTTACTCTGGGACATTTTCCCTTAAAAAAAAGGTTTTGTCCTAATTTGTCAATGAAAACCTATCAAAATTTAGACATAACAAGCATTCATGATGGAGTATTTTCCTACTTGAATACCTCCCACTGAATCGACGTATTCGGGCACATGGCCTTCTAAGTGGATAAGAGTGTCTCCAAACGGTTTGTTGGGGTCCCCCTCTTCAACGCTGACAAGGGGCACCCCCAATCTGTCAGCTTCGTCTTTGGCAAATTTTTTGAGCTCTTGCTTGTATTCATCAGGAGAATTTTGGGGATATATTCGTTCTAACACCATGACTAGTTTTTGAGTGTTTTCATCTCTCCACAAACGAACGATGCAACGGGAGGTGATGGGGGCTTCGCTTCCTCCTTCCGTTGTTTTTAACGACAATAGGCGTCCATCATTTAACCAATATCCCAATATTCCTTGATTTAAAGTCGGATTTCCATCGATCCGTTGGCAGCTATCAGGAACTTCGGTTCCTGAGAGCATGATTTCGATAGGATCGTCTGTATTGGAAAGGTAAATGGTTTTAGCAAGATTAGAGGGGGTTTCAAAAAGTTGGAAGAGTGCATTCAGGTCATTGTGAAATTCTTCTGAAGGAGGTGTCAATGTTTTCATCTCACTGAACAAATTGCGAATATCCTGTTCTTGAGACGTTTCAAACTTATCATCGAAAATCGTTAAGATCTTGAGTTGAAGCAGGTTTTTATTGTCTTTTTTTTCTTTGTTGGCCACTATCAGCGCTTTTTTGACATCGTTTAAGGAGGCACCGTCAAAATAGCGATAAAGAAAGGGGTAATTCTCTGAGGAAAGGTGTTTGTCCTTTCCGACAGCCGTTTGTATTCTTTTTCTGATCGCTAGATAAAGAGGCTCTTCTTTTTTTGCACCAGAGCCGAGTTTGGAGCCAAGCTGGACTGTTTTCGTGGTGTTTTTGAACCAGGCTTTTAGGATTTCTGGATGATCTTGTTGGATCGATTGAAGATGGGGGTTGCCTGCGATGCGTTCTTTGATTTGTTTAAAATTTCCATCTAAGACAGATTTGAAGACAAGCGCTAAAGCCTCGCGGACTTTTTCAGAGTTCAATTTTGAGACATTAGCTGCATAGATAAAAAAGGCAAGAGGATAACGGGAACTTAGGAAGGTTTTTTGGAGCTTTTCAGCATCTTTTTCACTCATGTTTAAAAACGGAAGCTTGGCTTGAACAGCCTTCATTAATGTTGTTTTCAGAGTGTCCGTTTCATTGAAAAGCGAAGTCGCTTCAAGGTCGTGGACTGCTTTAACGGTTGCCAGCTGCTGTCGAATTTCATGCGGCTCTTTTGAAGCGAAGGCTTTTGTTAAAGCCAAAATCGCCTGCTCCTTTGCCAAATCGTCATTTTGAATCATCGCAATGACTGCTGATAGAAAACTCTTTTCAAACTTGGCATCTTTCCAATATTTTTTCTTAAAGGAGAAGATTTCAGTTAGTTTTTGAGCCTCTTCGGGGGAGATGTTTTTCGTTTTTACCAGGCTCCCGAATAGGGTTTCTTTAAGAGAAGGGGCTGGTGTCTCAGGTGGTTTTGTTAATAAAATATCCAAAATTGGTTGGACTAGGCTGGGTTCTTGGAGAGTTATAACTTCTTGGAAAATCGGACAAAAATCAGCAAGCCGTTGTTGTTCTGCAGGCGGTAGAGCTTCTCTCATGAAGATTAAATATTCAATAACGGTGAAAGTATGAAGTTGAACACTTTCATCCGATTCAAAAGCGAATTTTAGAAGTGGGGAGATAAAAGGATCATTGGAATAAAATTTTCGTAGGCCATCCATAATTTTTTTTGTTAAATCACTGGGTGAAGGAAAATCCAGATTTAGTAATTCGTAGAGTTGAAGATGCGTTTTGAACCAGTAATCATCTTTAAATTGCTTTAAATAACGATTCTGTGATTTCAGCGCATCTGGATTGGTATTGTACTGCCTGAAGATAAAAAAGCGATCTTGAAAAAAGCATGTCAAGACGATTCGGGTGATTTCAGCCCTGTCTTTTATCGGATCAAAATGGAACTTGTCGAGTGAATTCAAGGTCAGTATCCCGGACTGCTCAGCAGAGGCTTGGGCAAGCCTAAGTAACTCTTTTTTGTATTTCTGATCATTTAGATTAAGACCAATTTTATCAATGAGCTGTGTTAAAACAATGGGACATTTTATCATTGCCATGTGAAATATCGTCCAAAAGGCTTCCTGATTATCTCGAAGACCCAATAAATGAAAGTTGTCAAACAACAGATGCCCAAGATCGCTATCTATCAATTTTTCTGCAAGAAAAAGTATTTGTTTCTCAGTGATTTTTAATTTGTTCATCTCTGTAAATATAGAAGAGTTGCGTGGAATGTCTTTGCTAATTAAAAACTGAAATAACTCGTTTTCTTTTCGAATATCAAGACCAAATACATTAAAATTTCTAAGAACAGCCAAGAGGTCGTGTTCAGCTCTCAACTGAATGATTTCTAAAAGATCTTCCCGATCCAAAACTGGGTCAAGATTAAAATATTGAATCACGCTCTCAATCTCATTATTGGGGATCTTTGCTAGATTCTTTGCAAGATCGATGAGCTCTTTTTTTTCTTCCGCATTGCTGGGCTTTAAATCGAAATAGTGAAGACAAAATCCTAATTCCTCAATAGGGATCTTCCTTCTGAGAGAAGCGAGGATTTTTTTATCTTCGGGGTCATTACGATCAAAGTCATATAGGTCCATTCTTCTAGCTAGGTCAGGATCGTTTTTCGCAATAGCTGCACGTAAATGGTACGGAATACTGATTTGAGCTTTCATCCAAAAAGTAAAAAGATTTGGGTGAATATTGATCTCCTCTTCAGTCACTCCTGCTGCAATCGTATCGAAAAGAAACTTATCCCAGTAGCTTTTATGAAGTAATGACACTTTGTCTTGAATCGATAGTTTGGCGATAAGAGATTCGTGCTCAATAAGAGTGATGATATCATTTTGATATATCAAATTTTTAAAAACGTCGATTGCGGAAACAAGCTGCGCAATCTCATTAAAAAGGATATCTGGTTGAGACTGAGCCGCTTTCAAAAGCTGAAGTTTTTGATGGGGAGACAAAGTCTGAATCAAAGACTCATTTTTGCTAAGAGATCGCACATCACCGTTTTCGGCTAGCTCTGAGAGGTTAACTCCTTGCACGACGAGAGGGGCCTCTTTTTTCTCGTTCAAAAGAGTGACCGCTTTTCTTTTCAGATCCGGGTGCATTCGCGCATACCGATTCCCGCGATTTGCAAGCGCAAGAAACGCGCAGGCTGAAACTTTATCGTCGATTTGTTTTTCAGGAGATTGCGAGCTTTGAAGCTCTTGCTCAAAAGCTTTGACGTAGTCTGAAAAATCGGGAAAACCTGAAACTGAAGCCATACACCCTCAATATTGAGGTGTACTAGAGGCGTTTTTTTAAAGCAAGTGGATGGGTATACTATTAACCCTTTCTTTAAGAAGCGACCTACCAGAGGAGGTCGAATGATTCGAATCGCTTATAAGCTATTAATAATAAACAGGTTTTGTTTTGTGTCTACAAGGTGTTGACGGCCAAATTCAAACTGTTGTAACATATGGATATACCTCAAGGGGGGTACATATGATAAAGCACCTCATTCACCATGGCAACAGCCTGGCATTAGTCATTGATAAAGCGTTCTTACAAGCTGCAGGGCTTGATGAAGAGACTGCTTTATTCCAAATCACGGTAGATCCAAATGGAGGAATTACCATCCAGTCTGTAAAAGCTGTGGATGAGAATTTGCATAAAAAAGCTTTTAGAGAAGTTTTAAAAGAAAATGATGTTCT
>DATAHB010000098.1:0-11434 GCA_036263375.1 Rhabdochlamydiaceae bacterium | reverse complement strand
TTTTGATTTTTGATGGTTTTTTTCGCAGATTTTAAAGCCGCTTCGCGGGACATACTTGGATAAGTAGGCCAAGAAGCGGCTTTAGAAGATGCGGAAAAAGACGCAAAAAGGGAGCTTTTCGTATTAAGGGATAGGTTCATGAAAACGGTAGCAGGTTAAAGGTTTTTTCTAAAAAGTTTTCTCAATCATGGTTCAATTTTGGGATGGGTTGATCTTGTTTAGCACATGCTGTTTCAAAAAACAGCTTTGCTTAAAGTATGTCGTTTGCATGGAAAGTTTGTCGTAGGCCTGACTAGTCCCTGTCGTGAATAACAAATGCAGGACATGTTCTGATTCTATCTGCCTTGGTTCTACTTCTCCATTCACCACTTGACCATGATAGGAGCGGCCAAGCTCTTCTTCCGTCAGGGGACTTTGACTGACTCGTTTTATCGACTCGCCTAGCTGCTGAAAATGAAGGGGTTGATATTCCTTTGAGGCAGTATATCGACGATTTTGGTGAATATTGTGGAGAAATAATGCTTCCCATGTCGGACCAAATCCGAGCAAATAAGAAAGACGTTGATCTGCCACGGCAGTATTCTGATTGGGGAAATGTGTAAGAATTTCCTCCGCCATTGACTGACAGTTAACTAAATAGCGTCGAGGATCAAAAATCGGAAGCGGCGACTCATTGACGACAAACTGGTGCCATGCATTCTTGACAAGTTTTACATAGGGAAAATGGGCTGTGATTTCATCGAAAGCAGTGTAAACCAAAAGGAACTTGTCCCAATCGTATGCATTAAAGGTTAAGGCTGGTTTTATCCCTAGGATGACCAATAGAATGGCAACCATGTCTTTGGTATGGAATGGAAGGTGCTGAGGAGGGGTGTCGGCCTCCGGATCCTGGGGCGGTTCCTTTAGCCGCTTCTGTATTGCCGTGACAAATTTTTGCACACACGGGATTTGAAAAATCTCGTCGATAGCTTGCATCTCTTGACTCAGAGAGGCTTTTTCTTGTTGAACCTGCTGATCGAACAAGAGCTCTGCTTCCTTCGACAGAGGGGTAGGCTGCGCCAAGGATCGGGCCCTTTCATACAGACGAGCGGATGTGGCTTCAGATGTATTACGCGTCATATTCTGTTCGTGAGGACGATGCCTTGTTGTAGCTGTCTCAGCAGGCCCTAGCGGACGTACAGAACGTGTCCAACGATGATAGACTCGAAAACATAAGCCGACTAACAACAAAGCTGCTATTGCCAATAAGGCAACGATTTTGTAGGGCAAAGGGCGATCCATTATCCAAGGCGATCTGATCAGGCCGGTTGTAGTCAGAGCTGGTAGATTTGTTGAATTTGCCATACATTTATGACAATAATTATACATTAAGAACAAATTTTTGCCGTGCATTAAAAATCAAAGGGGGTATATTAAGATATAACACTGAGGTTAGTATGGCAGATGAACTGAGACGTTTAGGCGAGATGCTCAAGGCTAAAAGAAAAGAGATGAACCTTTCATTAAAAGAAGTAGAGAATGCAACTTCGATCCGGAGTTCGTATTTGGAAGCGATAGAAGACGGGAGCATCACCGATTTAATTGCGGGGGTCTACGCACAAGGCTTTCTTAAACAATATGCGGCGTTTCTCGGGATGGAGGTCGAAAAGTTTGTCAAGGATAATGCAGTGGCTTTTTCGATGCCTGGAGAAAAGCATGAGTTTACGTACGGGATTGGTACGCTGGAAATGAGAGGTAGCCAAGGCGGGGGAGTCAAGTGGCTGCCGAATCTGCTTTGGGCCGGTCTTTCAGCCGTGGTTTTAGTTGTCGCGTGGTATGTCGCCAAGGCGTTAGGAGTGGTGTGACTGGGGCGTGTTGTAAACTGCTTCTCCATGGATTTCTGAGAGATTTTGAGGTAGCTTTGCGAGGACAAAGCTTCGCTTTGTCCGTATGGCGTCCGCGAAGACATACTTGGAGCACACACCATCGGGAAGATGCCAAAAAGCTTTGGAAGGCCTGGAGGATCAGTTGACAACATCCCCTAATCCGTTCACGAATCGGCTCATTCATGAAAAGTCCCCCTATCTTCAGCAGCATGCCCATAATCCCGTCGATTGGTTTCCCTGGGGCGATGAGGCGTTTCAAAAAGCTAAAGAATTAGACCGTCCGATTTTTCTATCGATAGGGTATTCGACCTGCCACTGGTGCCATGTCATGGAAAGAGAGTCGTTTTCCGATGATGCAATTGCCAAGCTTCTGAATGACACTTTTGTCTGCGTCAAAGTCGATCGGGAAGAACATCCCGAAGTCGATAGCCTCTATATGGACTTTGCTCAAGTGCTGATGTCCGGCGGAGGAGGCTGGCCTCTCAATGTCATCCTCACACCTGATCTAAAGCCGATGCTCGCCGCAACTTATATTCCTCCTAAACCGATGCGGGAGATGCCCGCCTTTTCTGAGCTCATTACCCAGGTAAAAGAGCTTTGGGAAAGCTCCGAAAGACAAGAACTCGTGCTCCAATCCGAACGGATCGTTGAAGCGTTTGGCCATACCAGCAACGCCACAGGTCATGAGCTTCCCACTGCACAAACACTTATCGATGCAGTCAATGTGTTTTTTGATGTCACCGACCCGGTGAATGGTGGTCTGCGGGGTGAACCGAAATTTCCACTGGGATTTCAAGCCGAATTTCTCCTCAATTGGTCGCAGCTCAAAGGCGACGGCCGGGCGTTATTCTTTGTCAAACTCACGCTCGATATGATGCAAAGAGGCGGCATCTACGACCACCTCGGCGGGGGATTTTCTCGTTATGCCGTCGATGAAGAGTGGACCATCCCGCATTTTGAAAAGATGCTCTACGATAATGCAATCCTCGCCAAGGTCTATCTTCAAGCCTGGAAATACACCAAGAATCCGAAATATGCCGAAATCTGCAAAGAGATTCTCGACTATCTCATCCGCGATCTGATGTACGGCGAAGGCGGGTTTTTCTCCGGCGAAGATGCTGAAAGCGAAGGGCATGAAGGGCTCTTCTACACCTGGACTCCGATGGAGATCCAAGAAGTTCTACCCGGTGAAGAGGGCGAGCTTTTCTGCACCTTCTATGACATCACAACGCAAGGCAATTTTCAGGGACGAAACGTTCTTCACATCGATTTACCACTTGAAGAGTTTGCTCCCGCGCTACAAATGCAAAAAGACGATGTCGAAAAAATTCTAGCTAAAGGCCGTGCTGCGCTCCTAAGACGGCGTCAGCTCCGTCCACGGCCTCTCCGAGACGAAAAGATTTTAACCTCCTGGAATGGGCTTGTCATCGATGTGCTGGCAAGAGCCGGTGCTGCACTGCAAGAACCAAAATATACAGAAGCTGCACTTAAAACAACTGCCTTCATTGAAAAGAACCTCTGGATCAATGGCCGACTCTTGCACCGCTTCTGTAATGGCGAAGCGAAGTTCCCCGGTCTCTTAGATGATCACGCCTTTTTAATTAAAGGGCTGCTGTCTTTATTTGAAGAGGGTCAGGGTGCTAAATACTATGACTGGGCTGTTGCTTTGACCAAAATCCTCGAACGTGATTTTAAAGAGATTGAAGGGGCTTTCTATTTTACTGATGAAAGGTCGCAGCTGCTGCTCCGGCAATGTGAATTCTTTGATGGAGCAGAGCCGTCCGGAAATGCTGTCCATACGGAAAATCTTCTTCGCCTCTATCAGATGACCCATGACGAAATGTATTTAAGACAAGCCGAAGACGTGATGAAAGCGGCTAAAAACTACATTGAAAAGGCCGCTCCTGCCGCTTTTTACCACATGATGGGAGTGCTTCGGTACCTCGATACGACCGCTCCGACGGTTGTGGTAGTTCCCACTTCTAACGACGTTGCAACAATCCAGTTGAAGCTGGCGGCTCATTTTTCGGCGCACCTTGTATCTTTATGGAAAAAGACGCCCGATTTCCCTCTAGAAAAAGACAAAATTGCAATCCAAGATTCAACGACGTTTTACCTCTGCCGGCAGAATAAATGCGATGCTCCCTTGACCAAATTAGATGAAATCGTCAAATCTATAGAAAAGTTGTAGAGATTATGGAAGGGAAGAATTTAGGGGACTATCTATTACTCCGATGCCTAGGCATCGGAGCACTCGGAACGGCATATTTAGCCCAGCACCGTTTTTTAAAACGGCCATTTGTTGTCAAAGTCCTCGATTCCGAGCTTTCCCATGATGCCGATTTTGTCAACCGATTTGAACGGGAAGCGGCTGTTTTAGCCACGTTAGAACATCCGAATATCGTCAAAGTCCATAACGTCTCTGAAGCCGAGGGTCATTATTTTTTAGTCACAGATCCTGTTATTGATGACAAGGGTGATACCCTGAATTTGTACGATTACTGCAGGCAAAGAGGCGGGCGCATACCGGAAGATGAAGTCGTCAAGATCATCCACCAAATTGCAGCAGCGCTTGACTATACCCACGAAAAAGGACAAGCGGCAGATCCATTTGCCCACCGCGGCCTCAAGCCAACGAACATTTTGATTTCGAAGAAAAAAGAGGGGATCAAGGTCCAACTCTCTGATTTTGGACTCTCGCGGGTCATGGGTCCCTCCAATTACATGAATCGGATCTATAAAGCCCTTGCCGATAAAATTGGACAAAGCCCCGAAACCCTCCCTAAGCAAAATCTTTCTTTTCTTCACCACTATCTTTGCCTGGCCCCCGAGCAGAGGTGGGACCAGAAGTGTGACAGGAGTTTGGGCTCAGCTGTTAAAGGTGACACCTATGCTTTTGGCGTGGTGCTCTATTTCTTGCTCACTGGCAATTATCCGGAAGGCATTTTTGATCTTCCTTCTCAAATCTCTCCCCAGTACAAACTTCCCTGGGATAGAATCGTCAAGCAATGTCTTGCCGCAGATCCTGCCAAAAGGCCAACGCTGCTTGAGCAGTTGCTGAATGAACTCGAGCACTATCTTCCTGAACCCGAGCCTGAAAATATCACCGTTTTAAAACCGGTTCTCAAACCCGGCGAAATCAAGCGGCCCGAATATGAGGCCGATCCCGGCGCGATCTTCAAAATGGAAACCGTTGTCGCGCCTTATCAGCCAGCTCCAGAAGAGAAAAAAGAGATCGATCCTCTTCAAACCGAGATGGTGGTGATCCGCGGCGGCTCGTATGAGCGGGGCAGCAATAAAGGCGGTCGCGATGAGATGCCACGCCATCAGATTACCCTCGACGCCTATGCTATCGATATCCATCCCGTAACGAACGAGCAATTCGTCCAGTTTTTAGATGCGATGGGTGGTGAAAAAGACCACAACAATAACGATATTATCCGGCTTAGAGAATCCCGTATCAAGCGCCTGGGAGGAAAACTCTCCATCGAATCCGGTTATACGCGCCATCCCGTTGTCGGCGTCACTTATTATGGAGCTTTAGCGTATGCCAAGTGGGTTGGAAAAAGGCTCCCGACCGAAGCGGAATGGGAGATCGCCGCCTGTGCCGGTCTCGAAGACTGTATCTATCCAACCGGAAAAGATATCGATCGGACCCAAGCGAACTTTTTCAGCTCTGACACCACGCCCGTGATGAGCTACCCCGCGAGCAACTACGGCCTGTATGACATGGCCGGCAACGTCTATCAATGGTGTTTTGATTGGTATGATTACCATTATTATAATTTATCCATGCAAGAGCCGCATAACCCAAAAGGGCCTCTTCAAGGTGTCTATCGTGTGCTCCGTGGAGGCTGTTGGAAGAGCCTGAAGGAAGATCTCCGCTGTTCCCATCGCCATCGAAACAATCCTGGGACGATGAACGGCACCTATGGGTTCCGCTGCGCAACGGATGTCTCCGAATGATCTCTATCCTCTTTGTCTGTGCTGGCAATATCTGTCGATCTCCAGCCCTAGAGGCATCTTTAAAGAGGCTTCTCGATGAAAAAAACCTTAAGTCAAAAATTTTTGTCGATAGCTGCGCTGTTACCCCCAGCTTTTTAGGCGCTCCCGCCGATCCCCGGATGGTTGCTACTGCGCATAAAAGGGGAATCATCATCGAACACAAGGCCAAGATCTTTGAAGAAACGTATTTTAAAGCCTTTCATTATATTTTTGCTTCCGACAGAGAGGTCTTAAAACTCCTTCAATCGATGGCTCCGGACAGTGAGAAAGGAAAGCTTCATCTTGCCTCCGAATATAGCACCGCCTTCAAAGACAAAGATCTTCCAGATCCTTACTTTGATGGGGAAAGCCGTTTTGAACTCATTATGGACATGTCGATCGACATTGCCCAGAGTATCTTGAATCAGGTTCTTCGATAACTTGAGAGTACGCTCCCTAATAACCTCAGTTTTGAGTTCAGTTTATAGAGCCTTGCCGCATCTTTCTGTCACTTTTTGCAAATTTTGGCACGTCCATAGGTGCTTTCAGCTATTGAACGTGCCAAAATTTACAAAAATTGTCTCGAAATCTGCAACAACCTCTATAAACTGAACCCAAAACTGAGGTTAATACAACTCTTAAAATTCAGAGAGCTTCTGCGCGAGTTGAAAGTGATTTCCATCAGTATCCACTCCGCTCAATAGCCTTACATGCCCAGGGATTTCCATGATTTCTCCCAAAAACTTAGATCCCTTTTCTAAGAAAAAATCTCGAGTTTTTTCAAGATTTTCGACAGTGAACGTCACGCAGGCATTTCCGCCCGCTTTAATCGGATCTTGGTCATTTTCTTGAGCGATGCCGAGCCTGGCTCCGCCTTTAGGGCCTTCGAGTTCTGCCCAGCCGAATTCTTCGTGCAGCGAGTTTAATTTCAGACCGACGGTCTCTGTATAGAACTTCACCGCTTTTTTTAAGTCCTTGACAACGATCCAGGCTAGGTCAAAAGATTGAGTCATGCTTCACCTATTTTATTGTTTTGATAGAGATGGTAGGCCTTGTAGGTTAATCCCGTTACGCCCAATCCCAAAAGAGGAAAGAATAAACGATTTGAAGTTTTTTTACCAAGTTTTAAAGCAGCAGCCCCAAAAAGGCCGACGAGTGTCGAGGCTGTTTCGATAGCAGAGAGTTTTCTATTCAGTTTTTCATAATAGGCATCATTTGCTTCACTGTGATTTCGAAAAAGACCATAACCCATATAAGATGTCATTGCTAGGGATGCTCCTAATCTGGCAACTGAATAAGAGGTCGTGCGTTGCCAAAAACGACTTGAAGGGAGATAGCTCTTAAAAGCAAAAGAGATCAATGCGGTAGCGCTTGTTGCCAAAGTACACTGCAGTGATGCACGCAGAAGATTTAGGCTGAGCTTTTTTTGATCATCGGGTTTTTGATAGTTTGAAAACGTCAAATTTTTTAAATAGTTAAAACCACGTATGGTCACAATATTTCTCCTTTATTTAAAGAAATATTCTATCTATTCATTGCTTTTAAGGATATTGTTCTCTCTAAAACAATAAACAATCTTAAATAGTTACTACTAAAGGGTTTTGATTTTTTTTATATGTGATAAAATTTTACTTGTCAGCGGTTAATCTTCTCCGCTGATTATTTTGATAAAGATGGATAAGCTTAAGCTCTAATCCCAGAAGAGAATAGAAAAAATGGTCTGAAGTTTCTTGATCAAGCTTTAAAAAATTAGACCTCATCACTGCAGTTCCGAAGAAGCTGATTATTTTGATAAAAATGGATAAGCTTAAGCACTAATCCCATTACGCCTAATCCCAGAAGAGAATAGAAAAAATGGTCTGAAGTTTCTTGATCAAGCTTTAAAAAATTAGACCTCATCGCTGCAGTTCCGAAGAAGCCGATAAGCGCCGAGCCCGTTTCGATAAGAGAGACTTTTCCATTCAGTCTTCCATAAAATGCATCAGGGGATTTGTTATCCATCGAATAAGCAATGTAAGCTGCAACTACTATTGAAGTTTGATAGGCTCCAACCGCACAACTAGACATGGGTTCCCAAAGATGATTTGTAGGGAGGTATTTGTCATAAGCAAAAGAAATTAAGGCTACAGTGCCGGCTGCCAAAGCAAGCTTAACTGACGCCCGCAGAAGGTTTCTGGTGATTGTGGAGTTGTCAATAGGTTTTTCAAGGCTCGAAAATATAAACTGTACAGCCATATTTTTCCTTTTTTTCAGAGGTATTCTATCGAGTTTTTGCTTTAAGCGATACGGGTCTTGCTAAAAAAAATGGGAATCTTCATATCAGATTCTTATGGCTCGAAAAGATTCTTCCGTTACGAATATTCCTCAGATTGATCGTGGAGCACTGAAGCGTGTCCTGGGGGTGCTTGATCTCTTTGCGATTGGGTATGGAGATCTCGGCTCGTCCATCTACTATGCCTTGGGAATCACGGCTTTTTTTGCGTTGGGCGCAACGCCGATTGCTATGGTCCTGGCGGGGATTGTCTTTGTTTGCACTGCTTTATCGTATGCGGAAATGTCGGCGGCTTTTCATGAATCGGGAGGCTCGGCTAGCTATGCGCGACATGCGTTTAACGATTTGATCTCATTTGTTGCCGGATGGGGGTTGTTGCTCGATTACATTGTAACGATTGCGATCTCGGCTTTTACAGTGGGGCCTTATCTAGCGCATTTCTTTCCACAACTTCAAAATGCCCAGACCCAAGTCCTTTTTACGATTGGATTGATTTTGCTACTGCTCATCATGAACATCATCGGGGTCAAAGAATCGACGCGGACCAGCTTTATGTTGATGTTTTTTACTGTGCTCACCCAGGTTTTTATTATTTTAGTCGGGATTTTCACCGCTGAAAATTTCGGCAAGTTGATCAGCGGGATCTCTATTGGAGGGGGCGGTGCAGATTCGCCGTCATGGGGAGAGTTTATTAAAGGAACGGCCATGGCGATGGTCGCTTATACGGGGATTGAATCGATCGCACAACTCAGTTCTGAAACGAAGAAGCCGGTTCGCACCGTGCCTCGCGCGATCATGATTACGATGGGTATCGTCCTTTTTATGTATTTGGGATTGACCTTCATCGGCTTCTCTATCTTGTCGCCCCATGAGCTGGGAACCACGTATGAAGAGCAGCCGATTGTCGGGATTGTCGCAAATTTCCCCTGGGGAGCTCATATTTTACTTCCCTGGATCGGCATTTTAGCTGCCGTCACGCTTTTTGTTGCCGCTAACGCAGGCCTCATTGGTGCTTCACGGCTGTCGTTCAATATGGGCGAATATTATCAGCTGCCGCGGTTTTTTCATAAGGTCCATCCCAGGTTCCGGACACCGTACGTTTCTTTGGCTTTTTTTGCGTTAGTGGCCTGTACGGTGGTCGCTTTAAGCCGAGCGAGGTTGAGTTTTTTAGCTGACCTTTACAACTACGGCGCCCAGATCGCGTTTTTCTTTACCCAGCTTTCGGTTATTTTGCTCCGGATCAAAAAGCCGCATATGATGCGGCCGTTCAAAGTTCCGCTGAACATCACCATTAAAGGAAAATCGATTCCGATTCCAGCAGTGATCGGTGCTATTGCAAGTTTTGGGGTGTGGACTTTGGTGGTCATTACGAAGCCGGAAGGCAGATACATGGGAACCGGTTGGATCCTTTTAGGCCTTTTGATGTATTGGGGCTACCGCAGAACTAAACGACTCTCTCCGATGTCGCAAGTGGTGATCGAGAAAATCAAAATCCCTTCCTTTGAACCGCTTGCGATCAAACATATTTTGCTGCCGCTTCGCAGCACAACTCAAACAGAAACGGTTCAAGTGGCTTGCGAGCTTGCCAAATTACATCGAGGCAAGATCACGGCTCTCCATGTCATTGATGTGCCACCTTCGATGCCATTGGATATGATGGTTCCGCACCGAGTCGAAATGGCAAGCTTGGTCTTAAAGACGGCAGAAGCCATTGGGCTCGATGCGGGCGTAGAAATGGATCTGGAGATTGTTCGTGCAAGGTCAATCCCCGACGCCATTACCGATGCGCTCATCCGAGGCGGGTTTGATCTTTTATTGCTCGAATCGACCAAGGCTCCCCAAAAAGGAGGACGGCAAACAATGAGCTCTCTTCTGAATGAAATCGTTCAGAAATCAAAATGCAGAACCTGGATCTGCAACTCCACGGCAGAAAACAAGCAATCTCTTGCCGAAATCGCTGGGATTAAGAGGTAGTTGCAAAACTTGCTGTGAAGATCATCTAACTTTTTTAGCCAGGATCAGTCAACATTTGGGTCTGACGGTTTAAAAACTTGCGCAACTCCTTTTCAAACAGCTCTGGACTTGCATAGCTACCTCTCGTCAAAATATAGGGAATTTTCGCACTGGCAATATTTTGCATACCACGGATAGGTTCTTCTGGAGAGCCAGGCTGGTGTACCCGTGTTCTGACGTGCGTAAATTCGCCCTTGAGCCTAAACCGGGCTGTGCGCTTGATGGCACACCCTAAGTTGACAGGTTAACAAGATGACATGAAACGAAATGGCCTGTCTCAATTTCTTTGAGTGAAGGGACGGATTCTTTACAAACAGCTTTAGCCAAGCGGAGCGCAAAATATCAGGGCTCCCGGACTAGATAAGCTAGAAGCCCTCCCATTCCTGGGAGGGAGTAGGCATCTACTAAATCTAGCCTCATCTTTTTTGTAATAATTCATAGCTCTTATCTGCCAGAGCACGAATCCCCATGCTCCCTACGGTAATTCCTAGCGTCTTTCCGCAGGTCTCTAAAATGCTCATTGAATAACCAGTTAATTGAGAGGTGGTTGCATGTAAAACACCTCCTCCTACACATAAACTTACTCCATAACTGATTGTACGGTTAATGTTTTTGGGCAAATCAGGTGCAACATACTCTAAGGTCTTTCGCATGGCAAGATAAGAAATCTTTGCTGTTCCATAAGCAATGCAAGCACTGCTAAAGCTAGAAACAACCCAAGTTCCTATGGCTATAGCCGCCGCTGCTTCAGTTCCATGATGAACAATATTTTTCACGTTTAAGCTCATATTACCTCCACGTTTCTAATATTAAGGACATCCGGCAGCTTAATTTTACAAAAGGATTCGATTTTCTGTGAAGAGATTGTTCTGAATGCGTCTCATTGCTTCAAATTGTCTATAGAAATTAGCTGAAAATATCTGCGATATTTATCCCCCTAGCGCCGAAAAACACGGCCCTTCAGGGTCGTGATGTAAGGCGTGCTATTCTTCCGGCGTCTTTTGCTGCTCAATGTATTGCCTAATCACAGCCAGAGGCGCTCCGCTACATGCTCCTGCAAAATAACTCGGAGACCAAAGAGCATTATCGAGAGCCTAGACATCACCAGCCTCCTTCAAAATAGCCCCAAGGCACTGGCCCGGTCTATCCCCGATGCAGGGTGGAGATCGTTTCTGCACTGCCTCAAATATAAAGCCGAGGAATTAGGAAAACACCTCGTTGAGGTCGGCAAGTACTTCCCCAGCAGTCAAATCTGCTGCCATTGCGATGCCCAGCAAAAAATGCCCCTCTGGGTCCGGGA
>DATAHB010000097.1:0-5003 GCA_036263375.1 Rhabdochlamydiaceae bacterium | reverse complement strand
AGCCTCCAAAGAAAAAAAATGATTTGTCGAAAGTTCTTGCATGACCACATACTACTGGAGTTGCTCTTTTTCCACACTCTTCTCTTTAGTATTAGATTTAAGTATCAGTAATACTCATTACTCAGATCCTGTGGATTTGTTGATAACTACCAGGATTTAATAGGGAAAAATAAGGTGTTCGTAAGTGGGTGTGTAATTTATTTTTGAGTGTTGGTGAACAAGACCCTTATCAGAAAAAACAGCTTATGAACAATCAGCTGACTGTCCAGTCGACTGGTGTTTTGCCGACCCCTTTAAGAAATTCATTGGCCTTGGAGAAGTGGCGACAGCCCAGAAATCGGTCGGCAGAATAGGGTGATGGATGGGCTGCCTGAAAGACAGCATGGTGGGTCCCGAGGAGTTTGTGACATTTTTCTTGGGCCGACTTTCCCCAAAGCAAAAAAACAATCGGATCGGGTCTTTGGGCTAAGAGATCGATGATGGCATCAGTGAACCTTTCCCATCCTTTTCCATGGTGGGACTTCGGATCTCCGGCATTGACTGTCAGTGTTGCATTGAGAAGCAATACCCCTTGTTTTGCCCAGGAGATCAGGCAGCCGGATGAGGGCCTAGGGATGCCAAGATCGGTCTCAAGCTCTTTATAGATGTTCTTAAGGGAGGGAGGGATCGCAACTCCTGGTAGGACGCTGAAAGAAAGGCCATGAGCCTGTCCTGGGCCATGGTAGGGGTCTTGGCCGACGATCACAATCCTCACTTGATCATAAGGTGTCTGGAGAAGGGCATTAAAAACCAGCTGTTCCGGGGGATAAATGGTTTTGCCCGCCTTTTTTTCCTCCTCGAGGAATTTTTTTAACTCTTGGATATACGGCTGGCTGATTTCATTTTTGAGTTTTTCATACCAGCTTTTTTCTAATTTCATCATATGGCCTCCTTGACAGAAACAGCTAAAGATCCTACGATTTCCTCACGTTGAGGCAAACCATGAAAGACTTAGCTGAAAACAACTTAATACGTTTTAAAAATATTTCTAAGAAAAAAGAGACAATGATAGCAAATTTCAAGGTTAAAGGCCTTCGAAATGGTGTGAATTTTACCGCATCGATCTCTGTCGATCTTTCTGCGGCAGAGCTTCATCCGGGCGATGTTTTAGAGAAGATTATTGAAGATTGCGCCCGTCTTGGAGTCAACGAATTCAAAAAAGCAGACTTTCAGTTCGAAGGATTGACAAGTATCTAATTTATACTCGAGGAATATGAAAAATCAACTTTTGAAGCGCGCCAAAAACCCGGAGTTAAACGATTGAAATGCTAGCTGTATCGAAGTAATACAGCGCGCCTTTCAATCGTTTAACCGCGGGGATTTTCGCGCAGCTTCAAAAGCTGATTTTTCATATTCCTCGAGTATTATCTGGGTGTAGCGCAGACTGGCTAGCGCACTAGCATGGGGTGTTAGGGGTCGGAGGTTCAAATCCTCTCACCCAGATTCTTTTTTCTGAGGTGGTTATGATAAATCCGCACATCTCTAATTTCAGAGAATTGTGCTCAATAAAGCGCCGATACCAAACGACAAAATAATTAGTCTTGCAATGCGATTGATCCAAGTCATCACCTTTGGGCTAACTTTTTTGCGGAATAAAGTAATACCCTCGCTTAGGAGAAGCCACCAGGCTGCAGAACCCAAGAATACTCCAAAGACTAACCCGCCGGCCTGGAGGTAGTCCCCATGAATACTAGAAAGCCCAAGACCTGCAAAAACAACTACAAAAGAGAGAATTGTCATTGGATTGGTAATCGTAAGAAAAAAAGTAGAAATGAAATCATTCAGCAATGTTGTATGAGGAACATTTTTCGAGTCTGGGGCTGGCTTGGAAATAAATGTTTTCCACCCCAGATAAAGCAAAAAACAACCACCAATGAGCCGAAACCAGAACTGCCCAGTCAGAAGAAAATTTGAAACGACGGTAAGCCCAAAAGCAGCGATAACAGCATAGAAGGAGTCTGCAAAAGCAGCTCCAAGACCCGAGCAAAGCCCAGAAAATCTACCGAATTGCAAAGTTTTGCGAATACAAAGCACGCCTATCGGCCCAACAGGAGCTGCGATCGAGAATCCAAGGATTATTCCTTTTAACAAAAAATCAAGACTCACTTAATCCCAAAGGTAAAACTGTTCGCTCCAAAAGCGACGAGCGTGCGATTAGAGTAGTGAAATTTTCCCAATTCCGTAGCAATCGCATCACTTTTCGTCATGATCGCAGATTTTCAGGAATACTTTCATTCAGAATATCCCGAAACACTTCTAAGAGGGGCAGTAAGAGGAAGAACTCATTTTCTAATTAAAAATATTTCTTGTCATTATGGTGTGAATAGTTTACCCATCTAAATAAGGACATGGAACAGACAGAGCCGTCATTTTTTAAGTCGAAGATCTATTATATCGCCGCTGTTTTTGTTTTGATGCTGCTGGCGATTTTCTGGTGGTGGAGGGCGTATTTGTACCCTTTCCAGACAACGGAAGATGCGAGTATTGCGGGTTTTGATCACACGATCAGTGCGGTGCAGTCGGGCAAAATTCTCCAGATAGCTGTGAACGAAGGAGATGTGGTCAAAAAGGGAGATCTGTTATTTGCTTTGGACGATACGATCATGTTGATTGAAAGGGAAAAAGCGGCCGCTGCTTTAGATCATGCCAATGATGAGGTCAAGCTGCAAAAAATCCGAGTCGATTTGGCAAAAGATGATCTGGACAGAGCGACAAAAGAGTATGCCGGTGGCGTCATCTCGCAGGAGGCATTTACGCATGTCGAAAAGACGTATCAGATGATGCAAGCGCAGTTGCAATCGATCAATTCTCTCGCTGATGTCCAGGAAGCAACACTGAAGGAAGTAGAAACCCAGATCCACTATTCTCAAGTGACGGCGCCGATCGATGGTGTGATCGCAATGCGCTGGCACGATCCGGGCGATGTGATTCGCGCAGGTCAAACGGTGCTTTCTTTGATGGACCTGACGAATATTTGGATTACGGCCAATATTGAGGAGACAAAACTTGCCTCGATTCGTGTGGGGGCTCCTGTGATCATCACGGTCGATGCTTATCCCGGGCAGCACTTTCAGGGCAATGTGCAGGTGGTCGGAGCTGCAGCAGCTTCTCAATTTGCTTTGATCCCGCAGAATAATGCCTCGGGCAACTTCACTAAAGTCACCCAGCGTATTCCTTTAAAAATCTCCATCAAGACAACAGAAAGCGCGCAAGGGCTCTATCTTAGGCCCGGAATGTCCGTCTCCATCAAAATCCGTACGAGGTAAATAACCGGAGTTTTGGGTTGATTTTATAGAGGATGGCTCCAGATTTTGAGGTGATTTTTAAAGTTTTTTCGGGCACTTATACACGAATGGACTCAAAAGGCGAGAATTTGGCAAGGAGGTGTCCTGAATTTGAACCAGACGTAGTCGGCGTCGAAGCAGATCAACTTGAATAAGTTGAGCGATGCAGGCGGGTTCAAAGGCAGTGACAACCCGACGCAGTCAAAAACCGCCTTTTGAGTCCATGAGTGTATATAGCCGACAGGTGCCTATAGTGCTCGAAAAAACTGGAAAAAGCGCCCGAAAGATGGAGCAAGATTCTATGAAATCAACCCAAGTCACAGGTTAGTATGCTCGAGAAGCAAGAAGGGCTTCTTCGGCGGAGAGCAATCCACCTCTTTCCTCCGCTTGCAGGGCATCACCCAGCCTATCCGTGGTTTGTGCTTCTAACGGTAATGATGAGTACGTTTATGGTCGTTCTGGATGGAACGATTGTTAATGTCGCGATTCCAACCATTATGGCTGCATTTGGCCAGACAATTAACCAGGTTGTCTGGGTTTCCACAGCGTATCTGATTGCGCTTTCAGTGCTACTGGCGATTTCTGCCTGGCTGTCAGAACACTTTGGTTCGAAAAAGGTTTATCTAGTTGGGCTCATTATTTTCGTTTTTGGATCGTATTTTTGCGCCGTTGCCTGGAATCTTGATGCGCTCATTTTTTTCCGTGTCATTCAAGGGATCGGTGGAGGGATCTTAACTCCTGTCGGGATGATTTTGTTTACCAATGAATTTAAAAAGGAAAACCGGACGGTGGCCTTAGGTTTTTATTCGATCTCGATTGCAGCGGCGATTTCTCTAGGGCCCAGTGTCGGGGGATATTTGATCCAAGCGATCAATTGGAAATGGATTTTCTTGATTAATTTGCCGTTTGGAGCCGTGACGCTGCTAATGGGCTGGGTGGTCTTAAGGCGGACGTTTAGAAAAATCATCCACTCGTTCGATCTCTGGGGACTTGTGACATTGATTGTTTTTTTAGTCGCCCTGTTTGTCGGCATTTCCAGTGGAAATGCTCCATGGAACGCCGAGGGATGGTCCTCGAAGTTTACGATCATCTGCTTTGCGATTTCTCTAGTGAATCTCCTTTTCTTTTTGCACATCGAACTATCGATTATAAATCCGATCATCGATTTAAGGATTTTTAAAAACCGAAACTTTCTGATGGGTAATATTGTTCTCTTTATCTTTTCATTTACGCTGTTCGGATCAAGCTTTTTGCTTCCGCTTTACATGCAGAACGGTCTTGGTTTTTCCCAGCTTAAAACAGGGGTTGTGCTGCTTCCCATCGGACTTGCCCAAGGTTTTTTTGGAGGGGTCTCTGGCTGGCTTTCTCGGAAAGTTTCTCCAATGTTTTTAGTCTTGGGAAGCCTTATTTTGCTTGCGCTTACCTACTATGTCAATGCCCGCTTTACTTTGTATACATCAGAAACCGCCATGATCCAGCTTTTCCTTGTTCGGGGGATCGCGATGGGCATGCTCTTTGCTCCGCTCGTCGCTCTGACGCTTTCCACCATTCCGGAGTCGCAGCTATCGCAAGCAACAGGACTTTTCACGGTGCAGCGGCAGATTGGAGCGGCGCTCGGTGTTGCACTCTTTGAAACGACATTTAACTTCCGGGAAGTCTATCAAGCGTCAGCCATCGGTT
>DATAHB010000096.1:0-3699 GCA_036263375.1 Rhabdochlamydiaceae bacterium | reverse complement strand
CGCCCCAACGCTGAGAATTAAAAACGCTCCGGCCATCCAACACCCTAAAAGAACGTGGGTTAAATGGCTGAGGTTGGAGGGACTTAAAAAGACCTTCCACCAATCGACAACTTGGGCAACAACAGTGCCATCGCCCAGTGTGGTGATGCGATGTCCGGCAGGTGTTTGCATCCACGAATTAAAACTGACAATCCAGATCGCGCTAAAATGGGCGCCAACACAGACGAGAATGGTCGACATGAAATGCATCTTTGGACTGACTTTATTCCAACCGAACAAAAGAACTCCTAAAAAGCCGGCTTCAATGAGGAAGGCGAACATCCCTTCTATGCCGACAAGACTTCCTGAAACATCACTGACAAATCGGGAATAGCGGGACCAATTTGTCCCCAGCGAAAACATCATCGGAATCCCTGTGGCCACTCCGAGCGCAAACGTCATCGCAAACACTTTGAGCCAGAACTTCGTCAGCTTTTCCCAAAGGACATCCCGCGTTTTTAAATACATCCCTTCCATGATGATCATGGCAAGCGCAATCCCAATGCTTAACGGGGGATAGATATAGTGGAAGGTAATCGTAAAGGCAAACTGCAACCTGGAAAGGACTTCAACATCCATAAGATGTCCATACTAAAGTTTTTTGTTCAATTCAGCAAGCTTCAAGTACTTGTAGTAGGCAGTCTGAGAATTGTAGAGCGAGATAATAAAGCCTTCTCTTCCGCCAAACATCCCGCGTTTGAAAAAATAGCTCTTGATGAAGGCGCTCATTCCATGGACAAGCGCTTTGAGGAAAGAGGATTTCTTTTTACCATGGTTTTGCTCGGCAAAAAGGGTGCTGTATTTTTGCATCTTAGTTAAAAAGTCTGAAATTGTTCGATAAGGCGTATGCTTGATTGCCTGTTGGAGAGGAATCAGCCGCATCTTTTCTCTTAAGACTTTTTCATGCACGGCATCATTGGAAAAACGGGTTTTTCTTCGATGATAGAGCCGGACGACTGGATCGGGGTACCAGCCTGCACAGCACTTGATTAGCTTACCATTGAAGTAATTGTCTCTGGGAAGGGAATAGACAGAGTTCGGATCGAGAAGAAGCCCTTGAATTTCTCTGACGAGTTCCGGCGTTACAATCTCATCGCTGTCAATCGACAAGACCCAATCATTCGAAGCGATGCTGGTCGCTTCATTATGCAAAGGCCCGAACCCTTTAAATTCAGCATGATGGATTTTAACATTCGGGAACTCTCCGGCGATTTCAAGAGTATCATCATTTGATCCCGTATCGAGCACAATCACTTCAGAAAACGGTTGGAGCGACTGTAATGTGGCAAGCAACGTGCCACCGCAATTCTTTGTTAACACCGTCACGCTGATATTTTTCATAAAAGTTTCAGTTTATCAGAATACTTTCAAAATGAAAAGTTTGCATTTTTTAAAAATCTACTTTAGCATGATCTTCTTCATGCCAAAGTTATACGATCCGGTCCACCAATTCATTTACCTCGATGACGATGAAGCTACCCTCATCGATACACTGCCGTTTCAACGTCTTAGATACATTCGACAAATGGGGACGGCGTATCTTGTTTATCCGGGAGCAACGCATAGCCGATTTGAGCACTCGCTTGGGGTAATGGAACTCTCCAGCCAAATCTTTGATCGGATGGTCTCAAAATTTCCCCAATTGCGCCAAGATTATCCGTATTGGAGAAAAGTCGTCCGATTGGCAGCGTTATGCCACGATGTGGGCCATTTGCCGTTTTCGCATGTGGGAGAAAAAGCGCTGCTTGGAAAGGGAGGCCACGAGAAATGGACCTATGCCATCATCCAAAGTCCTGAGCTAATGCAGCTGTGGAACAAAATCAAGAGCGACACTCAAAATCCAGACCTCGTCGACCATATTTTAAAGCTCTCCATCGGCGAGAAAAAACTGAAAGAGATCGGCCATGCAAGCCCTTTTTCTGCATGGGACCGTGTGATGTGCGAAATCATCACAGGAGACTTTTTTGGGGCCGACAGGATTGATTATTTGCTGCGCGACTCCAAGAGCTCGGGCGTTTCGTATGGGCTCTTTGATTACCATCAGCTGATTGAAACCATCCATATTTTGTCCCAAAAGGAGGAGATGCAGCTGGGGATTGAAGAAAATGGGATTGAATCATGCGAAGCGCTACTCCTCTCTAGACATTTTATGCATCGACGGGTGTATCAATATGCAACGGTCAAAAGCTATAATTTCCATCTTGCACGATTCATGGAAAAGATTGTGAAGATCTCCGACCTGAATCACTACTTGGCTCTGACTGATAACGACATCCTCATTGAGCTATTTAGAGCTGCCAAAGAGACCAAGTATCCGGGACACTTTGACGCTCTGAGCATTATTGAAAGAAAACACCGCTTTAAGGCATTAGCTGTGCCTGCAGAGATCTCACTAAAAGAGTTAGAAGAGTTTCAAAAGAAGCACAAAATCCCGCGAGAGTTAATTTCATGGGATTTTGTAGGCAAAGCGGCATCAAAAATCGGTTTCGATTTTCCTGTTTTGCTGAAGAATCAAAAAATTGTTAACGGATCGGAGGTTTCAACTCTTTCGATACCAACAGGTTCTAGTACATGGGTTTATATCGATCCTCAATACGAAGATTCATTTCTTGAATACTGTGAAAAATAGTATACTTTCTTCATGCACTGGAGAAAAATTAAAGATGAACTTTTACGTCTAACAAAGACGCAAAAGATTTTTATTTTTTGCGCGATGGTCTGTGGATTTTGCATCACGGCCGATTACGGCATTGTCAGACCTGTCAGCAATAGTATTTTTCTGACCCAGCACGGCGTCGATTTTTTTCCTTATGTCTGGCTGGCGATCGTCCCTTTAAACTTCCTGATTATCGAACTGTACAACCGGTATTTATCTCGACTGGGCGTCAGGCGTATGTTCCTAACGATTGCTTTGTGTATTGCGCTTGTGAGCACGTTCTGCGCGATCACGATGACGAAACTTCCGTTCGTTGCTTTCTTTTTTTATGTCTGGAAAGAAATCTATATCATGTTGCTATTCCAGCAGCTCTGGTCGGTCGTCCATACGACAATTCAATTAAGCCAGGCTAAATTCCTTTACGGTCTTATTTTTGCATTTGGAGGGTTAGGCGGCGTCTTTGGGAGCACCTTGCCCGGGTTTTTCGCTACTAGCGTAGGATCGCCCAATCTGATTTTTGCCACTTTACCCCTCGTATTAATTTTGACCTTTGCTTTTTTCAAAATGCTGCGCCTCAGTTCGGTTCAAAAGGAAAACTCGACTAAACCGATTCGGAACTTTATGCAGGGCGTCTTAGCGATTCGAAACTCAAAATACCTTTCCTTCATCGCGCTGATTGTGATTTTAATGCAGGTGGTCACCACGCTGATTTACTACCAGTTCAATGCGATGCTTGAAATCACCATCCCCGAACAAGATCTTCGCACGGAATACTCGGGAAGACTCTTTGGGATCGCCAATTTTTTGACGGTGATTTTTCAGCTGTTTGGGTCGTTTTTACTTCTCCATTTTTTTGGTTTAAAGCGGAGCCATTTACTGCTCCCGGTAATTCTTTGTTTCAATGCACTTGGTTCGCTCGTCTTTCCCTCGTTTGCAATGATTTCAGCGGCCTTTATCACGATCAAAGCATTTGACTTCTCGTTATTCGGAATCTTAAAAGAGAT
>DATAHB010000095.1:0-4000 GCA_036263375.1 Rhabdochlamydiaceae bacterium | reverse complement strand
TCTTCCCGGATGTCGAAGAAGTGATGGGCGATGCCTCTTCCTCGGTACGGTTTTAACAATGTGCAGACGCCGAAATAATAAAAGTCGGATGGGGCTAGCTGATTTTTAAGGAACGGTTTTTGCAGTACTTCCAAGTTCTCTTCAAGGGGGAGGCCGGAGGTTACCCCAATGATCTTAGGTCCGTCAAAGACGAGCACTGCGATCGAATCTTTCGACTGGCTCAAGGTTTTGAAATACTGCATATCTGCTTCGGTATTGTCGGCCTGCATGTAGGGGAACTCTTTTAACACTTCCACGCGGACTTTCACAATACTGGGGATATAGGTTTTGATCCCGGCCCCATGTAATGAGCGAATCTTGATATCGGGTGTCATTCATGACCTCCTCAAAAATCTCTAAATCGTTTAACCTAATGAGGTGGTTGCAAAACCCGCTGTGGAGTACAAATTCGATGGCTTTTGCTCTGATTTGGGTTTTGCGCAAATTGACATACTCGAATGAGAGTAGGCGATTTGCGCAAAAACCAAACCTGATCGAAAAACACGGATTTGGACCCAAATCGGAGTTTTGCAATTACCTCTTATCTTAAACCTTAAACCGGAGACTAAAAATGGCCAAGCTTTATTTTCGGCATGGAACAATGGGAAGTGCAAAAACCCTTAATCTCCTTGCCGTTGCGCATAATTACCGTCAGCAAGGTAAAAAAGTTTTGCTGATGAAGCCTGACATGGACACCCGTTTTGGGAGAGAAAATATCAAATCGCGCGCAGGCCTTCAATGCGAGGCTGATATTTTAATTGGACCGACAACGGATCTTCTTCAAATCAATTATGAAGGGATCAGTTGCATTCTGGTCGATGAAGTCCATTTTTTGTCGATGGAGCACATTGAACAGTTCAGAGACATTGCCCTCGACAAAGATATCCCTGTCATCTGTTACGGCCTGAGGACCGATTTCCGGACAAAACTTTTCACTGGATCGCTTCGCCTCATGGAGCTTTCTGACTCCATCGAAGAGGTGAAGGCGACCTGCTACTACTGCAACCGAAAATCGATCATGAATATCCGACATGTCAATGGCAGAGCAACTCTCGAAGGGCCCGTGATCCAATTGGGAGCTGAAGAGAAATATTTTCCCGTCTGCTACCGGTGCTACCGTCAGCAGTTGGAAGAGGCAGGTCAGAGAAGATCTGCCGCGATGGCTGCCCGATAGTTTTTCATCAGCTCCACCATGAAGTGGAGATTATGGATGGTTGTTAAGGTCAGCGCTGTCATCTCGCGCGCTTTGAAGAGGTGATTAAGATATGCCTTGCTAAAGTGCGCGCAGGTGGTACACGCGCATCCTTTTTCAATCGGCTCGAACCTGCTTGCATACTCGCCCTTGGTGAGATTGATAGGGCCGGTCCCTGAGAGCGCCATCCCATGTCTTGCCGCTCGTGTTGGATACGAACTGTCGTATGTATCAATACCCAGTGGAATACAACCCGTGATAGATTCAAGATCGCCAATACCCAAAAGATGGTTGGGTTTTTCAACCGGAAGCGATGGCATCATGGTGGTGAGCATCCCGATCATCTGCTCTTTGGTCTTGCCCATGCTGCCTCCGATCGCAAACCCATCGAAGGAGAGTTTTGAAAGGACATCACAACTTTTCTGTCTTAAGTCAGGGTCGATTCCTCCATGGATCACCGCATACATCGCTTGGCCGCGGGCGTTTTTCAAGTGCTCGTTTAAAGATCTCTCTTCCCACCGGTGGGTTCTTTCCAACGACTGCACAAGTTTATCTCGATCGATATGGTACGGCGGCAGCTCATCGAACGGGATGATAATATCGGCGCCTAAGTTTTTCTGCGCCTGAATCGAGCTCTCCGGCGTCAGGAGGATTTTTTTGCCGTCTCTGTAAGACCGGAACAAGACCCCTTCTTCGGTGATTTTCAATACCGAGCCGTCGTTTTTCTTTGTCCCTTGGCTTTTGAGCTCACTTGCGACCGATCCGTACGCTAAGCTGAATACTTGGAATCCCCCGGAATCGGTAATAATCGGAAGCTGTCGGTTAATAAAATTGTGGATCCCTCCGCCATCCCGGACGACATCGGTCCCCGGTTGCAAGAGCAAATGGTACGTATTGCAAAACATCAGCTGCAGACCGATCTCTTGTACGGTTTTGTTGTCGAGAGCTTTTAGAGTCCCATTGGTTCCGACCGCAACGAAGTTAGGGGTGTCGATGATGCCATGCGGCGTGTGGATGCGGCCGACCCGGGCTCTTGATTTCGAAGAAGTGTGGAGAATTTCAAATTTCATGAACCTATCCCCTAACGCGAAAATTTTGATTTTTGATGTTTTTTTTCGCAGATTTTAAAGCCGCTTCGTAGGGCATACTTGGATAAGTAGGCCAAGAAGCGGCTTTAGAAGCTGCGGATAAAGACGCAAAAAGCGAACTTTTCGCATTAAGGGATAGGTTCATGGGTTAGCTTTTTGAGTGGATTGAAAAAAAGAGCTGCAGTCGAGATCAGACCAATCACGGCCGTTTTGACGAGGTAGCTGACGACCATCATCGAGGTAAAATCATGGATGATGCCATACAGTCCCAAGAGACTAAAAAGGACGGTATCAAGCGCTTGAGAAATTAAAAGACAGAAGAGGCTTTTGACTTGCCAGGAGAATTTTGAAAGGAGTTGATACAGCCTCACATCAAACTGCTGGACAATGAAAAATGTCACGAGGGAAGCTATGAGCAGCCGTGGAGCAGGCTTAAGTAGGTAGGTAAAATGGTCCTGGCTTGTATCATGCGGGCTAGCGACAAACAAGAGATGGATCTGCGAGAGAGCGACATAAAAGAGCATGCCGAAAAACGAAATCCAAATCGTCTTTTTGGCAACATCTTTGCCATGACTTTGAGCCAGCATATTGAGTCCAAAAATCCCGCCGATGGCAAACGCATCGCTACATGTCACATTCCACCCAAAAAGGGATATCTGTTTGAGGACAAAAACATTGGCCAGCACCGTGAGTAGAACCGCGAGGGCGATCAGCGCCTCTTTTCCGATCCGTGCCGCCCCAAATAATGTTCCAATGACAATCGCTGACTGTAGAACAAAGATCAGTTCATTCATAGGGGGGGTGTTCAAGCGGAGGGTAGGAGGGGAGCGACCGGACATACCGGTCATACGAATTTTGCAAGACAAGCCGGTTACTTAAGTGGTCGCTGAGTGGATTGCTCCGATTATAGAGATAAAGCACATCTTCGATGAACTGGAAATGGCTAGATGCCATTTCTAACATCGGTAGGATAATGGCTACGTCTCCGGCAACGGGCAAAAACTGGCCGTCTTTTGTCAAGTGGTCGGGAGAGATCTTCTTAAAGAGACCAGCGTAGAATGTATGGAGGTGCGAGGTGACCCATTTATATTGACGGAACCGCTGGCTTTTGAGGACGCTTTTGGGGAATTTTTGGCACAGCTGCGGTTTTTGTTTGTAGGTCGGGGTGTCGAGGTAATTACCATAGGTCATCCAGATATTCGAATCGGCATAGACTTTATTGAGCTTTTTGAGCACAAACGGATGCGCGAGCTGGTCGTCGCCGTCTACACGGACAATAATCTCGTGATCTTTGCAGCTATGGATAGCGGTATAGAGATTTTTAAGAGAGCCTTGGTTTTCGTTGTTCTTAATCAGAACAACGGTCTTTTTTTTTGGCGATCTGTCGACTAATGCTTTCACTTTATCATACGTGTCGTCTTTCGAGGCATCATCGATAAAAATCACCCGGTAGTTTTCATATTGCTGGTGAAGAACGGAGAGAATGTTTTGCTCGCAAAAAGCCGCATTATTGTAAGACGGAACCACGATGACAAACGGTTTTTCAGTAAGGGGTGCCTTGGATGCTATTTTGCTCTTTTTAGGTATGAAAACTAAAACTAGTGGAATTAAGCAAGCTACGAATAAAACCCCACCCTTAATAAATTTTTTTTTCATAAAACCTCTAGTTTGTTATAGCAAG
>DATAHB010000094.1:0-11542 GCA_036263375.1 Rhabdochlamydiaceae bacterium | reverse complement strand
CCAGGCAGCCTTATTGTTATGCGGATCGCAGAATCTTAAGTAGTACCAGCAAGAGCCTGCCCATTGCGGCATGGTATTGGTTTCTCTGCGGGCTTTTTTGCCAGTTTTAGGGTCTGTGATTTCGACCCATTCTTTGACTTTTGCAAGCGGACCTTCACCGGCACCGGTCCCGGAAGGTTTGTAATCTTTCAGTTCGGGTGGGCAAAGCGGGAGTTCATCGAGATCTAAGATCCGTTTGGTCCCATCTTCAAAGTGGAGAATCGGAAAAGGTTCACCCCAATACCGCTGGCGGGAAAACAGCCAATCGCGAAGCTTGTAGTTGATGGTTTTCTCCCCTGCTTTATTTTCAACCAGCCAGTCGGCAGCTTTTTTCTTCGCCTGTTCAATTGTGAGTCCATCTAAAAAGCCGCTATTAAAAATCCGGTCTTGGTCCGTTTGCAGCGTGTCGCCATAGCAGATTTTTTCGTCTAGTAATGCAACTTTAGATTCAGGGTCTTGTGGCTCAATTACAGGAAGGATATCGAGATTGTACTTTTTCACAAACTCGAAATCCCTTTCATCGTGTCCAGGCACACCCATGACGGCGCCAGTTCCATACGTCATGAGGACATAGTCGGCAATCCAGATTGGGATGCGCGCGCGATTGAAAGGACTGATCGCATAGGCGCCGGTCCAAACGCCGGTTTTTTCTTTTGCAAGATCCGTGCGCTGCAGATCGTTTTTGGAGGAGACTTCTTTTTGGTAGCCATGGACTTGTTTTTTATGTGTCGGAGTGGTGATTTTTTCAACGAGTGGATGTTCAGGCGAAAGCACTAAAAATGTCACTCCAAATGACGTATCGTGGCGTGTGGTAAAGACGGTGATAACCTCGCCGGTTTTTTCTTCTGTAAAGTGGATTTTGACCCCTTCGCTTCGGCCAATCCAATTGATTTGGAGCCGTTTTAAAGATTCGGGCCAGTCGATGAGCGTAAGATCTTCGATCAGACGCTCGGCATAGGCCGTGATTTTCAGGATCCATTGGCGGAGAGGTCTTCTCTCGACAGGATAGCCGCCTTCTTTCGCATGGCCGTTTTCGACCTCTTCGTTGGCTAGCACTGTCCCTAAGGCAGGACAATAGTTGACATTGACTTCGGCCTCGTAGGCAAGCCCTTTTTCATAGAGTTTGGTGAAAATCCACTGGGTCCATTTGTAATAGCTCGAATCGCTGGTGGCAATTTCCCGACTCCAATCATAGCTAAAACCGAGCGATTTGAGCTGGCGGCGGTAAGTATTAATGTTTTGCTCGGTGGTGATGGCGGGATGGGTGCCCGTGCGGATCGCATATTGTTCGGCAGGCAGGCCAAAACTATCCCAGCCCATCGGATGGAGGACGTTATACCCCTTATTCCGCATATAGCGGGAAAGAATATCGGTCGCGGTATACCCCGTCACATGGCCGACATGGAGGCCGGCGCCGGAGGGATAGGGGAACATGTCTAAAATGTAATACTTTGGTTTTGAAGGATCAGCCTCGACCTGGAAAATCTCTTTTTCTTCCCAGAGATGCTGCCACTTCTGCTCAATTCTTTGGTGATCGTAATTTGTCATGACTGAACCATCCAGAAAAAATACAGTATAATGGGAATTGCTTCAAAATGAAAAATCAACTAGACTTGGCACATAGGTTCGAATGATAGAGTTAACCCAGGTCAAGAAAAACAAAATTACCCTTTCTGATTATAACTATCGTCGGGACATTGAAAATCGTCTTCTACTATCCAGCTTTACTGCGTTTGAGATCGCCGTTTTAGAAGAAATTTTATATAGCTCCATCAAAGCCCCCATCCGCAAAATCGCCAAAAACATTGAAAAAACCGAAGAAGAGATCTTTCCCATCTTAGAAATTTTGAGTAAAACAGGTCTTTTAACCATCGAGGGCGACTCGATTATCGTCGATAAAGAGACAAGAAAGTATTTTGAGACAGAGATTGAGAAGTTTGCGCCCGATTTCTGCCCCGGTATGGAGTTTCTCCAAAATATCCTTAAAAAAGTTCCTATCCACGCCCTCCCCATCTGGTACTCGATCCCGCGCACATCTAACAACATTTTTGAATCCCTTGTTGAAAAGTACCTGCTGACCCCCCAAATCTTCCAAAGATACCTCTTGGAACTGACCTTTGGCGATCCGACTCTTTCGGCCATTGCGCAAGATGTCTTTCGCTCCCCAACGCTTACGCTTTCTGCCAAAGACGTGATGAAAAAATACGAGCTTACTCGCGAAAAGTTTGAAGAAAACATGCTCATTTTAGAGCTTCATTTTGTCTGCTGCCTTAAGTTTCAGCCGAGAGGGAGCGGATGGGAAGAGACAGTCACACCTTTCTATGAATGGCGCGAGTATCTCACCTTCTTAAAAGCCACGACGACTCAACCGATCAATGATAGTGCAAAAATTGAAAGATTCCGTTTGCACGATTTTGCATTCATCGAAGACATGACCGCAGTTCTGCAACTCGTGAAGAAGCAGCCAGTCCCTCTGAACCCGAAGGGATATGCTGCTATCGCAGCCCGCCTCCAAGAGAGCCCCCCTGATCCAACCTATATTGACCAAGTGATCAACAAGCTTCAGCTCTTAAAACTTGCCGAGACTGTGGATGACAAACTTCAACCGACTGAAACCTCTGCCGAATGGCTTGAAATGCGCGTTGAAAACCGCGCCCTCTACCTCTACCGCCATGCTCTCAATAAAATTCAGTCGGTTCAGCTTCCTCCCCATCTTATTACTGAAAAAGTGATCCATGACGCAGAAAAAGCGATCTTGCGCGTTCTTCACACCGGCTGGATTTTTTATGATGAATTTGAAAAAGGTGTGATCGTTCCATTTGCCGAGCATTCTGCTGCCACCCTAAAAAAATGCGGCAAAGGGTGGAAATACGCCCTTCCTGAATATTCTCCCGATGAAAAAGCACTGATCTACGCCATCGTTTTTGAATGGCTCTTTGAAGCTGGAATCACCGCCGTCGGAACCTCTCAAGGTCGTGATTGTTTCACTGTGACACCTTTCGGTCAATCCCTATTCGGATAGAGTATGAACCGATACCCAAATGATAAAAATTCGCTTTTCGTGCCTTTTTCCGCAGCTTCTAAAGCCGCTTCTTGCCCTACTTTACTAAGTATGTCCTTCGAAGCGGCTTTAAAATCCGCGAAAAAAATCATCAAAAATCAAAATTTTATCATTTCGGTATAGGTTCAATGGAAGATCTCGTCTCTAATCGGAAGGCTCATCATAACTATGAGATCTTGGAGACACTGGAAGCCGGCATTGTTCTTTTGGGTACTGAAATCAAATCTCTCCGTAACCATGGTGGCAACCTCCAAGAATCGTACGTGGTGTTCCACCTGGGCCAGGCGTATCTCAAAAACTCGTCGATCGCTCCTTACAAATTTGGCAATATCTATAACCATGAAGAACGAAGAGAACGAAAACTCCTTCTTCACAAACGAGAGCTTCTCCGTTTAAAATCTGTCATCGATGAAAAAGGGCTCACTATCATCCCGTTGGGAATGTATCTCAAACACGGGCTCGTCAAAGTCCGACTTGGCGTTGCCAAAGGAAAAAAAGCCTACGATAAACGCGCCGCGATCAAAGCCCGGGAAGCCAAACGCCAAATCGATCGTTCAATGAAACAGGACGATTGACACTAGTCTTGCCAATCGAGTATCGTTTGGGAAAAAAGGCAATTTATGAAGTTTACCATCCCTAGACTTGACCTCGTCAATTTAATCGGAAAAATCCAAGCCATCGTTCCCTCCAAACCGGCGTTGCCGATTTTAAGTAATGTGCTTTTGGAAACAGTCGATAACCAACTGGTTATCAGTGCAACCGACCTCACAGTTAGCATGCGTGCTTATGCCAACTGCGCAATTGAAGAAAAAGGGTCGATCACGCTTCCGGCTAGAAAATTCTTCCAGCTCGTCCGCGAACTCACCTCTTTGCAAGTTCAGATTCATGCCCCCACTCCCGAATCGGCCCAGATCAATGCCGGGACCTCCCATTTCAAAATGAGCGGCATGCATAAAAATGAATTCCCTGCCCTTCCTGATCTTTCCGGAGGTATTTCTCTTGATCTCGACAACAACCTACTCCGGGAAATGCTCGTCCGCAGCTCATTTGCCGCCGCGCGCGATGACAATCGCCAAGTCCTCAACGGCATCCTTCTTCAGCACCGCCAAAAATTAGCGACTTTTATTGGTACCGATGGAAAACGGCTGGCCCGCCTTTTTGCCGACGTCGATCTTGCCGATGAACAAGCTGGAGCCTATGTCCTCCCCCTCAAAGCCGTCGAAGAAATGATCAAGCTTTTAGAGATCAAAGAGCAAAAATCGAAACTCACATTCTTTACAGATAAAATTGCCATTGAGACCGGCACCGTCACACTGATTACCAAACTCCTGAACGGACAATATCCCGATGTCGACCGCGTCATCCCTAAAAAAGCTACCGACCCGATTGCCCTTCATCGCGAAGAGCTCATGTCGTTACTTCGCCAAGTCTCGCTCTTTACCACCGACCAGAGCAGCGCCGTCCGATTCTCATTTATCTCTGGTGAACTTCATCTGACAGCTATGAGCGGCGGCATCGGCGAAGGAAAAGTGAGCATGACCGTCAATTACGGCGGACCGAAACTCGACATCGCCTTTAATCCCCACTATTTCCTCGATATTTTGCGCCATAGCAAAGATGAAACGATCCAACTTTCCTTAAGCGATGCGTACAATCCAGGACTGATCACCGATTCGACAAACGCCCATTTTGTGATCATGCCGATGCGTTTAGAAGTCTAAAATGTTCATTCATAGGCTTTATCTCAGGCATTTCCGTAACTACTCGGAAGCGGATGTCTCCTTTTCTCCGGAAGTCAACCTCATCCGTGGAAATAATGCCCAAGGCAAGACCAACCTCCTAGAAGCGCTTTATCTTTTAGGCACAGGAAGATCGTTTCGGACACCCCATCTTAAAGAGATGATCCAAAACGACGCTCCTTTTTTCTTCATCGATGCTGAATTTCTTAAAGATGGTATCGCCCAGCATATCCGCCTCTCGTTTGACGGCGAGGTCAAAAAGCTCGATTACAACAACACCAGCTATCCCCATTTTTCCAATCTCTTGGGGCTTCTCCCCATTGTCCTCTTAGCCCCTGAAGATGTTCTTCTAATCACAGGTGCTCCTGCAGACCGCCGCCGCTTTTTGGATATTCACCTCGCACAAAGCGATCCGCTCTATGTCTATCATCTCGCTCGCTACCATAAAGCTGTCAAACACCGGAACTTTCTCCTCCGGAAGAAAACGATAGCGTCCATTGAAACATGGGAAAATCTCATGGTCATCTCTGCGGCCTATCTCAAGCAAAAAAGGCAAGAAGTCGTCACAAGTCTTGCAGGTGGCCTCAAAGCCGCCATGCTCGAACTCTCCAACACCCGAGATCTTTTAGAAATCAAATACACTTCCTCCTATACCGAAAACTATCTCCAATACCGCGCCAAAGAACTCATTTTAGGATCGACCCTGATCGGCCCCCATCGAGATGACCTCGAAATTCTCATCAACGGACAAGAAGCCCGCTCATTTGCTTCTCAAGGCCAGCTCAGATCAGCCGTCGCAGCCATGCGTCTTGCCCAGTGGCATCATTTGAAAGACCATCATAGCGCCCCTCCCCTCTTTTGCATCGACGACTTCGGTGTTCATTTAGATGCAGCCCGCAGGGAAGCTCTGTTAGGGAAAATTGCCGGTTTTGGGCAAGTGTTTCTGACTTCCCCTGCCTTCTTTGAAAATCCCCATCATCATGTCTTAGACATCGAAAAAGGCGCCGTTCTTGCCCATAAATTAAAATAATGTATAAAGGGATAGATGGAGCCAGCACACCCTTGGAAAGCACGTCTCAGCGTTGGTTTGATCATGTTAGCCCTTGCCTTTTTTGGCATGGTTGTAACCCAGATCGAAGCTTTAGGCGGCTGGGACTATTGGAAATGGATGGTCCCTGTTTATGCCATCTTAGCTCTATGGCTAAGTTGGTATGTTAAACGGAAACAGCAAACGGTCTCTCCCATCACCATCTGGCATGAAGTCCTTCACTGGCTAGGGCTTATCGGCACGATTTTTCTAGTCTCAGATCTAGTCCACCTAGGAACCATCAGCCGCTTTATTGCGGGGCTTTTTCACCTCATCCTCATCAGCCTTGCTGTCTTTCTCGCCGGAATTTACATCGAATCGATCTTTCTGCTCATTGGAATTGTCTTAGGCATTTTTGCCTTCCTCACGGCAATGCTCGTCCAATACATGTACGCTTTTCTCATTCCAGTTGCGGTTGCCGGCGTCATCGTCCTGGCTTTATCCGTCTGGATTTCCCACCGGAATTTCAACCAGAATGAATAAGTTGTTATTTCTGTCATAATGTGATAAATTTGCTGTTGTCTTCGACAAAAAGGAAGCGATGGCTGGAGCAATTTTCAGATCTACAGTTGCTGGAGCTGGGATAGGTATAATAGCAGAATTTTTGCTTAAAGACGATTATTTCCCCGCGCTTGAAAATACTGGATGGAAAGCCATTGCTGGAGCCATCTCAGGATTAGTTTTTGGGGTATTAAAACAGTCTATTGGACACTCCTTTGCCATCCCTTTTGTTTTATTTACGCTTGTTGGCATTACAACGCATAAACCATATTCTAATGAGTCATCCTATAAGCTCTTGAAAAGATGCATTGCTTTCTCTCTCATCGGAGCTTACGTAGGTTATGGGTTGCATTCCATTCCCAATGAATTTTGGAATAGAATTCTAGTTAAGATCCAATTTAACTGACATGAACCTCCCTCACCCAAAAGGCGATTGAGTATAAAACAGACAGTCATTGGGCACTACAAGCGAACGCACTAATGCGTGAAACAAGTACACAAAGTAAGCTTTGCAATACCTCTAGAGCAAGTCGTTAACAACATCCATGCAGATTTCAGGCAATTTCCGATCTTGCTCGACACAGTCCTTAACCAACAAAATTGCTTGCCTGATCTCTTCCGGAAGCTCATGCGACGGGGCATTTTCTCCGGGCCAAGAAGCATCTCGGGTGGCCCGATCGGGCCATCGGGAATAGGCAATCCACCTGCCGTCTTCGGTTTTATGTAGGCAGGAGCCTAGGGCTCCCCTGTGAGAGACAAAGTGATTGGCGATTTGGTGCCAGGCCTTTTGGTAATCATCTTCACGGCCTGGCTTAAGAAAGTTCTGATAGATCACTGCGAACATCCCTCAAATATACCTAAAAACCTATGTTCTTACCAATTTTATTAAAAATTTTTAGAAAAATATCGGCCATTTTTTGATCGAATACGGCCAAAAAACACCTGAATACGGCCATTTTCTAGCTAATACGGCCAAAATCATTGAAAAAATTGATCATAAGCATAACTGATGGTAATAGCACTTAATTTAGTGTGAAATAACTCATAAAAAATTATAGAATATATGCATTAAAAAGGAGAAAACCGATGGTCACCAAATCAGGCGAAATAAAAACTTATTACCAACGAAATTGGGAAGATTTTCAAAGTCACATTTCAGGAGACATGTT
This sequence comes from Rhabdochlamydiaceae bacterium, assembly GCA_036263375.1. Taxonomy (GTDB): domain Bacteria; phylum Chlamydiota; class Chlamydiia; order Chlamydiales; family Rhabdochlamydiaceae; genus PALSA-1444. Next base: position 3,946 of record DATAHB010000094.1, on the reverse strand, counting down.
GAGTGCGGGTCTCCATATTGGTGGCCTGGCTCTCCCCATCATTGCCCTTCTCCATAAGCCTGCCGGTCAAGCAATTTCTTACATTGCAACCTCTTTAAAGATGCTCTCAACAGGAAACGAACTTCGAATCGCGAAAAAATGGAGCAGCGCGCACGCTTGGTCAATTCTCAAAAATGGTACAGAATTCATTGGAACTGTCGCAAGCTTACGAATCGGCCTTGCGATTCATGCGATTATGAATTTAGGCGAAAACCTCTACATACTACCTCATTCAAGAAGAGTAGGGGCCCCTTTTGATAAAGCAATCTTTCCGATCTTTTCTAATGCCCTCTATTTATTGACCTTAGTGAGTTTCTCAAATCCTTATGGATTCATTTGCGCTTCACTCATCTTCCAAGCGTTCGTGAGTTTTAAGAAGGCGTATACCAACTATAACGAAGCTAAGACCTGGAAAGAAATGAAAATCCTCGACGCAGCAGCCCATGGGGCAATGATGCTGATTTATTTGGCAAAAATCCCTACTGCCTTCATCATCAGTCAGATAAGTTCTCCAAGGACCTTTGTTCTCATGCGTCCTGCAAGTAAGCATGATAAAGAAAGCCCTGAGGGAGGTCTTACTCAAAAAGGTAGACTCCTTGCAGAGACAAAAATACCAGCGGCCTTAAGAAAAATCATGCTGCAAAATGGTTACACATCTGTAACGTTCTTCCCATCCTCAGCTGCTCATCATAAACAAACTGCCAAGATTGTGGATGATAAATTTGGCTGGGATGGAGGCATCGACGATTCAATGTCTTCGGAGCTTGATGAAACAAAAAAACCGATCCTCACACTAGAAAATCAGAAGGAAGCTCACATTCGCTGGAAAAATCTTCCTACGGAAAAGCGTTGGGTGACTTCTCCCGCTCCGGAACAAGGCATTGAAAGTTCAGCTCAAGTAGCAAACCGCATGGACGGCGCTATCCGCGAAATCTTAGATATAGAGGATGATGACCTGGATGAACTTCCTGTGATTATCACAGGAGGCACTAACATCAAACGATATCTCGAGGGAGAAATCCTTAAAAACCCAGAGATTCCAGCAAGTGCAGCTCGCAACATTAAAGACGGCGGTATGCGCGTTGTGACGATGATGCTGGGTGATAGTGGAAATTTGGAGGTGACAACAGTGGAAGCCGTCGATCCAAAAAAAGCTTAGTTAAAGTTTGAGGTACGCTTCTCCCAGCTTGTAAGCCGGGACTTTTCCTTCACGATACTCTTCAAAGGTCTTGATCATTACAGTGGCGAGTTTTTTGCCGAGCTGAACACCTTCTTGATCAAAAGAGTTGATATTCCAGAGAAATCCTTGAAAGACAACTTTATGTTCATAATATGCCAGAATTTTTCCCAGGGTAAAGGGATCGAGTTTTTCGGCAAAGAGAATGGATGACGGTCGGTTTCCTGTGAAGACTTTGTTCGGGTTCGGATTGTCTTGACCCTGGGCCAGTGCGATCGCTTGAGCAAAAAGATTGGCGAGCAGTTTTTCTTGCGAAAACGACCCTTGGACTAATAAATCTTTTCCGTACTGGGTCTTTTTGAATCCAATGATCTCCAATGGAACGATTGTGGTGCCTTGGTGGATCGATTGGAAGAACGAATGTTGTCCGTTCGTGCCAGGCTCTCCCCAAATGATCGGTCCCGTTTTATAATCAACGACCTTCCCTTCTTTATTGATGTGTTTGCCGTTGGATTCCATATCGAGTTGTTGAAGATGGGCAGGAAAGCGGGCCAGCGCCTGGGAATACGGGATGACGGCAACGGTGGGGAGATTGAGAAAGTTCCGGTTCCAGATGCCTAAGAGAGCGCCAAGGAGCGGAAGATTTTGATCCTTTAAAGCGGCTTTGTCCATCTCATGGGCGCCTTTCAGAAACTCTAAATACGTCTCGATGCCAAAAGCAAATGCCAGCAGAACCCCCCCGACCATCGAAGTCACAGAGTATCTTCCGCCGATATAGTCCCAGATATAAAAAGTGGCACGATACTTCGCAGCATCGTCCATGGGGCTTCCCTTCCCTGTCACTGCAATAAGATGGTCTTTGGGACTCAAGCCCGCTTCTTTCAGATGGTCTCTCGCAAGCGCTTCATTGGTCACTGTTTCCAACGTCGATCCAGATTTTGAGACGACGATGATCAGTGTTTTAGAAAGGTCTAATCGACTGAGGACTTTTGTGGTTTCATCCGGATCGACATTGGAAATGAAATGCGCTCGTCTTCCATCCACGGCGTACGCTTCGAGCCCTAAATAAATCGCTTCAGGCCCCAGCGAAGATCCTCCGATGCCGATTTGGACGATATCAGTGAACTTTTCCACCTCGGGTAAAAACGTCTTAAGCTTTTCAATTTCTTTTTTAGCCAGATCGATGGCGGCCTGAGCTACAGGCGGTCTTTTTCCCTGCTCAAACACATCCCGCATGGCGGTATGGAGCGCAGGACGGTTTTCGCTTTCACAGCCGTGGATCATATTGACCCTCTCGCCTGTCTGCATGGCCTTCATCTGAGCAAGCACCTGCCGATCGTTTGCGAGGTCAAAGAGAGCGTCTAGAATTTCTTCATTCACTCTTTCGGTGGCATATGAGAGCTTGAGACCCACAGCTTCTCTCTGAAACGAAGCAATTCTTGCGGGCGTTAAGAGTTTTCTTAAATCGGGAGGATTTTTGGCAGCTTGAACAAGAAGAGGTGGGTTAAAAAATGTCATACCTTATCATTAACACCCTTCAAGATATCAAATCAAGTTGTTAAAAAGATGCGAGATAAGTATTATTTGTCCCGTTCGGAGCATAGCGCAGTCTGGCTAGCGCATCTGCTTTGGGAGCAGAGGGTCGGGGGTTCGAATCCCTCTGCTCCGAACTTTTCTCCTCCAGCCGTAATAAATCCCTTTAAATGCCTTTCTCCTTGTGTGCTGACAGCCTCTTCAATGACATAAATCGCATCGAGTCCATCCCACATTTCGTTGAGCCGCTCTTCTGGAATCATCCGGTGAGGCCCAACTTTTTCCATCAACTGTTCAAGCTTGGATAAAACCTCAGGTGTGCATGCCTCGTCCGATGGCAGTAATATTCCCTTCGAAAAATTGTTTTCTTCTAAAGAAAGATGCAGATGGCAGAAGCGCACTTTAGAAAGCAGCTGCGCGGTGCGGGCCTTGCCAAACGAAGAGTGTTCGAAAAAAACGTACGGTGCGGTTTCATCGGGCAGAAATGATGCGAGTCGATGGAGTAGCTCGCCGAAAATATTCGCTGCCTCGACCTCATCTGCATCGATTTTTTTGAGAATATCAAGCGATCCTCGATAAAGGATCACTCCTATGGAGCAATCTTTGAATCGATCCCACACTTTGACAAACTGATCGAGTGCTAGGATGTACGCATTAAAAGCGGCTTGATCAAAGACAAAGTCGAATCTCAATTCCCATAAAAGTTGATCACCTTTGACATCCGCCAAATCCCACGTTAAATCGCTAGCTAAGCTTGCATCCAGGAGAATCGTTTTCATCGGCGCCTAAACTGGAAGTAGTGGATCACTTTGCCTTTGCCACGCCAAAGCGCATCAAAATACGACGTACCGTAGTCTTTCCACTCTGTGACATAATACGGCGCAGGAAAGTCTGATTCCCATGCTGGGTGGGCAAGCATTTCTTTACAAATCTGTTCGCTATAAGGAGGATCATCCGTGGCAACGATCACCGTACCACCGGATTTCACAATGCGGGCAAGTTCCTGAATAAACGGTTGTTGGAAAAGCCGGTTTTTCGCGTGTTTGTCTTTAGGCCATGGATCGGGGAAATTAATATAGACACCATCGATGCAGCTATCCGGTAGATATTCTCTAGTGAAGGTCTGGGCTTCACCGCTAATCACAAAGAGGTTCGGAAGGTTGAAATTTTTGAGTTTAGACCAAATTTTTCGGACCC
>DATAHB010000093.1:0-15747 GCA_036263375.1 Rhabdochlamydiaceae bacterium | reverse complement strand
CAAGCCAACCGCAGTCTATTTAATTATTTTCTAAAGCATTGTAAAAGTTTTCATTAAAAACGCGGCGGGCAAACTCTCTGTTTTCTTTATAGCTAAATTTCAGAGGATGCATCCAATAATACTTAGGATCGTGTGCCTGCTTTAGCTTATTACCAGAATCGAAACAAGCCCACCAATGGTCCAGTTCTTCCCAATTCTGTAGATAATCCATAGCTCCTAGCATGGTGGGGATGGATATTTCGCAAAACACCTTATCAAATAGGTCACATAATCGCAGAACCTTTCCAGCAAAACGGCCCGGGATATAGAAAGAATCGACCAAATACCACGCTGCCCCATTTTCTTGAAAATTGGCAGAAAGCATGGCTCTCTCTTCATCTAAACCTAATTCTAATAAATGCCCAAACACTTCCTTCATTCGGGGCATCCCGCATTCCGTATTAAACCAATTCGTATACTGAGGGTCATTAATCCGGTTGATTACCATGCCGTAGCCATGAATCGTGGGCCTTCCTAATCCATTTACGCCAAACCATATCTTATTTTTATCCAAGTTTAAAAAATTCCAAAACTGCAGAAGCACATCATCCTGCATGAATAGATACCCCGCATATCCTGGATAATTGATCATGACATCTTTGATCCATCTTGAGAGATAATATCCGTTCCTTGTATAGACGATACGATATCTGCCATAATATCCATCTTCATATTCATGATCGGCTTCACCACTGTCTACGTGTTGCGTGCGGTCTCCGTAGAAAACGATATTCTTAAACACGGGTGAATAGAGTTCTTTTAGAAAATCGATAGTCTCGAAATGAGGGTTGGCGTAATAAACGACCAGTAGAACATTTTTAAAGTAATCTTGAAACTCTTTGATATTGTGTGTCTTTTTATTCTCAGTATAACCCACACTGGTCAATAGAAAAAATGACAAGCACAAGCAATATTTCAGAAGAGTTCTAAATGTCGCTCCAATTCGAACTAGTTTTTGCACAATTATCCTCATTTGTTTTCTGAATTTTGGCCGATCAGCATTGCAAGCATCTTGATCAAAAGAGCTCTTTCTTGCAAGTTTTTGTTGAGCTGTCGGGGCATGCCATTATTCTTAAAATTACAGCAGAAACACTACTCCAATGAATTTTTTTTGGCAAAAAAATCTTGTTGATCTATTTTTTTTCTTTAGCGTAGGATCATGCGCCATAAGCGATTCTAACCTGGAGAAGACCAATGATCTACGATTACGAGGCAAAGCCGCCATCTCATATGGAACAGATCATCACGTACGATGCTGCACGAGTCAAACAACAGGCATTTGGATTCATGAACCAGCTCACAGGCTGGTGCACAGAAAGTAAAGCTGGAGTTCTCATCGATATTGTTCTGAAAACGCGGCCTCAGAAGATCCTTGAAATCGGGGTCTATGGCGGCAAATCTGTCATTCCTATGGCATGCGCCTTACAAGCGCTTGGGAGAGGAATTATTTACGGCATCGATCCTTGGGACAACAATGCCGCTATTCAAGGTGTGATGAATGAGGACAATTTAAAATATTGGGCTCTCATTGATCTTCAGGCAATCAAGCGAGAATTGATGATGAAAATTCGTCAATTTAACCTGGAAAACCAAATCGTTTTGCTAGAAACCACCTCGGAGGCTGCCGAGCCGATTTACGACATCGATATCTTGCATATTGATGGAAACCACTCCGACGTCACTTCGTATTTTGATGTGACGCACTGGGTACCGTTTGTAAGACCGGGAGGTTGGATCATCCTCGATGATATGACTTGGTATGAAAATGGCGTTTTCACAACTGCACGAGCTGCAAAGTGGCTTGATGATCATTGTAAAAAACTTGCAGAATTTAAAGACGACTCTATCTGGGGGATTTGGATAAAAAAATGAAAAAACATATCCTTTTGTTTCTCTTATTTTTTGCACAGTTGCTTCATGCAAATGAAACTGTTGAAGAACTCAAACGCCAAGTATGCCAGGAGCTTCCTTCTATACAGGGTTGGTGCTCTAAGGAAAAAGCGTTGAATTTTATCGACTTAGTGCTGGAAGTCAGGCCTGAGGTCTGTGTTGATATCGGTACGTTTGGAGGAAGGTCGGTTCTTCCCGTTGCTTCAGCCTTAAAATTTTTAGATCATGGCATTGTGATTGCGATCGACCCTTGGGATAAAATTGAAGCCCTTAGACACATGGACCCAGTCGAAGAATCTGACCATATGGATTGGTGGGGCAAAGTTTCTTTTAACGCGATCTACGCCTCATATTTGAACCTGATAAATAAGCACAACTTAGGAAAATATTGCAGGACAATCCGTGCAACATCAGAAAAAGCAGCTCCCGATGTTGGCACTATTGATATCCTCTATCTAGATGGGAATCACAGTGAAGTGGTGTCTGTTAAAGATGTGAAGCTTTATCTACCTAAAGTACGCTCAGGAGGCTATATTTGGTTGAATGATTCTACCTGGACGCAACTTCAATCCTCCATCGAACTTTTACAAGAAAGCTGCGATGTCATTCGCTTAATTGACAACGGAAATTGTATTTTATTTAAAAAGAGATAAAAAATTTATGCTGAAAACTTTGTTCGTTTTTTTAACCTCTCTCTGCTTTGTTTTTGGTGGGGAAATCGATTTGAGTTCTTATGAAACATCCCTCTATAGCCAAAATGGAGAAGATGGAATCTTAAGCAAACTTTTTCAACTGATTGAGCCAACGACTCGGTATTGCGTTGAATTTGGTGCAGATGAAGGATTTACCAACAGCAATACATATCTTCTAAGGAAACAGGAGTGGAATTGTTTATTATTGGATCGAATGCATGAAAATCCAAATATCAATCTTCACAAAGAGTTTATTACCGCTGAAAATATCACCGCCCTCTTTGACAAATACAATGTCCCTCATGATTTAGACCTTTTATCCATCGATATTGATTATAACGACTTTTATATTTGGAAAGCTCTTGATGAAAAATTCAAGCCGGCAGTGGTGCTCATTGAGTATAATGCCGCTCACTTACCACTGGAAGATAAAGTCGTCAAATACCTTCCCTACTTTTGTGGAGACGGAACGAACTACTTTGGAGCCAGTATTCTTGCTCTCTATAATTTGGGAAGATCTAAAGGCTATTCGCTCGTTTATGCCGAAAAAGCCGGCACCAACCTTTTCTTTATTCGCGACGACATTCTTGAAGAGAAAAAATTAAGGTTCAAAGATATGAACGATGTGGAAAAACTCTATCGTTTTCCCACCTATGGCAAAGGGCCAAATGGAGGTCACCGTAAAGATCCCAATAATCGCGCTTATTTGACCTCTTCGGACCTATTAGAGTAAGGCTTTGGAGTTTTTGTTATGCGAAGTTATATAACCTTTTTATGCATAACACTCCTCTTTTTTTTGCCTATCCAGGGAGAGGAGGGTGAACCCAAACTTTGCCTGATAATGGTGGTAAGAAATGATGAGGCTGTCATTGAGCGGTGCTTAAATAGTGTGAAAGGGGTTGTGGACTGCATCTCGATCTGTGATGTGGGATCTACTGATACCACCATTGCCCGGATCGAACAGTTCATGGAAAGAACTGGCATCCCAGGAGAAATTCATGAGCAGCAATGGAAAGATTTTGCTCACAATAGAACCCTGGCAGTACAGGCAGCGCTCAAGACACTCCATGAGTTTGAGTTTTCTTTGCCGCATACTTATCTACTCGTTCTAGATCCTGATATGACCCTTCATCCAACAGCTGCATTTAAAAAAAGCGACTTAGAAGCCGATTCTTATTTGGTGGTGCAGCACTCCTTTGCGACAGACTGTTATACCTACAGCTCTCATCTTTTGCGCTCTTCTATCCAATGGCTGAATAGTGGATCTCAATGTGGATCATGGGCCTATACAGGCTCTCACCAGGCAGCGAAACTTTTAACTTTGACCATCACTGCACGCGATGACAGCGATCTTACAGCGGGGCAAAGAGATGTTAAGCAAGTAAAAAAATATCTTCAGAACAACCCTACAAATACTGGCTCTCTCTTGCGTCTTGCTCACCTCTACCGTTCCCAAAAGCACTACGATATAGCGATCGAAATGTATAAAGCTTGTATCGATAACACAAATGCGAAAGAAGAAATCTGGTTTTCCAAATATCTGATCGGAAAATGTTATGAGGAAATGGGACAATGGGATCTAGCTAAAGAATGGTATTATCAAGCCTATCAATACAATTCCAAACGGGCTGAACCTCTGTTAAAACTAGCCACTCATTACCGCCTGAATGGGCAAAACGATATTGCCCACCTCTTTGCAAAGCGGAGCTCATCTATTCAGCGAATGCAGGATCAAGTCTTATTTGATGCATCCCCTCTGTTTGATTATCAAATAGATGAGGAACTAGCTATCACAGCTTTTTATACCGACTTCAAGGAAGATGGATATGCAGCAGCAAGCCGTCTTTTACTGAAGAAGGGCGTGCCCTGGAATGTTAAGGATCAGACGTATAAAAACATCCTTTTTTATGTGCAGCCTTTACAATACTCCCGAATCATACCGATTACTTTTGAATTTCCTCTGATCAAAGAAGGATCAGAAGAACGGTTCCGTCCTATGAACCCCTCGATCCAAAAAACGGATCAAGGATATAAAGTGATTTGCAGAACAGTCAACTATACTCAAAAGGGTGCAATCTCCTCAAATTTTAAAACATCGGATGCAGATGGCATTTTTCGATCGAGAAATTTTCTTGTGCACTACGACCAAGATTTTAAACTGTTATCCCATCAAGAAATTATCGAAAAATTACCCCGCAAGCGAATTTTCAACTGGGTCCAAGGAATGGAAGATTGCCGGCTGGTTGAGTTCAACAAAAATTTGTGGTTTACTTGCACAACAAGCGATACGAATCCGACAGGCCAGCGTCAAATCTCTCTTTGCAAATTGTCTGATAGTGCAAGAGAAGGAAGACGCTCCGTCGAAAAACTGATCCCGTTAATTGGCCCAGACCCTCATCGCTGCGAAAAAAACTGGCTTCCTTTCGTTAAAGACGACTCCCTCTATATCATCTACACTTGCCATCCTTTCACCATCTATAAGCCCAATCTTGAAACGGGGGGTTGTGAAACGGCTGTGATGTATGAGCCCGACTATGATTTTTCAGGATTTCGCGGCTCCGCTGCGCCAATTAAGTACAACGATGGGTATTTGATGCTGGTGCATGAAACAGTCCAATTTGAAGATCAAAGCCGCAACTATCTGCATCGATTCCTCTATCTGGATAAAAATTTCGTTGTCCAACAGGCATCGAAACCCTTCATTTTTTTCCATCGCGGCATCGAATTTTGCTGCAGCATGACAATTGATCATTCTGGAAAAAATCTTGTCCTGGCGGTTGGAGTCGAAGACAGTCAAGCCCATCTTTACTTTGTCACGCTTGAAACCATTAGATCTTTATTAACCCCCTTACCCCCACCAACCTCATAAATTATGTTAAAGAAAATGATTTTAGAGGCAGTTGCAAAACTGCTGCGACCCAGAAAATCGATGATTTTGACGCCAGTTCTCAGGGCCAGCAAGCTGGCCCGTGCTGCGCAAACGAGACCATGCCCGAATGGGCAGGCGAGATTGCACGGCGATAACTGGCGCCAAAAGAGCGATTTTATGGGGCGCATGAGTTTTGCAATTGCCTCTTTATTCTCTGCCATTTTGCTCAATTGCCGATCTGCATCGGCTAATCAGATAGAAAAACCTCTGAATCAGCAAAAACTCGTGGTTGCTTCAACAAGAATTTATCTGGAGGATTTTCCGAACGCCTGGAATCCCTCGATCATTCAAGTGGAGGATGGATTTCTCATGAGCTTTAGATACTCGCCTGATCAAGACTATCAACCATGGCTCTCTTACATCGGTATCGTCCTTTTAGATGACGCATTTCAGCCTATTTCCAAGCCCGAATTATTAGCTCCTCGTCTTAAAAATAGCAAAACCCCTTCCCAAGCAGAAGACGCGAGAATCTTTCGCTATCAAGACAAAATATTCCTTATCTACAACGACAATGTCGATATTGTTTATCCGGGGCCTTCAGAAAGACGCGATATGTTTATTGCAGAACTTTTATATGCCAATGATCATTTTACTCTTTCCCCCCCGTTAAAATTGGTCCACGAAGGAAAATACAACTCTCAATTATGGCAAAAAAATTGGGTGCCTTTTGAAAAAGATGGAGCGCTTCTATTAAGCTATTCTATCAATCCTCATGAGGTTCTCTTTGCAAATCTCAAAACGGGTGTGTGCTATCCCTGTTATGAGACATCGCCGCCCATCAGATGGAACTTCGGAACTTTAAGAGGCAGCTCCCCTCCTTTGCTCGTTGATGGAGAATATTTAGCTTTTTTCCATTCCGGAATGATCACTTCTTCACCCTCTTCCTGGGGCATCGACTTTTGGCATTATTTTATGGGAGCTTATACCTTCTCAGCAGAACCTCCTTTCGAAATCACTCACATGACGCCTGTGCCGATCATTGGAGAAGGTTTTTACACCCCGTCTAACTGTTCTAAAAGGGTGATATTCCCCGGCGGCTTTGTCGTTTCCGATCCGTTCATCTACGTAGCCTATGGAAAAGACGATCGAGAGATTTGGATCGCCACTCTTGATAAAGCTGTGCTCATGAACAGCATGATCCCCATTATACACAAATGAATTGAAGAATTCCCCCGTTCACAGGAGCGTTCTTTAATTCATTTGTGTATAATGCCACCCCTAGGCTTGAACTAGGGGAGGTAAACTACTGGCAAGTTGGGCAGGTTCCAGGCGCAATATGATTAATGGTTCCGATTTCTACGACGGACCCTATGTTATTTGATAAAGCTGTATTAAAAGTACCTCCGGGTGAATTATCAAACTGGTATCCTGATGCATTGGAAGTATTATTAGATAGATCAAGGCATAGGGTTGCGCTAGCAGTTCCTACTGCCACAATTCCGAAACTTGCCGGACGTATGATCTGAAATTGATTATTGACAATCCCTAGACTGGTCAGACTCCCTGTTCCGGCATCGATTAACATACCATTATCAATCCCTCCTGCCATAAACGTATTATTTTCAATCTGTCCGGAAATACACATATTATTGGCTGCCGATACATACATTCCAAGAGAATTTAACATCGTAAACTGGTTATTGATGACAGTAACTTTAACTGTTTTTGTTAAAGGTCCATTAAACCCCCCTACAAAAATAGCAGATCCAAAACCCCCTTCTGTTTGCGTGTGCGTATTATTTGAAACAACGAACTCTCCTGTTGCGTTATCACTAACATTTAATCCCATACCATATCGATATCCCTGGAAGGAATTATTCTCCACAAACGCTTGCAAGGCATTAGAGTGAAAGACGTCTAAACGCATCGCCTCGAAAGGGATCCCCGAAAATTGATCAAGACAGGTATTATTTTGAATATAAAAAGTTCCGTATCCAATAAGTGCGATTGCCGAATGACTGACCGTTCCAGAGAGAGTATTATGGTGGATGGATGCTCCATTGATTCCATCGATCGGTGTAAACGAATTAATATTATCGCCTGGGGACTTAATCAAGATGCAATTGCTAATGGCTGCTCTGACATCAAGGCCCGCAACTTCATTACCATTGGACAGGTTAACCACATGTCCTGGAGCGATGAGATTCGTTAAGATAGGAGCTTGAGGAGAGAAAGCAGGAATTGACAAGCTCCCGATAGTGGTGGGGATCGTTTGGATCATACCCGCGCCCAGTAGTTTTTGCCCATTTTGCAATAAAATCCCGAGGTCCATGCCTCGAGATGTTCCATCTCCTGAGAAGACATAGATGATGTCGTTAGGTCCAGCAGCATTTTGAGCTTCTGTCAGGGTAGGGAAGGGGCTTTCAAAGGTCCCTAAAGAATGGCTCATATTATTGACAAACCATACATTCCACGGTTGTCCAGTAGTCGGGTTGATGGCTTGGGTGTAATGCCGCTGCCTCTTAACAATAGGAATTTCAAAGCGGTAAGGGGCAAACGCGGCGCGAGAGAGCGTTAAAACATCTGATGGATAGCAATTTTGCCCTTTTCGCTTGATTTTTTTCCCCAGAGGATAGCTCAATCCCACGGTTCCTTGGAAAACATTATGAAAAAGCTTGTCGTAAGAATAAGAGGCCTGCAAGGAGAGATACTCTTTATAACGCCAAAGAAGCCTAGCTTTTCCTCCCCAGGAGGAGAATGGATCTGCTGTCAAATAATAGGGTCCTGCTCCTGCATAGACATCGTGACGAGTGCTTTGCGTGATGTGTACACCGAGCTCTGCATCGCCTCCTCTCATAGCAAATTTTTTCTTCTGTTTAATCAAGATCGAGTGGCCCTGAAAACGGCCAAAAACCTTTCCATAGCTATGGCTCTCATCCCGGCCGACAGGAAAATAGCCGTTCATGCGGTATTCCATCCGTTTGCCTAACAACTCAACTCCCGGGCTCACTTGTTGGACGGTCAGTCCGTGATCTGTCTGACGCACATCGTAGTAACAATAGAGGCCAAAAAGATGGTTAATCGAGGGGATGAGTGTTCGCTCTCCAAGGCCTATGTTGCCTGCGAGTTTGCCATCGTTAAAAACATGGCTTCGTAAGTCTAAGAACGGCATAAAATAGGAGTTGTGATCCACAATGCCGAACCATTCAGCCGTTGTGTAGCCATCTTTATAGCCGACTCCATTGGCTTCCGTGTGCCTGACCTCAAAATGGGTTCGATGAAAAGGGGAAAAGCATTCCTGCGGTTTAGAAGGGGCTGCATTCAGTAGAAGCGGTGTTACAGCAATGATGCAAGAGATGAAAGAACGCATTTAGACTCTCCTTTTTGACAATTCTCTTTTTTTTAACACAGCTCAAGGCTTTATTTAAAGCCTTACTAAAAAATTTTCCATTAAATTAATGAGCTTTAGAGCCAGTCTCTAAGGCAAACTGGCGACCACACTCTTGACATCGATGGGTTTGATCGCCGTGTCGGTTAAAACCGTTCCGTACAAAGGCCAATGACTGGCAGCAAGAACAGCATGTGCGCAGGGTTGAACACTCCAAAAGGCCAACTAGTTTACGCGTCAATTTAAAATTATCCCACCCATTTTTGTACCGCCGAAAAGTGCAAAAATCTCATTGAGAAATTTATTAGGATAGGTTCATAAATTAGAAAAATAAAAATCTTTTCGCTGGTTTATTTTCTTCCCGACTACTTAGTTTCTCCTTTAGTTTTTCTAGGGGAAATGTCCGGTTGGCCTCTGTCCGCTCTCGTATGCCTGGCGGTAGAGATTTGATAGAAAGCAGTTTGTCGCAAGCTTCCAGGGACTCTTGATAATGACCCGTATAAAATGCACAAATCGAGAATTGGAAAAGCAGACCGTATTCTTCCATCCAGTCGACATTAAACAGCGCATCTTTTCGAGCAGGTTTGGGTATCTGCTGCCGTGCTTTGATGACTTCATAGGCCTTTTCATGCTGACCTAGCTCGTTATACATCTCAGCAAGATAATAAACAGGTTCTACGCGATGAGGCCGAAAGCTGTGCGCATCTTTGGTGGCTTTGATGACAACACTCGTTGGCAGACCCAAATAACGCAAATGCAGAGCAATCTGCAATTTGGACCAGAAAACCTCTTCATCCCAGCCTTTCATATCAACGGCTTTTTGATACCATTCCAGAGCTTTTCCTCTTTCTCCTGCATCTCGATAGCTTTCAGCAAGATAGAAAACATACCGGTGATTACCAGGTTCCTCTTTAAGCCCTGCTTCTAATAACTCGATATTTTTGTAGAATTTTTTGGTGTCGTGAGAGCTAGCTCCGTCGCCAATGGTGATATATTTGATCTTTTCAAGAGTCTCCTCCTGATAGAAATGATCGCATCCGAGGTATTCATGCGTGACTCCCACCCACTTCCAGGGAAGGTTAGCTCTGACCAGCTGAGGCTTGATATAGGTGAAATCCCTGGTCCCCCGCCATATATTATAGAGATCCTTTGTTAGAACCAAAGAGCGAAGATCCTGATCGATCTGCAAGATGTCATCAGCGTCCATAAAAAGAATATAATCGTTTTCATCCTGGGCATGGGATTGGGCTAACTTTAATGCTTCATTCCGGTTATGTGCAAAATTTTTCCATGGCCTCTCATGAAGCTCTCCAGGAATATCTTTCAGATGGGTTTTGATGATCTTTTGAGTCCCGTCATCTGAACCCGTATCGACGATGACCCAGTAATCAATCAGCGGCATGATAGAATCTAAGCATCTTTTGATCACCTTGCTTTCATTTTTGACAATCATGTTCAGGCAAATCTTCTGTTTGATAGCAATTGTGCGCTGAGGCTTTTCTTGAACAATACCGCTCAAATCCTTCTCAGGAATCGGCGTCTTATGACTAAAATAGTAGTACGAAAGAGAAAGAACAACAACGGTTAAAAATAAAATCAACCATCGAAACATATACCCTCGATTTTGGGAATTCAGCTTATCCAAAATCAAAAAACTATGCAATGGAAGCCCACTCTGTAGAACACAGAGTGGGGATTCCTAAATGGAATTTAAGGATAGTGAACAGTTGGGATCGTGCTTTGAGAATTTTGGTTATCAATAGCTGCGACACCATAGGTGACAGCTTGGCCCGCTACTCTATTGTCATCGACATATTCCAACACATCCGCAGCAACTTCCACTAAAGGAGTTCCATTGCGGAAAATAATGTAACCGACAATATTGGGAGATGTGCTTGCTGCCCATGTTAACGTATTGTGATACTCGGGAAAGACACCGCCAAAACTAGAGGTACTTTGCGTCACAGCAAGAGATGTTGGAGGAAGCAGCACGCTTCTTGTTCCAGTGGTCGCTAAAATGGTGTTAACTGTCCCATTTGTGCTGACCCAAACAACCACCGCATTGATCGAACTGCCCGTTAAGGTCGATGCAACATGTGGAAATCCGTGATTTGCTCCCGACGAGAGATTGATCGGGACAGACCAAGCGTTGTTTTCCAAGCCTGCAAAATTGGATTCAGCTGACTGAATGAGCATGAAGTCTCCGTTGTAAAACATATAGACGGCTAAAGCATCTCCTAATGAACTGACAGCTAGATCTGTCTCAAGTGCATAGAGATTCGAGCTGACGATCTCCGTTGGATCTGTCCAAGTCCCCCTAAGAGGCCTAACTGCTGATTCAATATTAAATGTGCTGTCATCAAACGACGTATTCCAGAGCGCAATGGCATTTCCAATGGCATCAAAAGCAACACGTGCAACTAAAGTCGCAGGATTGCGGATGCCCGCTTCAGAAATAGTCCTTGGAGCATCCCAACTTCCACCGCTAGGCAGATAAGACGAAGCCACCTTCACATTAGAAAAGATGGTGCCTGTGGTATCAACATCATAACAATACCAAGCTGCGATTGCATTGGCATTGCTATCGACAGCAACAGTTGCGTAAGCACTATGCGTCGTATTGGAAATCACTATTTGAGGGCTCCAATTGCCTGCTGAACTGATCCAAGATGAAGAGGCTGCTACGCTTTTTGTAGAAGCAAAGACAGTTTTTGTTGAACCTGATACACCGCTCCAGACGACAACAGCAGTTCTATTTGACCCTGTGCCGCCCATTGCGACATGGGGAGAAGTAGCGCTTGTGCTGTTGATGGTGACAGTGCCCTGCCAGCTTGCTCCAAAAAGTTTGGTCGATGATTCGATCTTGCCGTTTCTTGCCCATACAGCCACAACATCTCCGACTGAATCTACAGCAATATGAGGAAAAGAAGCCAGAGTGCCTGATAGGGTCGTGGAAGCCCCCCAGCTCCCTGCAAACGGTTTTGTAGCTGCCTTAACAACACCGCTTTCAAGCCATACCGCCGTAAGGTTGCCGTTTAGATCCGAAACAATCCTCGGGGAAGAGGCTACTGCAGTCGATAATGTCGTTGCAGCACTCCAACCCATTCCAACAGGCTTGACGCTGGATTTAATAATTCCATTTTCAACCCAAGCGGCAGCCGCATTGCCATTGCCATCAATGGCAACTTGCGGATCAGAAGACGCTAAAGTCGCAGATGAGAGAGTCACAGGTGGAAAGGACCAACTGATATTATTTCCCATCGCTTTAGAAAATAATAATAGAGTCAAAAAAGTCATCAATATTTTTTTCATGAATTTACCTCGTTAAATATGTTCATCTTAGGGAAAGCTAACGTTGATGATCTCGCTTTGAGAATGCTCTGCATCGATAGCTGCGATCCCATAAGTCACCGCTCCATTTTGGACTTGATTATCATCGACAATAGACACCAGGCCCAATTCAACTAATTGAAAGAATGATCCATTCCGATAAACCTTGTAAGCAACTGTACTCGGATCAGAACTTGCCGTCCAACTGACGGTGTTGTAGTACTCTTGTAAAACACCAAAATCATTCACCGCTTGAACAACCGTTGGACTCGATGGGGGGAGCAAAATAGTCTTAGACCCTGTCGAAGCCAGGATCGCATTATTAGTCCCATTATTACTGATCCAAACTGTTGCTGCGTTGACCGTTGTGCCGTTGAGCGTTGATGCAACGCGCGGGAACCCGTTCTTGGTTCCTTCTGAAACTGTGATATTACCGGACCAAAATGGATTCGATACACCAGCAATATTCGTTTCTGAATACTGAATACTCACAGAGGACATTGCATCGTTGACCATAAAGACTGCAACAGCGTCTCCATAGGAATTGATCGCAATATCTCCTTCGTACGCATAGAGATTATCCCCTGTTAGCTGGGACGACTGCTGCCACTCTCCTCCCAAAGGAAGAATGGACGATTCAAGATTGAAAAGGTTGTTGGGATAGACATTGCTCCAGAAAGCCATCGCATTTCCGCTGCCATCAAACGCAATACGCCCAGTCAGCTTCGCAGGATCGTAATTACCCGGACTAGATAACGCAACAGGAGCGGTCCATACGCTACTGCCGGCTATTAAACTTGAGGCCAGCACAGTGACATTATTATAGTTGACGACATCTAAGAGATTATACTGATACCAAATAACCTGGGCATTTCCATTCTTATCAACCGCAACTGTAGGGAAAACATGGTTAAGGGGTGCGGGGGAAAGTGTTTGTGCCGTATTCCAAGCTCCGCCCACTGTTGCAGTCGCAGAAGCCACACTCGCATTTGTTCCAGAGCCTGCCGTATGCCAAACTGCAACAACTATGTTATTATTCACCCCCACTTGCGGATGATCTGATCCGGAATTTGAAAGCAGGCTGACCGATGATCCCCATGCGGAACCAAATAACTTTGTTGCGCTTTCGATGTAGCTGCTTCTTGCCCAAACTGCAACAATATTGCCAGTTAGGCTATCAACACCCAAAGCAGGCTGTGAAGCTCCCACATCCGATATCGAAGTGGCACTACCCCAGGCAGAGCCAAAAGGCATGCTGGCAGACTTGATCACGCTGGCTTCGGCCCAAATTGCGTTCACATTTCCTGCTGTGTCGACGACCAGGCGAGGAGATAAAGCTCCTGAACCTGATAAAGTCGTCACGGGCCCCCAGCTTCCGCCGACAGGCTGCGAACACGTGTTGACCACTCCATTTTCCACCCAAGCCGCTGTCGCATTTCCATTCAGATCTATGACAATTTGGGGATCGGTCGCATTTGTTGCTGTGACCGAAAGTGTTACAGGAGCCGACCAATTAATCGGTTGGCACAATGCCTGTGAAATTGCAAAAACCGTGAAGAAAAAAATCCAAATTTTTTTCATTTTCACCTCTGAGACAATCTGAGCTTATTTGTTTTTACTTGAAACGCGTCCAATAAATATTGATTGACCAAAGCTCCAAATAGCTGGGCTCTGACAAAACTAAAAATTTACCCGCTTCCAAGCGAGATAAACCCAAAACTCAGATTGACTTGCTAATGGGTTAACCCTTTGAGAAGCAACCATCTTACATAAGAAAATTTTTATTGATATATCTATTTTTCTAGAAAACCTTACCACTGCACTGTGTCGTATCCTAATTTTTTTAAGAGCCATGGGATAAATCTTTGGATCGCATATTCTTTGTCCTCGATTTCATAACCTTCGTTCAATAGCTCGGCTCTTTCCTCTTCGGTGAGCATGCGGCTGTCAACATTGAGCTTTTCTTTTCGCTTTGCAAAATTAAGAAAACCTCTAAATCTATTGATATACCGGTTGATGGAAAGTTCAGATTTTTTCAATTTGACGGTTGCTTGAGAGCCTTTAAATTGGCATTGGTACGGCGGCCAGGTAAATCCCTTGCAAAGCACGGGCTTAAAGATCGCTTTTGCAACTTCCTTGGGAGGATTGAGTTCAGGAGCTGTGAGCTCCACTGCTTCCACCACCAATTTTCTTCTAGGAATCGTATCGACACTAGAAGCATCAAAAAAATCGCTCGAAATTGTGACTGCAGCGCATTCTTGATATTTTTCCAATATGTCTGTCAGCTTATTTGCCTTGCCGGGGATTAGGAACTCATTCACATCGACAAAAACAAGCCACTTTGTTTCGTGAACGGCTCTTATTCTAGCTGCGTTTTCATAAGCAGCTGTTTGTGTACTCAGAGCCCACATCTCATCATGATTTTCAGCCCTTTCATTTAAAAGATCAGGCCACGAAATGAGTGTAACAATCCCTTCTTTGATGTAAAATCTGAGTGCATCCATGTAGCGGTCATTGCTCCCATTGTCATATAAGTAAAAATGATCCACTCCAACCAATCGATGATATTCGATCCACTCTTTCAAAAAAAAAGCTTCGTTTTTAAAAATTGCACAAATTGAAAGATTGTACTTTTTCTCTGCTGCCTGATTTCTAATAGGCTTTGCATGGACAGCAGTCGTCAGAGCTAGGATAATGAGCAGCCAAATGACTCGAAATCTGCTGATAAAGCAGCTAGCCAAGCATTTTGTAAATCTATTCGCGTAGCAGGTTAGTATTTCCATCCCTTCTCCTATTGCAATTTTAAAATCGTCATATATGCTCCAGGTCCACCGGTTGCCGAACCAGAAACGCTTTTAAGAGTCACCCCAACACCTGATTGATTCACAATTGTCAGCGTGCTCGGGTTGACAGTTATTGGGATGATAACCGTTTCGCTATACATCCCTGTTTGAGTGCTAAGTTTGGTAAACTCTACTGTATTAGGTACTCCTGCATAGGCACCATTGATTTGCAATTGGAATGAGCCCGCTGATACAGCAGTGCCAAGTAGCGGCGCAACTCCATAAGTAACCTGATAAAATCCGGTACTAGCAATTCGAACTCCATTTCCTGCACCTGAAACAACCAAAGAAAGATTAGTCCCAGCAGGTGTATTGACCAGTGCCGTCAATGGAACCACAGCAGAGTTATTTACTAAGGTGGACGCACCCGTAAGATAGGCCATGCCGAAATCTACGATTGGAGTTCCGCGCGGTCCTGTAGGACCCGTTGGACCCGTTGGACCCGTTGGACCCGTTGGCCCTGTCGGACCGATTAAGCCTTGGGAGCCGGTTGGTCCCGTTGGCCCTGTCGGACCGATTAAGCCGTCTGAGCCGGTTGGCCCCGTTGGCCCTGTCGGACCGATTAAGCCTTGGGAGCCGGTTGGCCCCGTTGGCCCTGTCGGACCGATTAATCCTTGGGAGCCGGTTGGCCCCGTTGGCCCTGTCGGACCGATTAAGCCTTGGGAGCCGGTTGGCCCCGTTGGCCCTGTCGGACCG
>DATAHB010000092.1:0-3788 GCA_036263375.1 Rhabdochlamydiaceae bacterium | reverse complement strand
AACTTTTTTTACAGGGGTCATATCAGCTTTCGTATATGGCCCCTGTAAAAAAAGTTGAAAGTCGGCCAAAATAATCCAAAAAATCGTCGAACCCTAAATTTTCGAAAGAGGTCTATTACTCGACTAAGGCCTCATTGAGCTTTTCGTTATAGAGATGGAGGTTATTGGACATCTCTGTCACTTGTCTCATGAGCTCGGCGAAGTTTTCCTTGAATTTCGCGCTCTCTTGTACTTTGGGTCCGTCTGTGTCTTGAGACCTCTCGATCACCATCGAAAGGCGCGCCATGGCAGTGTTGATCTGATCGATCTCTTTCTGGAAGTAGTTTTTGAAAGAATCGGGAGTCTCGAGGGCATTAAGCGCGGTGATCCGTTTGACACGGCCCCGCTGCCAGCTCTTGTTAAGATGGAAGAGGATGCCATAGTGGTTCACATCATTCATGAGCGTGTCCATCTTGCTCATAACAGCTGTCATGCGTAAGTAAAAGTCTTCATCTTTGAAGAGTTTTCCGAAGGTTCCTTGACCTGCCGCGAGGGTCTGGCAAACCGTATCGAGTGATTTTGAAACGTCTTTGATATGGGCGACTGCAGGGCCAAAATTCTCAAAGACACCGTCTTTGTGCATTTGGGCAAGGGCGGTGTCGATTTTTTGAGCTGAAGCAGTCAGTGCGACGGTGCCCTCTTTGAGTTGAGGGATCAGGTCGTGTTCATTCACAGAGCGGCCCACAGCATCGATCTGGCTCATCGCTGTGCCAAAAGAGGCCACGGCATAGCTGAGTTTTGTCTCGTTCTCTTCAAACCAATTCTTTACGAGGTCAACAGTATCGTTGAGTTTCTCTCCGATGTCGGATAGTCTGCTGAATGTATTTTCAAGCGGGTCGACGGAATCTGCGTAGACGGGGCTTTTAGACGAGATCATCTCCGGAGTGGTTCCGCTAGGAGGCGTCCGAGGAGTGATGCCGATCGACCGTTCCCCAAGTAGCCCTGACGTCTGCAACGTGATTTGGTCGGTGCTATAGACATGGACCTTGGAATCGATCTTCAATGTAAGTTCGTAGAAGTAGAGTCTTCCCAGTTCATCGCTTGGCTGCGTTTCTCTGGCATGGGAGATTTCATTGACGGCAGTCACCACACCGACAGGTTTACCGGCAAAGAGGACGCGAGTGCCGACGTTGATTTTGTTAATGTTGGAGAACCGGAGATAGATGATCTGCTTTTCATCCCCGACGGACGGTTTTAAGAAGATGACAAGACCGGCAAAGATCCCGAGACCTGCCAGGAGAAAGGTTCCAATTAAAAAATTCTTTACGGACGTATTCATGTTCTATCCATTTTACGTGGTCCCTCGGTAATTGTCTTCCTTAAGAATTCAATTATAGGATTGTCGATTTTCATGAAAGCGTCAGGTTCTGCAATATGCGTAATTTTTCCTTGATCGAGTAGTGCCAGCCGGTCGGCTACATGGAGCGCCGACAAAATATCATGGGTGACAACGATACTGGTGGCTTTGAGTTCATGCTGGGTCTTGACGATGAGCTCATTGATCTGCATCGAGGTGATCGGATCGAGTCCCGTCGTTGGCTCATCGTAGAGGATGATCGAGGGGCGGTAGACGATCAGCCGCGCGAGCGCCGCCCGTTTTCTCATCCCTCCAGAAAGCTCAGACGGCATCTTTTGCTGCGTCCCGGCAAGGCCAACCATTTCTAGGGCGTGGGAAACGCGGTCTTTGATTTCTTGCTCAGAAAGTGTAGCTCCTGTCGCCGTGTCTCCATGTTGGTCTAGGAAGAAGCCGGTATTTTCTTCGACATTCATCGAATCAAACAGCGCCGCCCCTTGGAACAGCATCCCCATGTTGATGACGGCTTTATAGAGATCAGGCCCCGATAGATCCGAGATTCGGTTCCCATTGATGTCGATCGTTCCGTCGTCGGGCTTGGTGATGCCGATGATGTGCTTTAATAGAACGCTTTTACCAGTTCCCGATCTTCCCAAAATGACCAACGTCTCTCCTTTTTGGATGTCGAGATCGACTCCATCGAGGACTTTCGATTTTTTAAAGCTTTTCTTCAGGTTACGGATTTCGATCATTGAGGCTATCTCACTATTTGAAAAATGTGATTTTTAGGAGATTTTTCTGCAGATTTGAAAAGCATGTTTTTCAAATAATGGGATAGTCTCATAGGAGTTTTTGGAGTTGGCTGCGGAAGATGTTCAAGGCGAGCGTCAGGAAGAAGTTGGTAAATAAGATGCAGCAGTACGATAAGACCACGCTACTGGTCGTTGCACTTCCGACGCCTGCGGCTCCGCCAGAGGTTTTCATTCCCTTGTAACATGAAATCGTCATAATGATCCCGCCAAACACAAACGCTTTCACAACTCCTGTGAGCAGGTCAAACATCGAGATGTGCAGAGGCATCGGATCAAAGTAGGCCGTCGGCGACATTCCGAAAAAGTAAACGGCAATGACATAACCGCCCAAAATTCCCATCAGCATGCTGAAAATTGTCAGGAGCGGCATGATAAACGTCCCTGCCAATATTCTAGGCGCAAGCAGATAGCGGTTAGGATTGACCGCCATCGTCTCCAGGGCATCCACCTGTTCAGTCACTCGCATGGTCCCAAGTTCTGCGCACATCGCAGCTCCGACACGACCTGTGACCATAAAGGCCGTCAAGACAGGCCCCAGTTCGGTGATCATCGCTTTTGCCACCAATAAGCCGGTCAACGTCGTGAGTCCTTTATCGGACAGCTGATAAAATGACTGGGCAGCCAGAACGAGTCCCGTGAATAATCCCGTGATCGATACTACAGGCAGCGAGGTCACGCCGACATCGTAGAGTTGTTTTAAAAAAAGAGCTAAGGCGGGAGGTTTTTTGACGGCGGCTTTGATAACATTGACAAACAGAGAGGCATATTCACCCACCCCTTCAATGAACTTAAGCTTATCTCTCAGCCACATGCCCCACGGCACGACTTCTTCATTTTCCGATTCCATTCCCGCATCATACATGGTCAGGGATTTTTAGAGGGGGACTAAGTACATTATTAATCCGCTAGTCAGATGAAACTATCTTCATTATTTAAATTAATGCCAATAAATTGATATTAATAGAACAACTTTTAGTTGTATTAACAAATCTGTTATAATATTATATTAAAAATAAAGGAAAGTGCTAAATTTATGAGTAACACAATTACTACACCTTCTTCTATCACCGAGTTACTACCCTTCGAAATGCTCTTGGGGCTTGGTGATCGACTCCGCCTCAATGATGCCATTAATTATGTGTCGACCTGTAAAATATTGCGACAATGCAAGCCAGAAATCGAGCGGCTCTTTAGAAAGAGGCTGACTCTGCTCGTCAGCAAATATTTCGAAAGAGCAACCGTACATTTCGGCACTCCATTTACAGAAATCTACAGTAAAGATATTGAACTCGAACTTGCCAGGTTGACATTGTACAATGCCTCTAAAATCGAACGAAGGGTCCAAAAAAGCTTATTCCGTTCTTTGGTTCGTTTAAGCAATGACAAACTCAAAACTTTATGCCCTGTTCCAAAATTTTTCATTGAATGTTTTAAAGATGAAACACTCAACATTTTAGAAGTCTTAGAAAACGTCTGCAGAGCGAACGATCTTCCATTGCTTCCTAGTAGAATTAGCGCGCTCATGGAAATCTCAAAAGAATATGTCGAGCAGAGAGTTTTTAATTCGTCTAAAAAGAGCATTTTAGATTTGGATAGAGCTGCAGAAGTTGCGCTTCTCCTCCCTTTGGAGGAACATGAGGTTA
>DATAHB010000091.1:0-3795 GCA_036263375.1 Rhabdochlamydiaceae bacterium | reverse complement strand
ACGGCCGAGTTTGGAGATGTCCACCTGCAAATGAGCGAGCGCAAATACCGGCAAAATGATCCTGAGAGTGTGCTTGTTCACTTAGCGGTTGCCAAATCACTCCATCATCAACTCTCATCTTATCATCGTTATCTAAAATTTATCAGTTCTGTCCGCCGACTATCTGCCGAGCGTGCTTCTATTTTCAATAGTATGAATGGCTGGAAGAAAACCTGTGTTGAAACGTGCCATTGGTTTCTGCAAAAGCCGCCTGCATTTCCCAAAGAAGATCAGTGGTTCCGTTCTGACTATGCTAACGCATTGGTCTCGTTGGGCAAATGGTATACAGATAATTCAGAATCCGCTAAGGCGCGAATCAGATCTATTTTCGGATCGACAGGACAGCAAAAATCCAACTTAAAGGCAGCTCTCAATTGTTATACGCAAGCACTTGTCTTCTCAGAGGGAGAGCAAGAGCAGGTTGTAATCCAAAAATTATGGAATCTCATCGATAAGATGCTCGAATTGAAAGTGAATTTACGTCGGTTTCAAAGCACGATGTTTGAGCTCGCATTAAAAAATGAGAAATGCGTCGAAGCTGCACAACAATCTCTCGTCTGTCTAAAATATTTCTCCTCTCTGGCTGTCGATCTTGCGGAATGGGAAAAAATTGCCACAAGATTTGCTGTCAGCATGGCGAGGGTATGCAAAAATAACGCGTTTGCCCAACATTTTGTCTTGGTAGATTTATCCCTGCAGCTGATGAAAACGTATGGTGAAACAACCCACCGTCGATTCATAAAAATTTTACGTGATCATTTATCTCTGGATGAGCTTCGCTCAATGACAAAAGAAAGTGTTTAGCGATTTAGAAATAGTTCTTACAACTTAGGCCTTCATTATCAGATGATTCAGACCTATTGTTCTTTCATTTTGGAGTGGGGCACAGGGGCTCTCCATCTTTAAAATCACAAGTCTCTTATACTTTTTTTGATATTGAATGTTGATAATAAATGATTGTTTTACGATAATTCCTTCGAAAATTCAAACGTCTTTTGGATTCTGCATAACCCCTAGAAGATCATCGGAGAGGAGCATTCATGTATCACCCGGTTCAAATTCGTCGCTTGAGTCGCCTTTTAAGATATTCTTGTGTCCTAGGTCTGATCCTGGTTCCTTCACTGACAGCTTTTTACTGGATGCATGATGGATTTAGAGTCTATGCGTTTAACCAAACCAAATGGTTTTTTCAATTTGCAGACGCCCCTTTTACTGCTATCGACGAACTTTCGACACATATTAAATTCCTAGGATTTCTCATTGATTTGATCCCATGTTTCTTTTTCTGGCTGACTCTCTTCATTTTGATTAGGCTATTCAAGTCTTATGAGCGTTACCATTTTTTCACGACGAAAACAGTCCGTTATATCCGGCAAATTGCGCTTATTTTGCTGATCAGTCAACTTGTTCATCCTTTGTATGTGGCTCTTCATAGCTTTATCCTTTCACTCCCCAACCCGGGAGGCGAAAGAATTATTCTTTTTGCTTATGGACCTAATCAGGTCAAAACTTTATTCTTAGCGTGCGTTCTTTTTCTTGCTGCCTATATCATGGAAGCGGGCCGCCATTTCCAGGACGAATATTCCGCCACAATTTGAGTGCTTTTTTTTTAAATCAGGTTTGTTTAAAGTTTGGTAAAGAGCTTTAGAGTGTGTTCTAAAAGATTTCTTTTAGAACACACTCTTAGACGTATGGCTCTGATTGCATATACCGATTACTGTAAATCTAGCGAAGAGAAATATGCCGATTATTGTAAATATAGATATTGTTTTAGCGAAGAGAAAGATGCGTTCTAAAGACCTGGCAGATGCGATCGGGATCACGGAACAAAACCTATCCATCTTAAAAACGGGAAAAGCACGGGCACTCCGCTTCACGACCTTGGAAGCTCTTTGTGAAGCTCTGAATTGCCAACCAGGCGATCTCCTTGAATACCTAAGAATACCTAAAATAGGCCAAAGTAATCACCGAAAGTGACGAAGCCTTAGTTTGTGGACAGGCTCTCGTGCTGGGCTTGGATTTCGCGCCATTTTTTCACGACTTGCGCAGCGATGGTACCCCCTTCGCGTCCTGATTGGCGGAACCGGAGGAAGACGACGATAACGAGTTCGGGATTTTCATACACTTTTTTATCTTCATCTTGATACGAAATCGCCGCGAACCAGACATTGTCTCTCATGACAGCAGGGGAGGCTCTGGAGATGGTCTGTTTATACCGGATCTGGGCGGTGCCCGTCTTTGCAATCAGGTTTTGATGTAGATTATAATAATCTCGGATAGCAGAGGGATTGTCAGAATAGTTCCGCATGATCGAAGGACGGGCAGATCCTCGATCTCCGGCGACGACTTTATGCATTCCCTCTGTGATCATGTTAAACACATCGCTGGGAAACGGAATAGTTCGCTTCAATTCCGTTGGAACAATCGTGACGATATTTTCTTCATGATCGATGGTTTTTACAGATAAGAGTTTTTCAGAAAGCGGCATGGTCTTTTCAGAAAGAACCTCGTGCTGAAGCACCCGCTGTGGCCCTTCCATCTGTTTTAAGACATGCGGTTTGACAATTTTGCCTTGGTTGGCAAATCCCGACAGCATCGTCGCTGACTGCAGCGTCGAGACCTCTAGCGTGTGTTGTCCTATGGAGAAGGAGTAGAGGCCGGTTCTGTTCTGATCAAGGTCATTGGGGAGATTTCCCGGGGCTTCGTTGGGGAGATCGATGCCGGTCTTTTCTCCAAGGGCAAACCGCTGAGCCGCAGTCACCAAATTCATTGGATGCTCAATATGTTCCCCTGCGGCGATAGCGAAAAACAGGTTGCTGGACTGCTCTAGAGCACCTATAATGTCGATTTTTCCCATGCCGCTATGCGAGCTCCGAGGAAGGCGTCCCCCTTTGTAATTGCGGTAGTACGGAGTCCCGTCTAACATAGAGCCGAGGATCTGTTTAGGGGAATTGGAGAAGTGATTGCCTTGTAAATCATCGATTAAGACCATGGGATTCAAATCTTTATGTTTTTCTCTTCGTTCCATCATCGTCTGGTAGGCGGTGATTAATTTAAAGACCGATCCTTGTGCGCTTGTCTGCCGAAAGGCCTGGGATTTTGAAAATCCGTATCCATAGAGAGGATAGAAAGATGTGGCTAGATCTTTCTCTAAATGCTCGCCTTCATGAGTGCGCATGTTGGTGTAATTTCCCTGAAGCGGAGCGGTGAGATCTTCAAATGATCGGAGTGTTTTTAGATACGCCACGCCCAGATGCATCGGAAGTCCATCGAGCTTTTGCTGCAAGATTGTCGAACGCGCTCCGTGGATAACTTTGGTTTGATGAAAATCGATCAAATAATCAAAATATGCTTTGAGTTGAGGGTGGTCCTTCTTTGCTATCGGCACTTGTCCTGTGACGGCGGTATAGAGGAAGACGGAGCGATAGGCATCCCAAAACGCACCAAAGAGCTGCCGTTCGATCTTAGTGAGATAATCGGTGTACGGTCTGGCGTATTTTTTCTGCTCTTTTTCTTCCTGCCGCTTTGTTTTTAGATACTCCTTGAAGTGTTCTCTTCTCCAATCGGCAAAATCAAAGTCGGCAAACAGTTCTTGGACTTCTTCTTTGATCTGAGTCAGCAGCTGGACTGCCAGCTGCTCATCCATCCGGTGATCGGAAAGTGAAAAATGTCCCACGATAGGGACAAGCGGCATTTCAAAAAGTTCTTGGGGAGCAATTAAATGGCAAAGATCAATGACCAGCAGTTTATCATCCT
>DATAHB010000090.1:0-10901 GCA_036263375.1 Rhabdochlamydiaceae bacterium | reverse complement strand
CATTTGAATGAAAAATCGACTCAAAAGAACACTAAAATTGACGAAGCCTTAATTCAGAGAGTGACTTTAAACGTTTTCAACCGCTTCAATTTTAGTCTCAATTTCTTCTATAGCATGATTGGCTTTATCGAGGCGAACTTTTTCTTCGTTCATGAGTTCCCGATAACGCATTGCTTTTTCGAAATCAAAACCAGAACCGGCTAGTGCTCTTCGATATGTCTCAAGCTGCATACGAATTTCTTGTTTTTGCGCCTTCCATTCTTCGAGCCTCTGTTTAAGATGCTGGAGGGAATTCCGTTCTTCATCGGAAAGAGAAGCAACGGCCTTCTCTTTTTTATCGATGATGCGATCACGGAGCTCTTTTAAGGAATGCTCAAGCAGTTCCTTTTCTGCATGGGTTGCAGCTAAAACTGAGAGCTGTTTGCCGAGCTCATCCTTGGAGGATAAAAGCTCTTCAATGCTCTTCTCGGAAACCTGATCACACGTCTCTTGGAGGCGGCGTTTAAAGTCTTCAATTTTGCCCAGTCTTTGACGTTGTGATTCTTCAATTTCTTTCTCACGCGCCAGTTGGACTTTTCTCTCTCTTTCATAGACGGGGGTGCGGGCTTTTGCAATCTCGTCTTTGAGAAAATGGACTTCATCCCGGCCCAGCTCGATCGTCTTCATAAAACTCAAGATCTCGCTGGACTGTTTCATTGCCTCATCCATCGTGAAGGTCTCGACTCCGCATCTCTGGGCCAAAGGACGGATTTTGTCCATGATCAGTTCGACGTTTTTCTTAAAAGACTCTTTCTTCTCAGCCATTTCTTTTTTACGTTCTTTATCGCACTCTTTGAGGAAATCCCAGCATTTGCTGAGCTCAAGCCGTGTTTCGGTGAATGCGCGCGTGTCGAGGGTCATTTCTTTGGCTAAGATCTGGAGAAATTTAATCTCATCACGGAGAACAAAGATCGAAAGGTCCTTACTCATCTCTTTTGTCTGGCATTTTAAAGCAAAGAGTTTCACATCGCTGAGAAACTGTGTCGAAATTTGTCGAATGAGCTCTTTTCTGCGAGGAAAAATCTGATCGCCGGCCTTGGAAAGACGGTCGAAAAACTTGTTTTTAAAACGAATCCGCATTTCAGTGCGGATCACCTCTTTGCGAAAACTATTGACGCGCGAAGCAAGCGTGTTGAGAAGATCGAGTTCCCGCTGTAGGGTTGTATAGAACTCTTTCTTATGACGGAGCGTTTCGCATTGGTCAGGAATAGCCCACTCCGAGGTTTGAGCAATCAGCTCATCCATTTTCGCAAGATCAGTTTCAATCGCTTGAATTGCCAAGTCGATTTGCTCCATGGCAAAAGCTGACTGTTCGTCGAGCGTCTCTTTCAGATGGCGGGCTTCTGTAGAGATTTCAACATATTGGATCCAAAGTGTCGATCGGACTGGAGCAGCGAGAGCCTCTTTGAAAAGTGGAAGACAGAGTCTTTTCGCCTCCCAATAGTCTTTAAAACGGACGGCTTTTTCCGACAAGGCAGCTCGCATGACAGCGAGGCATTTTTGAATCTTTTCTTCCCTAGAAGCAGTCTTCTCCAGCTCAACGCTGAGTTCTTGCAAAACAGGCGAAGAAGGTTTTTCCTGTTTAGCCTCCTGTTTGGTTTCTGGAGCAGAAGTTTTGATCTCGCTTGTCATAAGATTTTTTATGCAACCTTCAAGTATTTCATTGACGCTAAGTATCATCTCTCAAGACTGAAGCATCAAAATATTGATTGTAGTAGGAGATTTTACTCGAAGCTTTCTTTTAAAGCTAGTGCTCCTTAAGCAACAGTTTTTAACGTTTGGGCTGCGTCAAAAACTTTGTTAACAAGGGGCTAGTTAACTCTGCTCATAGTCTTGGATGATCATCTCTACAGCGGTCTCTGCGCCCGTTTTATGGGTATTTAGCCATCGGAAAAGGGGCTCTTTCCGAAACCACGTCATCTGCCGCTTAGCATACCTCCGTGAAGCTTGTTTAAACGATTCGAGGAAATGGCGCCGGTCTTCCTCTGATTGGGCAGTTTGGAGAAACTCGAGGCATTGTCGGTATCCAATAGCTTGCGATGCCGAGGTGTTCTTCCGAACCCCCTCTTGGTCGAGTTTTTTGACCTCCTCGATCAACCCTTCTAAGACCATTTTTTCACATCGCTCCTCCAACATCGGGTAAAGAATTTCTTTTGGCATATAGAGGAACCAGCATCTAAAATCGTACTCTTGCAATGGAACGATCCCCTTCTCAAAAAAGGAGACTTTTTGATTGGTTAGCGTCATGATCTCTAAAGCACGAATAATCTTATGCCTATCTCGGAAAGTGATCGTTGCGGCGTATTCGGGATCAAGTCCTTTTAACCGCTCATAAAGGACAAGAGACCCTTTTTCCGTCATTTCATCTTCGAGTTTTTTCCTCACCTCGGGCACTGAAGCAGGCCCCTTGGGAGGCCCATAGATCAGGGCATGGATATAAAAGCCTGTGCCGCCCACAACAATCGGAACATGGTCGCGAGCGTAAATTTCCCGAAAGGCTTGTTCAGATTCGTGGAAAAAATCGACAACATTGAAAGTTTCGTCAATATCTCGACTATCGATGAGGTGATGCCGGACATTTCCCCTTTCTTCCGGTTTGACTTTAGATGTCCCAATGTCCATCCCGCGATAGACTTGCATTGAGTCTGCCGAAATGACCTCCCCACCTATGGCTTTTGCCATGAGAAGAGACGTTTTCGTCTTGCCGACACCGGTGGGCCCAGCTAGGATAATAACCTTCTTTTTTTTGGGAACAGGAGGCAATTTTTGACGTAGAGGGACGGTAAAGGGGTTGATAACGCTTTGAAGTTCTTTATTCCCAAAAGCAGTTCCTGACACCTAACCTCCAATAAACAGTTTAGTTTTGTTTATTAGATGCTCTTCAAATAAACGAAGAGCATACTTTAAATGAGAGTATAAAAATTGTTCTTTAAGAGCAAGTTATTGAATCACTTCGAGGCGGACGCGGCGGCCGACTCGAGCACCAACGGTCATCGCGATAGTCCGGAGAGCCTTGATCGTACGTCCTTGACGGCCAACGATTTTGCCTACATCTTGGGGAGAGACTTTAACTTCGACAACAGTTCCTTGTTCTCCTTCGATAATATTGACATCGACAGCGTCTGGTAGATCTACGAGATTCTTGATGATATAGGCAACGAAATCCTTCATATTCCAAGTGGGGTTAAAAGTTTTACAGAGGGTAATTTACCATCTCTCCCTTTTTGAGGCAAGCCTTCATCCCAATAATTTCTAATTAATTCTATACGTTTTAATTGCTGGATTTATTAATGGGTGGAATTAAGAGTGTGTCTTCAATTTAGATATGCAAGTCAGTAGGCTTTTTAATGCGGCAATAGCTGCTATGGCTCCGAGGCTTGCATATCTTTTCTCTTGAGTAGCGGGTTCAAGACTAGGGAAATTGCGTGAAAAATTGGTTTTTGAAGCGCGTCAAAAACTTTTGAAACAGAGCACTAGGTTGCTACTGTCTCTGAGTAGCTTTTCAAAGGGGTATCACTGATTTCTTCAGGTTGAGGATCTCCCGTTTTTTGAGAATAAAATTGCTTCGCCCATCTTCTATAATGCGTGATCGGGCCATCTTCTGAGCAGAGAATAGGAGGTGCACGGTATATCTTATTTTCCCAAATCGCCCGATCCTCTTCAAAATTACCCAACAGGATCTTTTTATTTCCCTTTTCAATAAGCTTAATTACAAAATAGCGGAGAAAACTTGGAAGCTTTATCTTGTCTTTATTTATGCATAAGCCCATCTGAAGGCGCACTCTTTCTTCGTCAAGTGGAGTAAAGAAGAAATATTGGCGGAGCTGCATAGGATAGTCTCTTAGAGTGACATAATTGTCGAGAATGCTGAGGCCATTATATCTCCACTGAACACGGACGGGGACTCTTTTACCAAATCTCCCTATCCCGCCACCAGGATAGACCAAATTAAGGGCAAATATCAATTGTGGTCCGAAAGGCTGATTTTCATCTAATTCGATGCTATTTTCTTCAGACCTATGCACGGGTTCAAAATGCTGTGTATCAATCCCATTTTCAGGAAGTTCCTGAATATGTGTCTTTATTATCATCTCGGAGTAATCGATCTTCGTCCAATTCCCCTGCAAATCGTCCGAAAATTGAGGAATCTCCCATGTTGGAGCAGAATAATCCTCGCTATAATAGATCACCACCATTCCCAAGCGTTCGATGGTCGGATAAGCATGCAGCTGGGATTTTTTTCCCTTGGGAGCGCACTTTGCATAGGGAACATGTTGGCATTTTCCTGATCGATCAAAGCCCCATTTATGGAAAGGACATTCGATCGTTTCTCCCTTAATTGTTCCTCCATATCCAAGATGAGCACCTTGATGCGGACAATGAGCATCAAGCACACTAATTGCCCCTGATTCCGTTTGGAAGGCGACCATATCCCTTCCAAGGGATTTGATGGGGAATACTTTTTGTTTTCGTAGGTCCTCTAGCGTGCATACGGCATACCAGCCATTGGGAAAACTACTCATAGTGTAGTTACGTAACATGTCTAGCCTCTAATTTTTTTTTCCAATTTGGCATATTATTGGGTCATTTTTATTATGTCAAACCGAGATCGTTGTGTCACAATGGGAGTCAGAAACAGAAGCCGTGAAAAAAACTTTTAGGGTTGAAGGATGAGGGACGTGAGCCTATACTTCCCCTCTAAAAAGGAGCAAGTTATGGCAAATTTGGTCGATTTCAAATTCAAGCTTGTCAATCTGAAACAAGATTTTGACTTGAGTGAGGCGTTGAAGAATATTCCCTCATGGCAATATAAGCACATAGCAGAGCGGTTAAACTGGGAGTACGAATGTAAAAATCAGGATCCCGCATTTATTCAAAAAGTTGTCGCTGCTGTTAAGAAAGCACAGTTTTCTCATCAATCGTGCTGCATCTCCCTGGAATCCATAGCCAAGCCCTCTTCAGGCTACTACCACGACCCCTTCATCCAACACCTACGCATCATCGCACAGATGCTATATAGCTATGGGATCGAAGTGAAACACATCGACAACGAGAAGCCTCCCCAAACCATCACTGTAACATGGCACCCCGATGCTCACTGGCTCAACCCAACCACTGATTTTATGATCAATGCCAGAAAAGAGGAGTTTCGGACCGATTGCATCTTAAAGTTTGGCGAAAAATGCTTCAAGGTTCATAGCACGGTTTTGTCAGCCAAATCGCCAGTATTTAAAGCAATGTTCCAAAATCAGCGCAAAGAAGCCGAGCACGGAGCCGTGATTCCCATTGTCATGGAGACCTTCGAAGAAAAAAGTGCTAAGATACTGGTCGACTATTTCTATACTGGAGAATTGAAGTTAGAGGGCACTTCAGTGAAGCAGATTGGCAATTTGGTGAATTTTTCTGATCAGTATCACATGCCCCATCTGGAGCAGCTTTGTTTCGAGCACCTCTGCAAAAGCGTCAATGCTGATACGAAGGATGAGTATATTGCCCTGGCAAAACATTATCAGAATGAAGAACTGGAAACGTCGATCATCGAGCACATGAAACAGTAACTTAATTCGGAGACTGACTCTGAATAAAGCCCAGCTGCGGGATTCTCAAATCGATGATTTGGGCTACCGCAGGAAGCTTCGGGCGAAGCTCCAAATAGTTGCCGAGTTCTTGAGCAAAGCTCTTGGGGGTGAGTCTCAGTGCTTTCGTGTAGCCTTGCTCTTCTACAATCAGAACCACTTCACGCCGGCCAAGACTAGGAAGGAAGGCTTTTGAGACATCGAGCCGTTTGACATGGAGAGAAAGCCGATTGAGAAGCTGCAAGATAGTCAGAGCCAGTTCAACATTCCGCTCTTTGAGAGGCTGGCCCCAATAGAAATTCCTAATGCCGAGGTAGATTTCAGGAAGTTTTTTTGGCGAGAAAAAGGGAGAAACCGGAAAAGGATATCCTTCATCGTCGAGGGCGATATTCTCAAAATCATAGAGGGAGGCAAGCGGCTGCCGCACGGTATAGTCGACATAGACAGTATCAGGAGCTGTGAGCTTGACTTTGGCCTCTTTAATCAACGGACACGACAACAATCTTTTCTGTGCGGCAATGAGATCAAAAGAATCGGCTGTCACAGGCCGGTCGGCCGAAATCTTCATAAGCTCGGCAAGATAGGTTGTTTTGAGAGCTTCTCTCTGGGGGCCTGTTTGGACAATCCGGCATAAATAGGAAGGAGCCACCTGGGAATGTCGGCTGCGGTAATGACGAACCCCTTTGTAGGTGCCGCCTGTGATGAAAAGGGCTGAACCTACAATCCATGCGAGCGACTGAACGAGTTTCATAATTCGATGGGCGGTTTAGCAGGAGGCCGTAAATGTCGTTCATGATATCGATGACGATGAAGCCCTGCAATAACCACGCGGTCGATAACTTCGCTCAAGGGGATGCCTTCCGATTTCCAGATGACGGGATAAACACTGGTCGGAGTGAATCCGGGGATAGGATTGACTTCATTAAGCACCCAAGTGCCGTCGGGTTTTAAGAAAAAATCGATCCGCGCAAGCCCTGTGCAGCCGACGGCGTGATAGACCTTCAAGGCACAGGCCTTGCCGCGAGCAAGCACTTCTGGCGGCATCGGAGCTTTGGGGATCGATGGCATGCCTGTGGCGCTATATTTATTTTCGTAGGTGTGGATCTCTTCGGAGCGGGTCACTTCTGCAGGATCGGCAACCGCTACATCAAAGTTACCGATGAATCCAAACTCAATCTCGCGCCCCTGCATTTCTTCTTCGACGAGGAAGCTATAATCTAAGCGACGGATGTCTTCGAGGGCATCTTTGACTTGCTGCTCATTTTTGACACGATGGACGCCAATCGTCGATCCAAGATGGAGCGCCTTGACATAGAACGGAAAGGTAAATTCCTTGAGGATCGTTTGTAGTGTCTCTTCAGGACGCTCCTCCCACTCATGCATGTTGAATTCAATGAAACGGGCCACTTCAACGCCATGCCGTGCGACAATATGTTTAGTCAAGGCTTTATCCATTGAAAGAGCGCAGGACCGGTAATCGGCTCCGACATAAGGAAGGCCTATCGTTTCGAAAAACCCCTGGAGAGTGCCGTCTTCTCCAAAGGGTCCGTGGAGGATAGGAAAGGCAAGATCACAGGTGAGGAGTTCTTGAACCACTTCCGGAAGTGTTTTTGTTTTGCCCCCTTTTGTCCAGATACCTTCTTTAGTGATGGTGAAGAGTTGGGTGGTGTAATAATCGGGATTCATTTCGCTCATGATCATTTTAGCCGAACGGAGAGAGACTTCATGTTCAGCGGATTTACTCCCTTGGCAGATGGCCAAACGAAACGGTTTGATTTCATGCTGAAGGATCTCAGTACAGGCGTCTGTGATATCTCCGGCGCCGATAGAGACGACGACGTCGTGGGGTCTTAAATAAGATGCGATTGCAGCCGAACATTCTGCACGGGGATGATAGAAGACAGGGAAGGGGCTCCTGGATTTAATTTCTTGGTATAATTTTTCAGTTGTAATCCCTTCGATCGATTTTTCTCCTGCACTCCAGATATCTGTCATGAAGACAACATCGGCATCGTCAAAGGCTTTGACAAACTCTTTCCAGCAATCTCTCACACGGGTATAGCGGTGCGGTTGAAACAGAGCAACAAGACGGCGCTCTCCGATCGCTTGCCGGATTCCTTTGAGGGTTGTCATAATCTCGGTCGGATGATGAGCGTAGTCATCATAGAGAGAAACACCCCTTTTCTCCCCTTTTTTCTCTAGGCGCCGCTTGACGCCCTTAAAGGTTTTGAAGGCCTCACGGATGGCCTCTTCGGAGATGCCGAGTTCAAGAGCCATTCCAAAGACGGCAGCGCCATTTTCGACGTTATGTTTGCCGACCAAGGCAAGCTCAACATCGGAGTATATTTTTCCTTGGAAAGCCAAAGTGAAGACCAGTTTAAAGCCTTGTTGCTTGTAGGTTTTGATCTGCAGGTGCGCTTTAGTGGAAAATCCGTAGCTATGTCCTTGAAGGGAAAAACCAGAGAGAATCGGATCGTCAGCGCACCACCAGAGCAGAGACGATTTTTTCGCAAATTGCCTAAATCCCTCGTTGAGGGCCTCCCCTGTTTTCCAATAATCGAGATGTTCTTCTTCGACATTGGTGATAATGGCGCCGTAGGCGGGGTATTTTAAAAACGTGCCATCGCTCTCATCGGCTTCTGCGACAAAATACTCTCCACTTCCTTGATCGCCGTTGGAATACAAGTTGAGCGCTACTCCTCCAAGGGCAAAGGTAGGATTCATGCCGGCAACGTCGAGAACATGCGTCAGAAGGCACGCCGTGGTGGTTTTTCCATGCGTGCCGGCAACGAGCAGCGGCCGGTATCCTTCCATGAGCTGAGTGAGGAGATCGGAACGGTGCAGCACAGGGAATTTTTGGTCGATGGCGGCTTTGTATTCGGGATGATCGGCCTTGATGGCAGACCCGTAGATGGTAGTACACGGAGTTTTGAGATAGTCTGTGCTTTGGCTTGCATAGACTTCGGCTCCGGCTTTTTGAAGTCCTTCCGTGACGTAGCTTGCGGCGGCATCACTCCCTTGAACTTTGGCGCCGCGTTTGAGTAGAATATGGGCAAGCGCGCTCATGCCGATACCACCAATGCCGATAAAATGGTATTTCACGCTGTTTTCTCCTTAAGGATATCGCATATCACAGATGCGAGTTCTTTTTTTCGCTTATCTTGTTTAAATGATGCAATGGCTGCTTTCATTTTTTTAAGTTCAGACGGCTGCATCATCTTTTCTAGCAGCGGTTTGAGCAGTTCTGAGGTGAGAGACGATTCAGGACAGGTGATGGCCCCGCCGACTTGTTTTTCGATAAAGAGAGCGTTCTTTGTCTGATGATCATCCGCAGCGTTGGGGAAAGGAACGAGGATGCCGGGGACTTCAAACTTGATCATCTCGCCGATGCAGCCAGCTCCGGAGCGACCCATGAGAGCATTGGCAGCGCTCCATGCAAGGTCCATCCGCTCTTCAAACGCTTTGACACACGCGCGGATGCCGGCGGCCTCGTACCCGCGGCGGATGATTTCTGCGGTATCGGTCCTTCCTGTAATATGGATCACTTGAAACGCAAAAGGAGCAGTGATTTTTATGATGGTCTCAGAGAAAAGTCGGTTGATCGATTCGGCGCCTTGCGATCCGCCAAAAACCAGGAAGGTGAACCTTTCGTGATCGAGATAGAAATAATCTCTGGCGACTTTGGCATCGAGTTGTTTCCTTTCGCCGACAGGCATTTTCACTTCCATGATAGTCCCCGATAGCTGGTGGCCAGCTTCAGAAAATTGAACGGCAGATAAAACCGCCCATTTTGAGACAAGGCGATTAACTTTTCCGGAAATAGCATTGGGTTCGAAAAGAAGGATGGGAACTTTTCTCCAGCGCGCGGCTGCAAGAACAGGAAAAGAATAAAAACTGCCAAACCCGACAACCATATCGGGCTTAAACCGATCAATCAGCTCTAAACTTTCCTTGACCCCTTTACCAATCTGAAAAAGCGATTTAAACGGATTGCCTTTGAATGGTGTTGCGCTGGCAACTTGCGCATAAGGAAATCTGCTGCGGTTAAAATACCGGTTAAACTTGAGTCCACCTCCTGCAAAGAGCAAATCGTAATTTTTTTCGAGAAGTTCAAGCGCTAGGGCCTGTGCAGGGAAAATGTGGCCTCCAGTCCCTCCGGTCGCGATTAATATTTTAGGTAATGGCATAATTTTTCTTATTAGCAATGTTTAAAATGATGCAGATCACAATCAAATTGGCAAGCAAGGAAGAGCTTCCGTGGCTGAAAAAAGGAAGATTCGTCCCTTTGCTTGGCAATAATCCCGAAACGACTCCCAAATTCAAAAACGCTTGAAAACAGATCAGAAAAGTAAAAATAGAAGCGGTATAAAAAGCAGGAAGGTTGTCTGTCTGAGCCGCAATTGAAAAACCCAAATAGCCGATGAGGGTGTAAAGAACAACGAGGAGGCAGATGCCGATAAAACCAAACTCTTCGGCAAAAATCGCGGCGATGTAATCGCTCCGAGCTTCGGGCAGATAGTTGAGTTTCTGCAGACTCTCTCCAAGGCCCTTCCCAAATACCCCGCCAGAGCCCGCGGCAATCTTAGCTTGATGCGGCTGATGACCCTTGCCTTGCAGATCTAATTCTGGATGGAGATAGATCTGGATACGGTTATGGACATGGGGCATCTGAGAAGCAGCAGCGACTCCTGCCACCACGATCACGAGCAGTGGCAGACCCCAATAGACCCAGCGGATCTTGGTCAGCAAAAAAAGGACCAAAAGACTCGATAAGATGATCGCCACGGTGCCGTTATCGGGCTCAATTAAAATCAGGCCCATGGGAACGGCAAGTTTTAAAAGCAATTTGAGAAAGTCTTTAAGCACGATCGTCGTTTTTGCAGAAGTGACATAGGAGATGTAATAGAGCGGGATCAGATATTTGGCAAGTTCCGACGGCTGAAAAGAATAGCTTCCAATGCCGAGCCAGCGGTGCGCACCATTCAAGCACTGACCAATCCCGGGGATAAAAACGAGGACGAGAAGGAAGGTGACAAAGGCAAGAAAAAATCCGCTGAGGCGGAGTATTTGATCAAAGCCTAAAAACCAGACGCCTGCAGCTAAAATTCCGGCCAGTATAGCGTACAGCAGCTGTCGGATGACTGCATGATGTGTGCTTTTACAAAGCGCTCGATCTAGGACTTCGGCCGAGGTGGTATTGAACACCATGGAAAGCCCTAGAACGAATAATACAAGAACGCAAAGGAGTAATAAACCACTTTTGCGCGTCATTTTAGACCTCTTTCG
>DATAHB010000089.1:0-7053 GCA_036263375.1 Rhabdochlamydiaceae bacterium | reverse complement strand
GGAGCGAGCCTCCGACACCAACTTGAGCAGCATCCTAAAGCTATCGCGCTAGGGGATCGTATCCGTGAAAAAAATCCTCAGGCCATTTTGGTTGAACGCGGGCAAATCGATCCCCATATCTGGCTCGATATTACGCTCTGGGCAGAAATCATCGATCCGATTGTTCAGGCACTGTCCGAAATCGATCCAGCAAACAGCCTCTATTACCAAACCAATGGCAAGCAGGTCCGAGAAAGCCTGCTTGCGCTCGATGCCTCTTTATTCAAAAAAATTCAGATGATTTCTCCGGAAAAAAGGTATCTAGTCACTAGCCACGATGCCTTCAATTATTTTACCCGCCGTTATCTCATTGAGGGAAGTGATTGGGAAGACCGTTTTTGCGCCCCTGAAGGGCTAGCTCCCGACGGCCAGCTTAGCTGCCAAGACATCCAAAATGTCATCGATTATTTGACCAAGCATCATGTCCAAGTGATTTTCACCGAGTCGAATGTCGGCAAAGACTCCTTGAAGAAGATCCTCTCCGTATGCAAAGAAAAAGGGATTCCTGTCCGGATTGCCAAAGAAGCCCTTGATTCCGATACGTTGGGAAATTCCAGCATGTATCAAAACATGATGGAGCATAATATCAACGTTCTTTACGAGGCTTGGCAATGAATATTTTGGAAGTCGAACAGCTCACCGTTAATTATGAAAAAACCTCCGTTCTATGGGATATCAATTTTGTGATTCCCGAAGGGAAAATTACCGGAATCTTAGGACCTAACGGCGCAGGAAAGAGCACTCTCCTGAAAGCGCTTTTAGGGTTGGTCAAACCGCTTAGCGGCACCGTTCTTTTTTTTGGAAAGCCTCTTTCCAAGGTCAGAAAAAAAATTGGCTATGTCCCTCAACGATCATCCGTCGATTGGGATTTTCCAATCACCGCCTTTGATTTAGTGATGATGGGACGGTACGGAAAAATGGGGCTCTTGAAATGGGCTTCGAAAGAAGACCGGGAAGCTACGCGGCAAGCTTTGAGCGAGGTCGAAATGCTCCCTTTTGCGGACCGGCAGATTGGTCAGCTTTCAGGAGGCCAGCAGCAACGGCTCTTTATCGCTAGAGCTCTTGTTCAAGACGCCGATATCTATCTTTTGGATGAACCGTTTGCCGGTATCGATATGGCAACAGAAAAAACACTGGTGGGCTTATTCGAAGCTTTGAGAAAAAAAGGAAAATCGCTTTTGATCGTCCATCACAATCTCGCCTCGACAGAAAACTATTTTGACTGGCTGATCCTGCTCAATACATGCTTGATCGCAGCGGGCCCTGTTACTGATATCTTTAATCAGCAAAATATCTGGAGAACCTACGGACGCAGCAGCATACTCCTCGATGAAGCCGCCATCAAAGCCAAAAATAAAACATCGGGACTGCTGTGACGCCGCTTGTCAATTTTTTCACAGATCCAATCTTGCGCCCCTCAACCATCGGGTGCATGCTCATGTGTTTTGCTTCAGCCCTCGTCGGAGTTGTGGTCTTTCTCAGGAAAAGATCGCTTCTGGGAGAGACGCTCTCCCACGCTTCCTTTCCGGGCGTTGTGATCGGGGTCTTCGTATCAGCTCCGTTTTTTGATGAATTCTATTCCTTTGCTGTTCTTTGCGGAGCTTTCCTTTTCGCTTTTTTGGGATTCAAAACTTTGAATTTCTTAGAAACTAAGATCCGTGTCAAAGCCGACAGCGCTCTCTGTTTTGTACTGGCGTCCTTTTTCGGTCTGGGTATTTTGATTGCCAGCCGGCTACAACAAAGCTATCCCCTGTGGTACAAGCAAGCTTTGACATTTCTCTATGGACAAGCGGCAACCATGACAAACATACATATCCTCATTTACGGCTGCTTGAGTTTAGTCATCGTAGGCTTCATCCTCTATTTCTACCGGTATTTAGAAGCGGTCAACTTTGACCCGTTGTTCTCTGAAACACTCGGTATCATGTCTAAACGATTAGATGAGATCTTGTTTTTTCTGATTGTCTTGGCCATTGTCATCGGCATCCGCAGCGTCGGCGTCGTCCTCATGGCAGGCATGTTGATCGGCCCTGCTGTTGCAGCTCGTCCCCTGACAAACCGGCTATCGTATCATTTTGCCCTTGCAGGGCTCTTTGGTATAGCTGCAGGTTTTTTGGGCAATTATCTCTCTGTTGTCATCCCGCAAGGAGACTATTCACTGCCGACGGGGCCAATGATCTTGCTCATCTCTTCTCTTTTTTGTTTCTTGAGCCTGCTGCTGGCTCCCCGCAGCGGCCTGATCACACGCTTTCTACGCATGCGGCGGTTTAGTTTCCGATGCGCGTTAGAAAATGCGTTGAAATCGCTGTGGAAAGGAGAAAAAAAACTCTTTTCTCCCCTGATCCGGTGGCAATTAAAACAGCGTAAGTGGATAGATTCTCAAGGGAAACTCACATCTCTAGGCAAAGAAGCAGCGGAAAAGATCATCCGACTTCACAGGCTTTGGGAAGTCTATCTCGTCGACTACATGGGGCAAAAAGTCGAGAAAGTCCATCGTACGGCAGAAGAGCTCGAACACCTATTCTCGCCCGAACTGGAAAAAGAACTCACTGAATTGCTCCGCAATCCCCGGCACGATCCTCATCATCAACCCATCCCTCCTGCCAATCCGGAGCTCTCATGAACCCACCTTTGAATCCGTATTGGGGGGAGAATTTTTTTGGATTCTTCGCAGTCCTTTTCCGCAGACTAACAGGACAACTTCAACTCGACCAGCTAGCCTCCGATGAAGTGCAGCTGCTTGTCCTCATGGGCATTGCGCTTTCAACTGTCCTGCTGGGAACTTTTTTGACACTGAAGAAAATGACGATGATGGCCAATTCCCTCTCCCACACCACACTGCTGGGAATCGTTATCGCCTATCTTCTTTTTTTTGCGCCTGAAACCGATCTCACTATTGATCCGAGAATTCTTCTTGTCGGTGCCTTTGTCTCCGCCCTCTTAACCACTCTATTCACAGAGCTTGCTCGCGACCTTCTCAAACTCCAAGAAGACGCCGCGATTGGGCTTGTTTTCACGACCTTATTTGCCCTAGGAATTATTTTAGTCACCGTCTTTACCCGCAATAGCCACTTGGGTGTTGAGGTTATTACTGGTAATGTCGATGCGCTCCATTTTGAAGATCTCAAACTCATTTGGTTGATTGCGGCGTTAAATTTAGTTTTGATGGGCCTGTTCTTCCGCCAGTGGGTGATGACGGCGTTTGATGAAAAATTTTCTTTCTCTTTAGGTCTTCCGACTAAAACATTTCATTACCTGCTGATGTTTTTGACCGCTCTAACGCTAATTGCGTCATTCCGTGCGGTCGGTGTCATTTTAGTCCTTTCATTCCTCGTCGGACCGACGTTGATTGCCCGTCAATGGACGCACCGTCTCAGATCTCTACTCCTTTTGGGAATCGGGCTAGGTCTTTGCACCGCACTCATCGGTGTGGCACTTTCAAGGCATTTTTTGTCCGTCTACCACCTCCCCTTATCGACTGGAGGCCTTGTTGTCACCTTGATTTCCTTCTTCTTCATCCTCTCATTGACATTTAGGGCATCAAAAGGTTTAATAAGACAATAATTATGATTACCAGTATTTTTTATTTAATTTTAGCAATCTTAGGTTTGGGATTTTTAATTTTCATCCACGAACTCGGCCACTATTTCGTTGCGCGCCGTGTAGGGATGACAGTTGAAGTTTTTTCTATTGGATTTGGCCCCCCGATCAAGGAATGGACCTTCCAGGGAGTCAAATGGAAACTCTGCATGCTCCCCTTCGGAGGCTATGTCGGCATCGCCGGAATGAATAAAAAAGGCAACCTTGAGCCTCATCAAATCCCCGATGGATTCTATGGGAAAAAACCTTTCGACCGGATCAAAGTGGCGTTTGCAGGTCCGCTTGTGAATATCGTCTTTGCATTTGCAGCTTTCTGCGTCATCTGGGCCACTGGCGGCCAGGAAAAGCCATTCCAGGAATATACCAATGTGATTGGCTATGTCGACCCGCAGTCCAAGCTCTATACCAATGGGATCCGCCCTGGGGATGAGTTCACCACCCTTGATGGAAAGTCCGTCGGAGGATATCGGGATCTTCTCATCTCCCTTTATATCGATGGAAAGAGCGCAACTCTGAAAGGGAATGAGATCAACTACCTCTCAGGACAGAAACAACCGTTCACCATTGTCCTTCCCATTCCAAAATCATCTACCCTTCCCATCCAAGAACTCGGGATCATTCCTGCCCAATATCTGATCTTTGATGATTTCTCCTCTCCTGCCTCTCCACTGAAAAATTCAGGCATCCAAAAAGGAGACCGCATCATTTGGGTCGATGGAGACTTAATTTTCTCAGCTCAGCAGCTCTCGAGTGTCTTAAATGACTCTAAGTCTGTCCTCACTATCGAGCGTGACGGAAAACAATTCCTGGCAAAGATCCCCCGTCTAAAAATTTCCGATCTTTGCATAACCCAAGACCAAAAAAGTGAAATCGAAGATTGGCAGCATGAAGCGGGCTACCTCGTACGAACCTCTCAACTCTATTTTATTCCTTATCTTTTAAATCACGAAGGGGTTGTTGAAAAAAGCGTTTCTTACATGGATTGTAATGCCGATAAAGTCGAGCCTACTGCTGATCCCCGCCATCCCATGACAGTTGTCTTGCAGCCCGGAGACCGTATTGTCGCCGTTGATGGAACGCCCGTGTCAAATACCATCGAGTTTTTAAAAACCATTCAAAATCGAAATGCAACGGTGATCATTCAAAGAGCTGACGAGGCTTCCATCCCCTCTTGGAAAACAGCCGATTCTATTTTTGAGTCGTCGTTTAAGCCATCTTCCCTGGAGCAGATTGTTTCAAACATGGGCTCGGCCCATCCCATTGCGCAAACCGATAACTTAGTCCTTCTTCCTCCCGTCAACCTCAAACCGCTTTCTGAACTCGCTCTCGATCCTAAAAACAAAGCCCAAGCCGAGGCGGATCTGGCGATCAAGAAAAAATTCATCGAAAAAATTGAAAATGCCGATCAGCGCCAGAAGGAATTAACCCTTCTTGAGGAATCTCAAAAAAGACTCATGCTTGGAGCTCACCTTCGCGACCGGACTGTCGCTTATAATCCATCGCCTATTACACTCTTTGGCGACGTGGTCGATCAGACATGGAAAACATTAACCAGCCTTTTGACAGGGTTCATCAGTC
Source organism: Rhabdochlamydiaceae bacterium (assembly GCA_036263375.1). Classification (GTDB taxonomy): domain Bacteria; phylum Chlamydiota; class Chlamydiia; order Chlamydiales; family Rhabdochlamydiaceae; genus PALSA-1444. The sequence continues at coordinate 1,836 of DATAHB010000089.1, read as the reverse complement.
CCAAAGCGCTCTCAGGACCTGTCGGGATGGTGCAAGCGCTTCAAAATAGCTGGTCTAACGGCATCAAAGACGCCGTCTTCTGGCTGGGATTTATCAGCTTGAACTTAGCATTTTTAAATCTTCTTCCGATCCCCGTCTTGGACGGCGGCCATATTGTCTTTGCCTCGATTGAAGCCATCACCAAAAAGCCTCTGAAGGCCAAGACAATGGAAAAACTCATCCTTCCCTTTGTTATCTTGATCGTGATCCTTTTCGTCTACCTCACGTATCACGATATTACGAAATTGTTACAACGCATCTTCTAATTTCAACCTACGCGGACATTTTTCATAAAAATAAAGATATCCATCTTTGTCCGCTTGGCGAACATGCTCCTCTTCTGCCCGGCCAACCGTCGCATCGCTAGCATACCAATATTGTCCTTGCTTATTGATAATCGTATAATAATGCCCTTTCTCAGGCACCCCATCATGGAGTACGATCGACTTTAGCTGATACCTTTTGCCGCAGATTTTGATCTTTTTGGGCATTGTAATGGCACAACCAATCTTTTCCTGTCTTTTTTCATTTTCCTCCCCCTTCCACTTATAGCGGATGAGCTCTAAGATAATCCTTTCAGGCATTCTACTTTTTTTAGGAGGAATAATTTTCTCTTCCACCAAATAATACTTTCTCACAATGCCTACAGTGTTGATATAATAATGCGTCTGCTTATTGGGATCATGAGGACCTGTTGCAGCTTTTTTCGTTTGAAAAGTCTCTTCCAATAAGCTTGCTCCGCTGACACCTTCCCGCAGCAAGGTTTTAATTTTTAAAATGTTTTCAGGAGTCGCCGCATCAACGATCTTTTTATCATTGGGAATTACTGTCAGGAGATCATTCTCATCTCTGGGATTTTTATGTTTATCGATTAATTCTTGCAATTTCTCACTATCTTGTTCAGCCTCTGGACACTCTTCCCACCGACGCTCATAGGCAAGAGGGAAAAAGACCTCGGGGAAGTCACCAGGTAGCACATATTCAGAGAGACAATGTAAAAATTCCTCCACATCTTTCTGTGAATTCCCACCTGCTCCATGGATCAAATGACAGATATTGCCGATCGGCGTACGAGACCATCTTCCAAACGAAACAATAGGCAGTTTTTGCTCCACTGCAATCTCATAGGCATGGATAAAGCTAAGGTAGGCGTCAAATCCTAAGATTTTATTTGTGATCTCTGCTCTTTCTTTATCGAAGAACCGGAGTATCGGCGGATCTTTTTTCATTAATGTAAATTCTTTCTGCAGCCCGGGATTATCATCAGCAACTTGCGGGAAATCAGCCTCTCTTCTAACCTTTGAAAACTCACCGATCTTCTGATGAATAATAGGATAGCGCTCTTGAAACCCTTGAGAATCATAGTTAAGGCTACTCCTTTGCCTCATTAACATTACAAGAACATCTCTCACATTCACAACATTTAAAGGCGACTCGTCTTTATCTTCTTTTGAAAACATTTTAGGCCAAGCAAACGAGGACAAAAACCCGCTCTGCGCAGTATATAGCTCTAAGAAATTCTTGAAATTGATGTGACGGGCTTTGGCTCTTTCACAAATCTCTTTATAGACACCAGGATACACACTGTCTGCCATGATCGCCTGCATGGGAGCATTCATGAAACCGGTATTTCCCATATTCGGTATTCCTGGAAATTGTCCCTCTTTAAGCACGACGGGAGAAAGATAGATTGCTGCCGGAGCAATCGGAGTTTCAATTCTAGTCGTCCTTTGCAGAATCTCTCCTGCCGTACCAATTATCGTGGAAACAAGAGCCCAAAAAACACTCTTGAAGAAT